>JACQTD010000078.1 GCA_016210985.1 Acidobacteriota bacterium
GCTTGCTGCCGAAGCCTCCGCCCACCTCAGGCGTGATGACCCGCAGGCGGTTCTCCGGAAAGCCGAGCATCACCGCCACCTGCGTCTTCAATAGATGAGGGATCTGGGTGGAGGACCAGAGTGTCAGCAGGCGCTCACCGGGCGCGTATTGCGCGAGCACGCCTCGGGGTTCCATGGCGCAGGGTATCAGACGCTGATTGACGATGCGCTGGCGTATGGTTTTGTCCGCGGAGCTGAAGGCCTTCTCGACGTCGCCATGGTCGTACTTGAAAACGAAGGCCGTGTTGTTGTCCCACCGATCGTGGAGAACTGGAGCCCCGGGTTGAATTGATTCTTCCGGATCGATGACCGGATCGAGTGGTTCGTACTCCACCTCAATGAGATCCATCGCGTCCCGGGCCGCATAACGGTCGGATGCCACCACGACGGCTACGGGCTCGCCCACGTAGCGCACTTTGCCGGTCGCCAGGACCGGGTGATGGGGCACCTTCAAGTCAGGGAGCGCGGCGGCGCAGGGCACACTCCCGATCTTCCCCTCGAGATCGTTTCCGGTCAGCACCGTCAGCACTCCCGGAGCCTCCAAGGCCCTCGAAGTGTCGAGGCTGAGGATCCGCGCATGGGCATAAAGGCTGCGAACGATCATCGCATGCGCCAATCCCGGCAGCCATAAATCGTCGAGATAGTGTGAGGTTCCCGTGACGAGCCGGGGATCCTCCGTCCGCTTAATCTTCTGTCCTACCCATTGCCCCATTGATCACCCTCTTCCTCGCCGATCCGAACCTCCCGCGCTTACGCAGTTGTGTCCGGCTTCATCTTGACCGCGGCAAACTGAACGGACTCGACGATATGCTGGTAGCCCGTACAACGACAGAGATTCCCGGCCAGGGCGTGACGAATCTCGTCTTTCGACGGGTTTGGATTCCGCCGTAGCAGTTGATGGGACGCCATGATCATTCCCGGAGTACAAAATCCGCACTGCAAACCATGTTTCTCCCAGAATCCAATCTGGAGGGGATCGAGTTCGCCCTCGGCCGCCAGCCCTTCCACGGTCTGGATCTCCGCCCCATTCACTTGAACCGCGAGCAGGCAACAGCTCTTGACGGCTTCGCCATTGAGCAGCACCGTACAGGCTCCGCAGATTCCGGTCTCACATCCGATGTGCGTGCCCGTCAGGCCGACGACGTCTCGCAGATAATGGACGAGCAGGAGACGAGGTTCGACCTCATGATCGTAGGTCGAGCCGTTGATACGCATGTTGACCTTTAATAACACCGATACCTCCTCGTGATCCGGAATCTGCCCGTCAATTCCGCGCGTAAATTAGCACAACAACGGAAAGACGGAAATGGAATCGTCGAGTCGCCGGCCAGCGGACGTAAGCGGTCACGCGATGGCGTGCGCGCCGGCCGGGTACCTTGTTGCTGGAACCGGTAGCGTGATAACGTTCAGCTCGTAATCGGTCCAGCCCACGTGAGACCTCGAATCAAGGCGTCGTTCATGATAGCCCCATGGCTGCTGCTCGGCATCCTGTCTTCCAGCTCCGCGTTCCCATCGCTTCCCCTGCAGACGGCGACCGCCCCGGAAACGGAGCCCTTGGGGTGGTTCCAGGAATATCTGCGGGTAGATACGACCAATCCTCCCGGCCACGAAGAACGAGCCACGCTCTTTCTCGCTCGCATATTCGAGAAGGAAGGTATCCGGTATCGTACCTTCCCGAGCGCTCCGGGAAGATCGAACATTTATGCGCGGATCGAAGGCTCCGGCCATCGACGTCCGCTGATTCTGCTCAACCACCTCGATGTGGTACCCGCCGACGTTGAGTTCTGGACGACCGAACCCTTCTCCGGAAAAATCGACCGTGGGTTCGTCTACGGACGCGGCGCGCTCGACATGAAGAGCCTGGCCATTGCGCAGCTCGCGGCTTTTGTTCGGCTTCACCGGAGCCGGATCAAGCCGGCTCGTGACCTGATCTTCCTGGGGACGGCTGACGAAGAGGCCGGGGGACTGGCTGGCGCCGGATGGTTTATCCGGCATCACCCGGATTTGATTCGTGGCGCAGAATTTCTCCTGACCGAGGGCGGATCGAATCTTGCCACCGACGGGCGATTGCAATTCGTCGGCATCGAGGTGACCCAGAAGGTGCCTTGCTGGCTCCGGATCGAAGCCACCGGCCAGCCGGGCCACGGATCCGTCCCCCGACAGGACTCCGCGGTCAATCGCCTGATCCGGGCGCTGGAGAGGTTACGAGTCTACCGGGAGCCGTACCGGCTCGTCCCCGCGGTCGAACGCTATTTTCACGCGCTCGCCCCGCTCGAGTCTCCGGATCGCGCCCCAATTCTCCAACGTATTGAAGAAGCGGTGAAAGACCCTGAGAGTGTACGTAAGCTCTCTCCGCAGATGCAGGCGCTGCTCCAGAATACGATCTCCATCACCGGCCTGCGGGCCAGCGACAAGATCAATGTCATAGCCCCGCGTGCCGTGGCTGAAGTCGACTGTCGCCTGCTGCCGGGCGAGGATCCCGCGCGTTTCCTGTCGCGATTGGAAAAGCTGATCGATGATCCGGGAATCACGCTCGAGCGGGTGCTCGCCTTTTCTCCGGCGCAATCCACAGACGAGACCGAGCTCTATGAGCGGATCCGCACCGTACTACGCCAGCTCGCGCCGTCGGCTGTCCTCGCCTCTTCAGTCAGTACCGGCTTCACGGATAGCCACTACTTCCGCGATCTCGGCATCGCCTGCTACGGCTTCTCGCCGTTCGCCGTCGATCGCGACGATCAGGCGCGGGTCCACGGCAACGACGAACGGATTTCGGTCAAGGGTTTTCTGGACGGCGTGGCGCTTTACCAGGAAGTCATCCTGCAGGCCGTGCGTTAACAGCCCAGCAACGCCTCCAAATCAGAAAAAGAGTCTAGCAGGTGCCGCGGTGGCGGAGTTCCGTCGTCCGGCAAGGACTTTCCTCGCCGGAGCCAGGCTGAATCCATCCCGAGTGCCATGGGACCGAGCACATCACAGTGGAAGTTGTCGCCCACGAAAAGAGTCTCCGCCGGTGTGAGCTCCAATCGCTCCAAAGCAAACCGGAAGATCCGGGCGTCCGGTTTCCGCCAGCCGACCTCATCCGAGATCGCTACGACGCCCGACTGCAGCGCGTATCCGCCGCGGGCCAACGCCTTGTGGGCCGTTGGCGCATGATCGAAATTCGACACGACGCCGATTCGATATTGAGGCTCCAACCTACGGAGGAGCGCGGCCCGCTCGCGTGGATAAATCAGCGATTCGATCATGCTCACCATATGCACACTGACGAGTTCCTCGACCAGCTCGGTTGGAGGCCGGGCCACCCCAAGACGTTCGAGAAACATCTGGAATCGGAGCCGGCTGGGGAATTCCCTGTTCTCTTCGCTCCGCATGCCTTCGATTTCCCGGTATGCCAGTTCCGAGGCCTCCATGAACTGATCGGGCGTGCAGTCCACTCCTTCGCGAATCAGGTGATCGAAGACGGGACTTCCGGCAGTCCAGACTAATCGGTCCCCCACTTCAACCCAGGGAAGTTTGCCCCGGTCGAAGTCGATCAGGGTGTCGAAGAGGTCGAACAGAACTCCTGTGTATCTTCTCATTCACCTGCTCCGGTCAATGGGATCGCGCCGTCTCATGCCCGCGAAAGGACGGCGGCGAAGAATCCATCCATGCCCCCCATCGCGGGATCGGTCCTGAAGAACCGATCCGAAACGAACTCGACCGGCACTTGGGGCGCCTCCAGCTGGAACTCCGGATGCTCGTCGATAAACCGAAGCACGACCTCTTCATTCTCCTCAGGCTCCAGCGA
>JACQTD010000079.1 GCA_016210985.1 Acidobacteriota bacterium
AACACGGCTGAGGCTGGGAAGCCGTCTCTGCGGTGGTTAGTGATTCACTTGGCTTCCACCTGCAAAATGTAGAAACCCCAGTGCAAGTTGGAAGTTCGGGGTGCGGATGCGTTCCGCTCCGGCTCTCCGAGCCTGGTTGGTTCGAGGGTCAATTTATTTCACAACCTCTGTCTGGTTTGTGGATCACGACAGGTGCCGACCGCCGTCGACGCGGATGCATTCGCCGGTGATGAAATCCGTCTCGATCAGAAACACCACGGTCCGTGCTATCTCCGAAGCTCCCCCCCAACGCCGCAGGGGCGTAGCCTTGATCACTTCCAGATCCTCCTCCGCCGTCAACGAATCGGGAGCAAGTATCGGACCCGGAGCGATCGCATTGACGAGGATCTCCGGGGCCAGCTCGAGCGCCAATCCCTCCGTTAATCCGATCACACCCATTTTGGCGGTGTAATAAGGGAGGTACTGAAGATACCGTGGCCGCCGGCTGGCGGCGACCCAGTCGGAGAAATGGATCATTCTTCCACCACCGCATCGGCGCATGATCGGCGCCACCGCGAGCGACGTCAGATAGGCACTGCTGAGATTGGCGTCGAGGCTAGCATACCACTGCGCTTCATCCAATGACGCCGCGGGTGTCTTCTGATAGATCGAAGCCATATTCACGAGAATATCGATCCGTCCGAAGTGATCATCGATGGCCTGCACGGCGCTACCGATCTCGCCGCCGCTGCAGAGATCGGCCTTCACCACCAACGCTCGCGCCCCGATCTGTTCAGCTTGTGCAGCCGTTTCCTCCGCGCTCCTGCTTGAATTTCGATAGGTGAGCGCAATGTCGCACCCCATGCGGGCCAGCTCTTCGGCTACCGTCCGGCCAATGCGGGCACCGCCCGTGATCCATGCTACCCGACCATCGAGGTTCATCGAGATTTTCCTGTCCCGCTGCCGGCGACCGCGCCGGCAGTGCGGGTTCGGGCAGCCCCGGGTACCGGGGCCAAAGCCTCCTCGCGGCCTCCCCTGGCTGCCAGCATAACGGTCCACACTACGGCGGGTGGAACAAACAACAAGCCCATCACCGCGGCCATGAATCGGGGCGAGAGGTGCGCCCGATCGAGCAGTAAGCCCGTCGCGTAATTGGAGAGGGCCAGGGTCAGGGTGAACAGCGTCTGTTCGGCGGCGAAGACCCTTCCCCGAAACCGGTCCTCCGAAGCCATCTGCAGCAGCGTCGTCGAGAAGGTCCAGAGAATCGACCCACCCGTACGAGAGAGCAGCAGCGTCCAGGAGGCCATGAAGAGTGAGGAGGAGCGGGCGAATAAGAGCGTGAAGACTCCGCCGATCGCGTAGCCGATGGCGATGGACCAGCACATCCGCCTGCGGCTATCCCCGGCGTAACGCCGGGCCACGATCGGTCCAAGTCCCGTCCCCAAGCCGCTGACGGCATAGAGTATGCCGACGCTCAAGGCCTCCCCGCCAACGATCGGGAAGATCGATTGACCGAAGATGGCAATGAGAACAGAAATCCCGCCGGCCAATCCCCAGACCATTTTCACCGAGAGGAGCGGCAGGATCTCATGGTGACGGCCCATGTACGCGAATCCGTCGATGACGTTGCGCCATCCCGAATCCCGGTCGTGCAGGGCTACACGCGTTTGCGGAATCGTCGTTGACGCGATAAATCCCGCCGACAGGAGGAAGGAGAAACTGTTCAGCAGGAAGGCGACATTTCGGCCGAATAGGGCGGCCACGGCGCCGCCTACCAGCCCCCCTGAGGCGAGCATGAATGACCAGGTCGCCGCCGAAAGCGCATTGGCGGTCACCAGATCCTTCATACCCACGACATTGGGGATGCTCGCCGTGCGAGCGGGCTCGAAGACACTCGTAAATACGGCCAGGCCGGCGATCAGTGGATACGACATCCATGCCCGCGAAGGCTCATCGATGAATAAGAAACCGAGGGCGATCACGGCGCGAACGAGATCAGCGATGATCATGACGCTTCTGCGGGAGAAGCGAACGACGATGACCCCGGCGACGGGACCCAGCAGGGCGAGGGGAAGCATTTGGGCGATAATCAGCGCGGCGATCGCCTGCGCGGAGCCCGTCAATTGAAGCAGCAGGACCTGGAGCGTGATCAGATTGAACCAATCACCCAACTGGCTGACGATCTGGCCATACCAGAGCCTACGGAAATTACGGTTGGTCCGTAAGAGTTCGATATAGCCGGTGCGGGCAACCTGCTCCATAGCGGCCCCTCTAAGGTAACAGAGTAACACCCTCCGGGTGAACCAGATTGGAATCGTCGTTTGACTTCGATCGTTTCTCGGTTAAACTGAGCGCGTCTTTTTCCCGCGGCGCACCCGACCAGAGGAGCCCGTAATGGCGCTTCCACCCCCCGGTAGAAGCATTCGGGTCACGCCGTAAGTCACGAAGCAGAAGGGCGCCTGGCGCGGGTCGATCATCCACCGATGGAGCGGGATCTGGAGTTCGAGCGGCTGAAGGAAATTCAACATCGCCACCAATCCGATCTGCTGGCGATACCCGGAGTCCTGGGTGTCGGGATCTCCGCAGAAGACGGGGATTACGGCTTCGTCGTGCTGGTGAGGGCGGGTTTGGATGCCGAGGCCAAAATTCAGGCAACCCTGGAAGGCATCCCTGTCCGAATAGTACACGTCAAAGAGATTGTCGCGCACGAAACCACCCGGCCCGAGGGTTTCACGTCCGCATAGTTCGGCCTGAGCGTGTCACGAATATTAAGACTTGTTAGTCTACGGAGATTGTACCGATGAGAAACCGGATCATGGCTTATGGCTTCTTGTTCATCCTGTGTATGTACCTGCTGCCGGGACCGACCGGCGCGGCTGACCCGGCTCCGCAGCGACCGAGCGCCGAAGACTATCGGGAGGCCGTGAGCGTCCAGAGCCGGCATGAGAGCGAGATCTTTCGGGTTCCAGGGGTACGGGGTGTGGGCATCGGCACTGATGCTCAGGGCCTGAGCTTGTCCGTCCTCTATCACCGGGATGGCCCTCCGCCAACCTTGGCTTCCCGATTCGAAAATTTGACGGTGAGGCTTTACCCCGTGGGCGAATTTCGCGCTCTCACAGCTCCCGTTCCCCGAGACGGCGGTGCTGCTCATCAGACGTTTCAACCCCTTCCGACCCCCATGGGAGTGTCGGGGGGCCATGCGCTGATCTGCAACAACTTCTGCACGGGCGGGACGCTCGGCTTCAAAGTTTGTGACGCGTCCAGTGGTCAGGTCGGGTATATCACCAACAATCACGTAGCGGCCTCGGGCTGCCCTAACTTTTGCCCGAATTCTGCCCCGATCGGCACTGCCCAGCGCCAGCCGGGATCGATCGATAATGGCTGCCTGGCTGCTCAGAACATCGGTTCTTTGTCGCGGTTCGTGACAATCAGTGACGGTGGCTTGAATCAGGTGGACGCGGCCTTCGTCGCCAGTAGCGATGCCCAGGTCTCCAGCACCATTCTCGATATCGGCATTCCGACGACATCGCCGGTCGACCCGCCCTTGAACGGTTCGGTGATGAAGAGCGGGAGGA
>JACQTD010000004.1 GCA_016210985.1 Acidobacteriota bacterium
ATGCTGGTTGATCAACCCGACTGGCGGTAGAATGGAGCTATGAAGACATCCGACCCAGCCCGGATAGTTACGAGACAGGGGCCTCACCCTTTCTGGGATGTTGCTTGTTTTGTTGAAGATACGCGTGATCAGAGATTCGTGCGGGCCGCAATCATCATATCTCTGCTGCTCCACTTCGGGTACATAGGGCAGGCGGGCTACCAGGCTTACCAGCACGCAAAAAGCTGGACGAACCTGCTGGCGTTGCGGATCGTCGATGTTCCTTCCGCCGTACGGTCGAGATCGGAGATAGAGATACTCGAACTGAGAAATCCCCTCTACTACCCTCCGGGACTGGTCCGCCCATCGAAGGAGGCTCCGGCCAAGCCCGAGCCGGAGATGTCGAAGAAAGACCGATCCCGCGCTGAAGGCCGTGATGAGACTGTTTCCGGGCAGCCCGCTCAGCCGGAGTCGCAACCTGAATCGAGCGCTAAGGAAGTGGAAGAGAATGTTCAACTCCTCCAACAGGGGATTGAGCAGGCACGTACACTCAACGTCGGTCCCATCCGGGAGCAGATCGTACGGATCTATCAGGCGCAACAGGCTGGTGAGATACGTCTCGACCAGATCACCGTAGCCGTAAACTTCAAAGTCCGGGAGGACGGCGCTTTCACCCATGTTCGGCTTATCGAGTCCTCGGGCATCCCTGAGGTCGACGGCGCGGCGCTGGTCATCGTCGATGAGTTGAACAAGTTGCGCGCGCTGGTGGCGCTCCGGAAAACGGAGTCGGTCACCCTGCGCCTCACCATCGGCGATTCGGTTGAATTCAGTGCCACGGCGGCCTCGGTTTCCATAGCGGAAGCGGAACAGACGGTAAGTGAATTGAACGGCCTGCTGCTTGCCGCCCGGCTGATCGCCGGGAGCAAAGATGCACGGGCGGCCACGTTGCTGGCGAGCCTCCGGATCGCTCAGGAAGGCGTTAACGTGGTCGCGAGCGTGAAAATCCCTCGCGCTGAAGCCAGCGCCATGTTCAAAGGGGCCATTAAGGTCGGGTCGTAGCTGGACTTTAAGTCGCGACCTGAATATCATGCCCGGCTTTCGGGCTTTCCCATGGAAGAGCATAGCCAGGCGGCGGAACTCCTGGATGCCGCTCAGACGCGCAGGCGCTTGCTGCGGAACACCATCTGGGTGTCAGTGGTCGCGTCCCTCGTCGCCTATGTTGTGGCGGGCCCGCACTTCGGTTTGAGTATCGCGCTTGGCGGGGCGCTTGGCGTTTTGAACGTAAGCTGGGTTTCGACGAGTCTGCAGGCGATTCTCCATTCGGGAAGCGCGCGGGGAGAAGGGCCGCCCAGAACTGCATGGAAGTTCATTTTCCGTTACTTCATTATCGCCGCGACGATGTTCGTGGCGCTGCAAACCGGTTGGTTCAGGCTGCCGGGTATGCTGCTGGGGCTCTGCGCATTCGTCGGAGCTGCCTTGATGGAAAGCGTTTATTGCCTTCTGGTAGGTAATCGTCGCGCGAGTGTCTGAGTCCTATGTTACTGAACCTGATTGAAGAATCGCGCCCGGCGGCCGGGCATTCGGAAGCCGCCGCATCGTCCGGGCATCACGTCCCCTGGATCGCCGAACAGGTCAATCATCTCTTCGGACCGGCCGTCTATAAGTTGCAAGAAGCCATCATGCCGTCACTCACCGGCCTCTGGGGAGGCCGGTGGCACGGGGATCCGGAAATGCCGATTCCGGTTCACATCGTGATGCTGCTCATCGCGGTCTTTATCTCGACGGTCGTGCTGTACCTGATTCGCGGGAAGCTGTCGGTGGAGAACCCGGGTACCGGCCAACAGGCGCTGGAGCTGATCATAGGCGGGGTGCGCGGTCTCGTTCGCGATAACATCGGCCCGCACGGGATGAAGTACTTTCCGATGATCGGTACCTTCGCGGTCTTCATCGGCGTGAGTAACCTGATGGGACTCATTCCGGGACTCATCGCGCCCACGACTAATTTCAACGTCCCGCTCGGGTTGGCGATGCTTTCGTTTGTGTACTACAACTACATCGGGATCCGGGAGAACGGACTCTTCGGCTATCTCAAACACTTCGCCGGTCCCAGCCTGGCCATGGCCGCGCTTTTTTTTCCGGTGGAGATCATCTCCAACCTGGCCCGCATCATTTCACTGTCCATGCGACTTCTTTGGAACATGTTCGGGGATGAGACGCTGGTAGGCGCATTCGGTCAGATCTTCGCCTGGGGACTCCCGGTCATTCTCATGCCGCTCGGATTGTTCGTCGCGTTGATGCAGGCATTCATATTTACCATGTTGTCCATCCTCTACATCGCCGAAGTATCGCATCACCACGAGAGCCACGAAGAGTCCAATGCTTCGCCTGCAGGTCATGCCGCGCACGCTTAGACTCGAAGGCGTGGAGGAGAACGGTTTGTTGGAATGGGGAGACCCGGAACTTGAAACTCAGAACTGAGGGCGGCCCTCCCCAATACCAGGGCCGGTCTCAGTTCTGAGCTTCATGCTCGGAGAATCCGTTTGCTCGAGACGCAAGTGAGGTTACCGTAAGTCGATGTCGAATGGAGCTCCCGTTGTTCGAGGGAGACGGGAGTATACCTGGCCTCGAAGGAATCATGACTTCGCGGTTTTCTTCGCCGTGAAGCTCACGAGCCTGCCCGCGCGACCGGAAGCTGAACTGACCATTTGAATGGAGGCGAATATGCAACAGAACTGGAAGCGGGTGGGTTGGACCACGATGAGCTTCCTCTTTTTTGCCGTTCCGGTTTTTGCCCAGGAGGGCGGCACGAAAGCAGGAGGCGGTTGGATGGATAACGGATTGCATGGGATTGCCATCGGCGTTGGGATGGCGTTGGCTGCCGGACTGGCGGCCCTCGGCGACTCCCGAGCCATCGCGGCGGCATGCGAAGGCGTCGCGCGCAATCCCGGCGCGGGCGCGCGCATTCAGACGATGATGTTGATCGGTCTTGTGCTGATCGAGACGCTCGTGCTTTTCACGTTTGCCATGATCTTCCTCAAGTTCCCGTAGGTCACCGCGGAGTAGTAGAGCATTCCATCGACGGAGGGCCCGCGCCCTCCGTCGATCGTCCCGCCCAGGGCAGGGGGCGTCGCGTTCATTCGCAGGCGAGTAACCCACTGCTTACCATAGCCCCCGGATCAGATCCGACCCCGGGCTGATTGTTATATGCCCGTGAACCTCCTCCGTCATCGCCTCCACCCGACCGTTCTCGCCACGGGGTGGACCAGTTTTCTTAACGATGTCAGCAGCGAGATGATCTATCCGCTGCTGCCGGTATTCCTGACCCGCACGCTGGGCGCGAGCATGACCTTCGTCGGGCTGGTCGAAGGCGTCGCCGAGACCGCTGCCAGCCTCGTGAAGCTCATCTCCGGCCGCCTCTCCGATCGGCTCGGCCATCGCAGGCACTTCATCCTTGGAGGCTACGCCCTCTCGTCACTGACCCGGCCGCTCCTGGGAGTGGCGACCGCTCCCGGGCAGGTGCTGGCTCTCAGACTGGTCGATCGTCTGGGCAAGGGGACGCGAGGGTCCGCGCGGGACGCGCTCACCGCGGATCTCACGGATCCCGCCCACCGGGGTCTGGCTTTCGGTTTTCAGCGTGGGATGGATAACGCGGGTGCCATTCTGGGACCTCTCCTGGCCTCCGGATTACTGCTGTTCTTCGGAATGGATTACCGGACCCTCTTTCTCCTGGCCTCGATCCCGGGCGCGGTGGCGGTCTTCGTCGTCTGGAGGTACGTCCATGATGCTTCAACCGTAGCCTCACCACCTGAGGGTTCGACCACCGGGTCAGGTACGACTCCAGGACCTAAGGGCGGCTTCGACCGGCGGGTCATCGGGCTTCTTATTACCTTCGGTCTCTTTGCACTCGGCAACTCAAGTGACGCATTCCTGATTTTAAGGGCCCGCGACCTCGGCGTCGCCGACGCGGCCCTACCGGCACTCTGGATCGTCCTCAGCCTCAGCAAGACTATCTGGTCGGTTCCCGGAGGTGTGATTTCCGATCGCCTCGGTCGCGGCGGCACCATACTGACCGGATGGGCAGTCTACGCGATGGTCTATGCGGGCTTCGCCGTCGCTTCGAGCGCGTGGCACGCCTGGGGACTGTTCGCCGCTTACGGCCTTTTCTTCGGCCTGACCGAGGGTGCGGAGAGGGCGCTGATGGCCGATCTTTCACCGGCGGAGGCCCGCGGGACGGTGTTCGGCGCTTACAATTTCACTATCGGCATGGCAGCGCTTCCTTCAAGCCTCCTGATGGGGGCAGTCTGGCAGCGGTTCGGTTATCACGCGGCGTTCATGCTTGGCGCGGGCTTGGCGCTCTCTTCTGCCGTGCTCCTGTTCTTGATCCTCCCCCGGTCCCGGAATACCCACCATGAAGCGTAGGAGGGGTCTCCTGACCCCGATGCGAGTGTGGGAGGGGTCAGTCTTTAAGATGATCTTCCCCTGGATGGAGTTCATGATCGTGCTTGCGCGATCCCCATGTGAACACATAGTCTCGGTTCGCGCGCTCAAGCGGTGGGAGAGAAATGCCCGATAAACCGATCGACACGGTTTGGATGGAATTGGCATTGGATGAAGCCGGGGACGCCCTGGCTCTCGATGAGGTTCCGGTCGGAGCGATCGTGGTGATCGAAGAGAAGATCGTGGGGCGCGGCTTTAACCGGAATATCACAGACCAGGATCCGACGGCGCACGCCGAAATCGTGGCGCTTCGCGACGCCGCAAGGATGATGCGTAACCATCGCCTGCCTGCGGCGACCATGTACGTGACGGTCGAGCCATGTGTCATGTGCGCGGGCGCGATGATCCAGGCCAGGATAGCCCGTCTGGTTTACGGCGCTGCCGACCCGAAGGCGGGAGCCGTCGATTCAGTTTTTCAACTCTGCAACGAACCGGCGCTCAATCATCGGATCGAGACCCGGTCGGGTGTTCTGGAAGAAAAGTGCCGGGAGATGCTAGTATCCTTCCTTAGGAAGAAGAGGGAAGAACCAAGAGAAGCAGACCCGGATTCCTGACATCCGGTAAGCGGTGAGGTGCGTGAGCTCGGTTGAAACGGCCGGTCTCGAAAACCGGTGTAGGGGTAACCCTACCGTGGGTTCGAATCCCACCCTCACCGCCATTCCCGCACCAGTCACTCACGCTCAAGCTCGAAACTTCATGCGGGGCAAACGGCGATGCGTTTGCATTGCGCATCCATGCAGCCGACTTTACACCTCGAACGATTTTCGGACGGCCGGGCCCATCCGAAGGATCTATCTCACGTTAGCAAATGACCCGGAAGGAAGGGACTATGCCAGGCACATACAAAACCATTGAGCTCGTTGGGACCTCACCGCAGGGTTTCGCTGAAGCCGTGACAGCGGCTGTGACAGAAGCTTCCAACACCGTCCGGCACATGGATTGGTTCGAAGTGGTCGAGATGCGCGGCCGGATTGGCCAGGGCAAGGTGGAGGAGTTTCAAGTTACGGTGAAAATCGGATTCAAGATCGAGCGATAATGCGTCGGGAGAGCCGTCAAGCTGGGCTGCCGAGTCCATCGTCGCGGGAGGCCTTCGGGCGGATCATCAGGGACCTGCACTATTGAAAAGGTCGAATTCCTCCTGCATGGGAAAAAGTACGGTTGAATCGGAACCAAGGTCAATCAAACCGCTGGTGGTAAGCAGCACAGGGAGGTTCTCAGCCGGGACTCAAGGCAGCAGGGTCTTCCGGGCCAACGGCTCAGTTACCTCCTAGTGTTGGGGCGGAGGGTCCGGGAACGCCAATCTCCTGATTGGCGTCGTCCAGGTTCGAGACTACGCCAATCAGGAGATGGGCGTTCCCGGGACACTTACTCAGCCTTGCGGAAGACCTGCCCGGCATTGGTACGGCCAGTTCACTCAACCCGGGAAGATCAATTCAGCTAAGCGGTTTACGGCTCGACCGCTGGTTCATCCGTCCCCTCCGGCTTCGCCACGAAGGTCCGCCACAGGAATTCCTCATCCGCAGGGGACAGGTCGAATTGGATGCCCGCCATCTCGACGAGTTTGGCCATGGCCGCGTTCGGCGTGGACTGGCGCATCTCGCTGATCCACCTGATTGCCCGTCGCAGCGATTCTCCTTTGGGCTCAAGTTCGCTCACATCTGGAATTATACTCCAATCCGCTTGATCGGTGGATCTGCCCATGACAAGCGTCCGGATGCATGATCGTAACACTTGTTGGATCAACCGGATCACGGCGGTTCCCGGTGACCGGCCCATACAGCCTGATTCCCGCCCGGCTTGTATTTTAATCGTGGTGCCCTTTATGATGGTCTCTTGCACCCAAGGGCCTGTAAGCGACCGCAGGTAGCCGGGAAGCGGAGAGGTGGGTGAGCCTGGTTGAAGCCGCACGCTTGGAAAGCGTGTATACGTGAAAGCGTATCGCGGGTTCGAATCCCGCCCTCTCCGCCAGCGAATTGGTGCTTTGCCGAGTTATCAGGCTTCGGCCCGGATGGCGATTTCAAAGCTGTGAATTCCGCCAGGGCCGGAAGGCAGCAACGGTAACGGACATTTGGGATGTGCTCGTTCGGTCACCGAAGCCTGGCCCACGACGATTAATGTCCTATCAGGTGATCGCGCGTAAGTGGAGGCCCCAGACTTTCGATGAAGTCACCGGCCAGGAAGCGATCACCCGCACGCTGACGAACGCGGTCCGCACCGGCCGTCTCCATCACGCGTACATATTCAGCGGATCACGCGGGGTCGGAAAGACCACGACCGCCCGAATCCTGGCTAAGGCCCTGAATTGCGCCGAAGGGCAGAGCGACAAGCCCTGCGGCCTATGCCCGTCGTGCCAGGAGATAGCGCGCGGCGGTTCGATGGACGTCCTCGAGATCGACGCGGCCACCCACACGGGAATCGATGCGGTCCGTGAGGTGATCATCAGCAATATCGGCCTCTCGCCCGCCCGGGACCGGTATCGGATTTACATCATTGATGAATTTCACCAGCTCTCGGTAGCGGCGTTCAACGCCCTGCTGAAGTCGCTCGAAGAGCCTCCCGCCCATTCCGTGTTCATCATGGCGACGACGGAACTTCAAAAAGTTCCTGAGACGATTCTCTCGCGCTGTCAGGTTTATGAATTCAAGCTGATTCCCGAGGTTCGGATCGTCGAGCGCCTGAGGAAAATTGCTGAACAGGAAGGGATCCGCGCAACCGGGGGCGCGCTGCGGCGCGTCGCGGCCGCCGGCGAAGGGAGCATGCGGGATGCCCAATCGCTCTTCGATCAGGTGATCAGCTACGCAGGTACTGACCTTAGTGAAGCCGACGTCATGAGTGCGCTGGGTATCGTCGGATTGGAGCACTTGAGCGCCGCGTGTTCCGCGATCGCCCGGCACGACACCCGTGGCGTGCTCGGCGTCGTGGACCAACTGGTCAGCCAGGGATACGATTTGAGGACCTTCTGCCGGGAGCTGATGGCCTATTTCCGGAACCTTTTGGTATTCAAGACCATGGGAAGAGACCCGGAACTGCTGCCGATCGATGAATCCGAAGTCGATTCATTTCGCACACAGTCCGCGCTCTTTACGGAGGCGGAGCTGGTGCGGGGATTCCACCTCCTCACGGAGATCGAGCAACACGTCCGGCTCAGTCCCGAGCCTCGTTTTCAGGTCGAGATCGGGCTTATGAAACTCTCCCAAATGCGGGAACTTCGGACCGTAGCCGAACTTGTCGAACGGCTGGGACGGCTCGAAGCCAGGCTCTCACCTGAATCGCCGGCATCGGCTGACTCCGCCACGCAGGCGGGTCAGCGGCCGGTTGCGCCTTCCGGAAGAACGGTCTCCTCTCAACCTCGATCCACGGCTCCGGGAGGACGAGGACAGGTAAGGCCCCCGCGCACGGGAACGCCACCCTCCCGTCCATCCTCGCCGCCCGCGCCTGCAGCCACGACACCTAAACCGACTCCCGACGCACCGGCGGAAGAACCGCCCAGGCGAAAGTTCGACCAGCCGGTCGAGCGCATCCTTACGCGACTGGAAGAACAGAAACGGAAGCTCCTGGTGGCCGAGCTGCATCACGCTTCAAACATTGAGTGGGAGAACGGTGAACTCCGCCTGACGTTTTCGCCGTCAGAGCAGGATCACAGAGAGGCGATCGACAATCGTGAAAGCCGGCGCCTGATCGAAGAAGTGGCGTCGGCGGAGCTGGGCGTGACGCCGATACTGAAATTTCTTACCTCCGGCCAGTCGTCTGAAAAGCCGGCGCCGGTGAATACGCGCCCGGCTGAAGTCGACGATCCGGTTGTACAAGCGGTCGTCCGGAAGTTCAAGGGTGAAATCATTGACACAATTGACAAGTTGAGCGGAGAGTGAAGCATGAAGATTCCCGGCTTTGACATGAAGAAGATGATGGAGCAGGCGCAGAAAATGCAGGAGGAGATGCAGCGATCGCTCAAAGAGATCCGCGTCGAGGCCTCCTCCGGTGGAGGCATGGTCAGCGTCGTCATGACGGGAACCAAGGAACTGTTATCGATCAAGATCGACGCCGAAGTAGCCTCCGGTGACCTGGATATGCTCCAGGATCTCATCGTGGCCGCCATCAATGAGTGCGGTCGAAAGGTAGAAGAGGCGATCAAACAGACGGCCATGAAGAATCTCAATCTTCCCCCTGGCCTGCTCTAACCGCCTCCTGCCCCTTCAGCCCCCGCCGACGGACCCTTCCGGCGTTTGGCCCATCCTTTGAGCGGCATGCAGGAATACTCAGAACCTATCATCCGCCTGATCGACGAACTGAGGCGACTGCCTGGCATCGGACAGAAGTCGGCGCAGCGGATCGCTTTTCACCTCATGCGGCGGGATGCTGAGGAGACCCGCAAACTTGTGCAGGCGATCACCGACGTGAAGGAACGGATCGTAAGCTGTTCGGTCTGCAACAACCTCACCGACGTCGATCCCTGCCGCTATTGTGCGAG
The DNA here is from genome assembly GCA_016210985.1 of Acidobacteriota bacterium. Lineage (GTDB taxonomy): Bacteria > Acidobacteriota > Blastocatellia > HR10 > JACQTD01 > JACQTD01. Next base: position 8,945 of record JACQTD010000004.1, read on the forward strand.
CCCTGCGCGGGATCATAGTCTGATCTGCGTGGTGGAGGAACCGGCCAACCTGGTCGCAATCGAGCGCACCCGGGAATACAAGGGGCTGTATCACATACTTCACGGGGCGCTCTCCCCGATCAGGGGAGTCGGACCGGAGGACCTGAAGATCAAGAGCCTGTTGGAAAGGCTCCGTACCGCGGAAGTCAAGGAGATCATTCTCGCGACAAATCCCAACACCGAAGGAGAGGCCACGGCGACCTACCTGGCCCGCCTTCTCAAGCCGCTCGGCCTCAGGGTCAGCAGGATTGGAATGGGTTTGCCGGTCGGAAGCGATCTCGATTTCGCCGACGAAGTCACGATGCATCGCGCGCTTGCCAACCGGCGGGAGCTTTAGCTATTTTGGATAAGCGATGTCGACTGAATTGAAAGAAGGGACGACGGAAAAGGTGATCGTGGCGGCCAAGCCACGACAGACCAATTGCGACCAAAAGGATGTCAAGGGCAAGCCGTGTTGGGGGTTTCTCAAGGCGTGGACGAACCCGCCTTCGGAGTTAACCAGGAAGATCCCTGCCGGCGAAGTGCTCTACCGCTGCCAGACCTGTCTGGCGCTCTATCATGGCAAGCCGATCCGGCACGTCCAGCGGTCCACGGAACGCCCCTGAGGATGGATGCGCTGCCCGGCGTGCGGACAGGAGAATCCGGCCGAGAGCCGCTTCTGCAATCGGTGCGGCTCGGACCTCGTGCCAACCCTGGCGACCTCAGCCCAGGCCGGCCCGGTGGCGCCGGTCGAAGAGATTCTGTTCGTGATCCGGCCGGCCTTCTTCTTCGTCGGCCTTCGATACCTCATCGCCGTCCTGACGGCCTCGGCGGCCGCATGGGCTTACGCGACTTGGATCGATCGTTATCCTGACGCCGAGCTCCCCTGGTGGGGAATGCTCGGAATCACCTCTCTTCTCTTCCTGCCCGCCGTGATCGCCCATGTGCAGCGGAGCCGGGAGGTCTACACGCTCACGAATCACAAGATCGAATTCACCTACGGTATTCTCTCGAAGATTAGGCGAAACATTCCCCTCAACAAGGTTCAGGATGTGACCGTGACGCGCTCCTTCGGTGAGCGGTTGCTGGGTCTCGGGGATATCCTGATCGACAGCGCGGCCGTGACCGGAAAGATCCCGCTTCGAAACATCCGCGAACCGGAAATGCACGCCGACGTCATCCTTCGACAGATTCAGCGGAACCAGGCCTGACGGGCGTGGCCTGAGATTCTCCTCGTCACCGGGACGGTTGATTTTTTCTTAGAGCCCGAGGGTGTGTTACCCTTTACAGGCTGTATTCAGGACACGGAAATCGCATGCGGTGGTACGTTCCATCATTGCTGGCCTGCGTGACCCTTCTGGGTGGCATTCCTCCTAACTGCGCTGCCCAGGTCATTGAAGTTCAACCCGAGAAGCCTGTAGGTCATATTTTTTCAAGGGTAGCGGGCGAAGCCAGGCTTCAGCCTCCGGTGAGCGCGATTCGGCCCTCCATGTTCGAATCCTACGATCCCGAGCGCGCCGGGATGCTGAAGGAATACGACGTGCGGGAGATTCTCCTGGCCGATTACCGTTTGCCGGGAGGCGAAGCGATCCGGGCCGAATTACTCCAGGCCGCCAATTTTGCATCGTCTTACGGTCTCTATTCACTCGACCGGCCCGAGGCTGCGGTTTCCGCCGGACTCGGCGGCGCCTCTTACGAGACGCCGCATTCCATCGGCCTTTGGCAGGGGGAATACTACTTCCGAGCCACCTGCGAATCAGGCGTAGCGGATCCCCATCGGTCGCGCTCCCTCCGGGCGATCGCAGCCACGATCAGCCGCCGGTTGGCGGTCGGGCCTTACGAACTGCCTCCGGTGATTCGCGCGCTTCCGGAATCGGGTCTGGTCGGCGGCTCCCAACGATTTGTCGTTGGACCGTTAGGCCTGGCGCGGTTCAAGGGATTTGACAATCCAGGCGATCCCTGGCGGCTCGCCGGAGAGGGATCGGAAGCAGCGATCGGTGAGTACGGCGAAGGTCCCTCGCACCTCATGGTGGCGGAGTATCATACGCCCCAGCTGGCCTCGGACGCGTATGCCCGGGTGAGCGAGCACCTGAAGACGCTACCTGAGTCGGAGCGGAACCGTCGGATGTTCGAACGGGAGGGCAACTACCTGATCGGAGCATTCAACGTGGAAGACCGGGCAGCGATGCAGGGCATCATCGATCAGATACGCTACCGCAAGATCGTCCAATGGCTCAAACCGGAGCTGCCCGCGCCCCGGCTCGATGACGGAAGCGCGTCGGCCATCCGGTATTATCTCACGGCATTCCTCTTCATGGGTCTCGCACTGCTGGTCACCATCGGGGCAGGCATTCTTGTGGGTGCGACCCTGTTTCTCTACCGTCGCCGCCGGCTCGGTGCGATGCCCGGTTTCACCGACGCCGGCGGTATGCTGCGGCTCAACCTCGACAGCCTGGTCCTCCCCTCCCCCGAGCGACATAAGCGATTGTTGGGATAGCGGTGGGAGGCGTCTCCAGACCCCGACCCGCGGGATACTGGTGGGAGGGGTTGAATCATTGCACTACCGACTCAGCTCGCGATGCAACCACGCTCCGGCTTCGCGCCATTCACGTTCAACTGTGCGTAGACCTCATCAATGAGTCCGGTCGTCTGGAGGGTGTGATCGGGACGTTCGCGACGCATATATCGATGAGCCAAGCGGCGCAGTTCGTCATGTACGATTGGGACCAGCCTCTCCAAAGCGCCTGAAGCATCGCCTCAACCTTGCCGCGCATTCCTTCATCGTCCGCGCAGGCTTCGCCGAGAAGGGTGGCTCGTTCTTCAGGTTCGTGTCCGAGGACCGATTGGAAAACGCCCTTGACCCGCTGCCAACGCTCAGGGGTCATACACATCCGCTGCTCCAGCCTGAAAGCAATCGGTTTTCATCCCTTTGGGCAACCGGGTCCAGACGATCGATTGGAACAACATTGCCCGAAAAAGGCAGACCGCGTCAGCGGATCGTAAATTGGCAGGACGCCGCCCGAAACGCCAGGCCTGGTCTCGAATTCTGTTTGTGAGAAGTCTCCCCGACCCTCTGCCAGCGTCGGAACGCGCCGCGTTCAAGCTACACCGCGCGATTCCCTGAAACCGTCAAAGTCGATGCTCCAGGAGGCAAGTTACAGGTTCCGGTCGCCGGTGGTGGGAGCAGCAGTCTGACTATCTTAGGTATCGGTGCGAACATAGATTTCAATCGGAACTATGAATTCTACTCAAAACTCGATTAGGAGGCGGACGGTCTACTCCACGGCGAGGTAACTCACCCCCTCGGCCTCGCCGGATCAAGTTAATAGACCCAGTAAGCTGTCAATTGCGTCACCAGCACTGGCGATGTACCGTCATTGAAGACGCGCAAAATACCAAGAGACCCGTGAACCGGAACCGATCCCGTGATTGCGCCGGGAAAGGGTGTCGGCACTCCCATGGGGAGGCCACCTTCGGCCGCGGTGGCGAACTGGGCTCCTGGTGAACCGAAGAAAGCTACAACCCGGATCTGGCCGACGCTCAGCGCGCCCGTGAGCAAGGAGAAGCTGAGCCTTGCAGCCCCGCCCACGCTGACCGGGAAGTCCCGTGAGGCGGAAGCGTTCACCGTGAAGTCGGTGCCGAGTACTGACTCCCCGAAAGCTTCGGTGCCGGCGGGCCCGGCATGCACCGCTCGGAACTGCTGCGTCGTGATCTCGACGGCGCCGGCGGGCTTTTCCCGGGAACTCCTGTCCTGACCGCTCGCCTCCTGGATCCCCAACGCACTCAGCATCACGAAGAGCGTGATCATCACCGCCCTTTGATTTCTCATATCGTCCTCCCGTTTTCGTTCATCGCTTACTTTCTCAACCGGGCTTGCATCCATAAAAATCCTGGAATCGTCTCTAGGCCGTCTCCCGCCTGACGATGGCAGGCAGCGTCCTCAGGATGATCTTAAGATCGAGCCATAGCGACCAATGCTCGATGTAATAGATATCCAGCTCGATCATTTTCTCGAACGGCAGCCGGTTTCTTCCGCTGACCTGCCAGAGACCGGTGAGTCCGGGTTTGACGTCGAGTCGCTTTCGCTGCCAGGAAGAATAGTGTTCCACCTCGTAGCCGATGGGCGGACGCGGTCCGACGATCGACATCTCGCCCTTGAGCAC
>JACQTD010000082.1 GCA_016210985.1 Acidobacteriota bacterium
GGCTGATGCCGGTGAAGCCGTCTGAGCTTGGCAGTGATTCACCCGGCTTCCACCAGGTGCAAATGTAGAAACTCCAGACATCGCGCCCCGGCCGGGGCGCGATGTGACCCTTCCACGCTAACCCGGTGGCTTCACCACTGGCTTCCAACGTCCCACCGAAGCTGTGAAGAAATTGATTCTCTGTGGCCAATGAACCCCGCACTCCCTTCCGGCTCTCCGAGCCTGGCTGATTCAAGAGTCAAATACTTCACGACTTCTCCGGGACAGAATCCGAGCGCGGAAGAGTACACTCTCAGGGGACGAGTCGAAAAAGGCGTGACTCATCGCTGGGCGGGTTCTTGAACGACGGGCGGGCGCGTGTCCGACCGTTGAACGAGCTTGATGACATCGGAGTAGATGATGTATCCCATAAACAGCATGATCGCCGCGAGGCCGGCGGTCTGAATCCGTTCCCTCAGTTTCAGGCTGACCTTCCGGCCGGCCAATCCAAAGACCGATTCGAGCAGGAGCATGAAAACATGCCCGCCATCCAGCACCGGAATGGGTAACAGGTTGAATACCCCCAGCCCCATGCTGAACATCGCCATCATTTCCAGCAGCGGCAGGATTCCCTGTTGAGCAACCTTGCCCGACATCTGGGCCATGGCTACCGGTCCGGCAAAGGTATCCCTGACTTTTCGCTCGCCCCGGAAGATCTGACTCACGGCTTCCTGCAGGAGCCATAGGTTGCGCTCGCTCTGTCGAAGCGATTCCCTCAGGGCCTGCGACGGGGCCAGGCGACCCTGGATCATCCGCGGATCGGGGACATCGCGCGGCCGGAATCCGATTCGCCCCACTCCCCCGTCATCGCGTGGCGTCATTTCGAGTGACAGAAGCTGGTCTCCGCGCATGACTTTGAAGTGAAGGGGCTTTCCGGCATTTGCGCCGACCACGGTGACGACCTCATGGAAATGCGAAATGCGCGCTCCTTCGATCTCCACGATCTTGTCGCCGGGTTGCAGACCGGCCTGTTTCGCGGGATATCCATCCTCGACCTGGCCCACCAGGGCTCCGTCTCCCGGAAAAAGCGGGAGCATGCCGCTGACGCCCAGGGTCTCCGCCTGTTCTCGCCTGGCCTCGAGCCGCAGCGCCAGTTCCATGGACTGCCCGGTTCGCACAATCTCCACCGGGATCTCGGCATTCGGATTGATCAGGGTGAGGTCTTCGACCTGAGTCCAGGTCGGATCTCGAACGTCCTCGTACCGGAGAATCAGATCCCCGGGGACAATACCGGCCCGGGCCGCCGGCGATCCGGGCACGACGAACCCCACCTTTGCGGGTTCGATCTTGTAGGCCGGCATCTCGAAGCTGACCATGAACAAAATGGTGGGGAGCAGAACGGCAAGCAGTACATTCGCCGCCGGTCCCGCGAGGAATACCAGTAGCCGCTGCCAGCGAGGTTTGGCCACCAGCGAATCGGGCGCGATCTCACCCGGTTCCATCTCCTCGGGATTTTCGCCCAGCATTTTGACGTATCCACCCAGAGGAATGGCACTTATCCGATAGTCGGTGCCGTTTCTGGTGAATCCGATCAGGCGCGGACCGAATCCGATGCTGAACGTCTCCACGCGCACGCCGAAAAACTTGGCCACCGAAAAGTGGCCGAGTTCGTGAATAAAGACCAGGACAGCAATCACGAAAATGAATGCCGGTATGATAAAAGGGAGATTTTCCACTAGCGTTCTCCGGGACGGGTTCGAAACTAAGGGTTTCTGGCCGTCAACCTCACCAAAACGATCAATTTTAAAGGAAGGTTCGGCACAAGTCCAACACAACCCGCGCTAATCCCAGCGGGGAGCGCAGGACAACAGCCGCCGGGCGCGCGAACGGGCCCACTGGTCCGCGCCGAGGACATGATCCAGCGATTCAATCGATTCCGGGATGTGCTCGTCGAGTATCCGCCTGATCATCCGGGGAATTTCGGTGAAGGTCAATCCACCATCGAGAAACGCCTGCACGGCCACTTCATTTGCGGCATTGAGCACCGCGGGAGCGGTGCCCGAGCGGGACATCGCCTCGTAGGCCAGACCCAGACACGGGAAACGGTCGAAGTCGGGCGATTCGAATTCGAGCCTTCCCGCCCCGGCCAGATCGAGCCGCGGGAGGCTTGTCGGCATCCGCTCGGGATAGGTCAATGCGTATTGGATTGCGAATCGCATGTCGGTCACGCCCAGCTGCGCGATCATCGAACCATCGACGAACTCGACCATCGAATGAACAATGGACTGTGGATGGATCAGGACATCGATCTGCTCCGCCGGGAATCCAAACAGCCAGGAGGCCTCGATGACCTCCAGCCCTTTGTTCATGAGCGTCGCGCAGTCGATGGTGATCTTCGGACCCATCACCCACGTGGGATGCCGGAGCGCGGCCTCCACCGTGATCCCGGAGAAGTCCTCGGCCGGGAGTGCCCGGAAGGGGCCGCCGGACGCCGTCAACACCAGGCGAGCGACCTCCGATCGACTGGCCCCATGCAGACACTGATGAAGCGCGTTGTGCTCACTGTCGATAGGGATCAGGGCGGCCCCGGTCTCCTTCGCCTTCCTCGTCATGAGCTGGCCGGCGACCACCAGCGTTTCCTTGTTCGCCAGGGTGACGCACTTGCCGAGTTCGAGCGCCCGGTAGGTCGGGGGCAGCCCCAGCGCCCCCACCAGCGCGGCCACTACGAAATCGATCTCCGCCGCTTCCACGCAGTCGATCAGTCCCTCGGTCCCGCAGCCGAGTTCAGGCAGTGGACCGCTTACGCCGGCGTTCCAGCGCGAGCGAAGCTCATCCAGTTCGGACGGTCCGGCAACCGCAACATACTTGGGACTGAACTCGATGATTTGCTCGACGAGCCGGTCTATCCTGCGGCCGGCCGCCATCGTCACGATCTCAAACCGGTCCTTCAGGCGCCGAACCACGTCGAGCGTGCTCCCGCCGATAGAGCCGGTGGAACCAAGCAGCGCAATCCGAGTTCGCTTCTCCATAGGATCAAGCCAGCAGGAAACGATAGTAGTAATAAAGCACCGGCGCGCTGAAGACCAGACTGTCGAGCCGATCCAGGAATCCGCCGTGGCCGGGTATGGTCCCGCCGGAATCCTTCATCTGGGCGCCTCGCTTGAGCATCGACTCACAAAGGTCGCCCAGAATGCCGGCGAAGCCGAGAAGGAGACTCAAACTGAAGACGTGAATCCAGGGAAGGTCTTGGAAGAACCAGAGTCGGCCGATTACGCCTCCAAGCAGCCCGATCAGCATACCTCCGGCGGCTCCCTCCACCGTCTTGCCGGGACTCACATTCGGAGCCAGCTTCTTCCTGCCGAGGAGCCGTCCGGTGACGTAGGCGCCGGTATCGCCCGCCCATACGATCAGAAACAGGATCGACAGGAGCTGCGCCGAGCGTTCCCCGCCGGCGTCGATCATGCGCAACGCGATGAAGTACCCGAGGAGTAATCCGATGTAGAGGACGCCGCTGGTCGTCATCGCCACCGACGCCAAGGCCGCGTCGAACGAGCGCCGGCGAGCGAGGGCTACGATCATCGCCAGCATCTGCATCAAGGCGAGCAGGGCCACCGCGGCGCCCGGGCTGTCGACCGCGAACGCGCCGAGCAGGCCAAAGGTGGCTACGGTCCCGAGAAGCGACTCTGGATTCCCGCCGGAGCGCTCCGCCATCATGTAATACTCCCGAATCGCGAACAGCGCGGTCAGGAAGATTATAATAATGAAAGGCGCCGGGCTCCGGGACCACCAGATGAGATATACAAGGAACGGAATAAATACCAGGGCTGTTACGACGCGTTTCAAATGAGGCCCAGTTTCCGCGTCAGGATCGGCCCGGCGCCCGACACCGTGGGTTCCAGCACGCCGCCGTAACGGCGCTCGCGCCGCTGGTACTCAAGAATGGCGGTCAGGAAATCGGTGCGGCGAAAATCGGGCCAGAAGGTGTCGGTCACATAGATCTCGCTGTAGGCGACCTGCCAAAGCATGAAGTTGCTCAGCCGCATCTCCCCGCTTGTGCGAATCAGCAGATCCGGATCCGGGAGCCCCGCGGTATAGAGATGCCGGTCCAGCATCGGTTCATCGATCTCACCCGGGCCGACTTCGCCCCGGCGGACCGCCCCGGCGATCGATCGTATGGCGTCGATCAGTTCCGCGCGACCGCTGTAGTTGAGACCGATATTGAGCTGCATGCCCGTATTTTCCGCGGTCTCGAGCATGCCTTCGTGCAGTCCCCGCTGAATATCGGGATCGAGCTCCTCGATCCGGCCGATCACACGGAACCTGATATTGTTCTTCTTGATGGCGATCAATTCCCTGCGCATGTATTCGCGAAGCAGCGCCATCAGCGCCTGTACTTCGGCGTCCGGCCGCTTCCAGTTCTCCGTCGAGAAGGCATAGAGGGTGAGCACCGGGATACCCAGGCGAGCCGAAGTCTCCACTACCGCACGAACAGACTCGGCGCCGGCGCGATGGCCGGCGGCTCGAGGCCGGCGGCGGCGGGCCGCCCAGCGCCCGTTGCCGTCCATGATCACCGCCACGTGCCTCGGCAGTTTTTCCTGATCGATCTGGAGCAGCAGCCGCTCGTCGTGCGAACCCTGCTTGACGATGCCTTCAAAGTCCTTGAGCATGCGCGTGACCGGAGCGGCCGCCGGGGCCCGTGATGCGGGCGCCGCCGGAACCTCCCTATCCTAGTAATCGACTTTCATCAGAGTCAAGCCTCGTGCCGGAAGCGAAGGCGTCAGGTTGTTCGGGCGAGGCCGGTCCAATAGATCCGCGAAGTCCCTCAACTCCAGTTTCCCCCGGCCCAGCGCGTAGAGGCCGCTGCTCAGGCGCCTCACCATCGAGCGCAGGAAACCGTCGCCGGCGATCGTGAACGAGACCAGTTCGCCCTCCACGCTCCAATGCGCCGACTCGATCCTGCGAATCGTGCTGCCCGCCCGCTCCGCGCCGCAGGCGAAGGAGGCGAAATCGTGTTCTCCCGTAAGCAAGCGTGCTCCCTCATTCATTCCGGCCAAATCGAGGGGCCGAGGCGAGTGCCAAACGTAACGATGGATAAACGGGCTCACTACCGCGCCCAGAAAGATCTGGTAACGATAGTGTTTCAGGCGGGCGTTCCGGCGGGCGTGGAAACGCTCCTCGACTTCCTCCAATTGCATCACCCGGATCGCGGCCGGGAGATGGCCGTTCAGCGCCCGTTGCAGCTCGTCGAGCGCCATCGGCTTGTCAGTATGAGAGCTGGCCACCTGGCCGAGCGCGTGCACACCGGCGTCGGTTCTACCCGAACCGTCGATCGTGACCGGCCCGCCGTCGATCCTCCCCAGCACTTCGGTCAGGCGTCCCTGAATGGTCGGCCGCCCGGGCTGAATCTGCCAGCCGGCGAAGTCGGTGCCGTCATACTGCACCACCATCTTCAGATTCCGCATGTCGTCTGACGGGAACCGGGCGCATCGATGGGAAGCTGCCGGCGGCAGAGCGGGCAGTCCGAGGGATCATACGTCGGAATCTCCAGGCGCAGGAGACTGATCAGCGGTAGTTCAAGCGGCCAGGGATTTCCGCCCCGGCGGTCCACCAGGGCCGCCACGGAGGCGACTTCTCCGCCGAGCCGGCTTACGATCGCCGCCACTTCGCGAAGCGATTCTCCGGTCGTCACCACATCTTCGACGAGGAGCACCCGAGCACCGGCGCTGATTCCGAATCCGCGCCGCAGCGACATCATGCCTGCCTTTCTTTCCGCGAAAACCGACCGGGTGCCCAGCGCGCGGGCCAATTCATGTGCAATGATCACTCCGCCGAGGGCCGGCCCGACGACCACGTCGACGTGCCCGGCGTCGATCAGGGCGGCCAGCCGATTCCCCAGTCTTGCCGCCGTCTCCGGATACTGTAAAACCAGCGCGCATTGGAGGTAGCGCTCGCTGTGGAGTCCGGACGAGAGCACGAAATGACCGTCCAGTATGGCGCCGCACTCACGAAACAGCGCCAGTACCTCAGGCTCGCGATCAGCGGTCATCGTCGGATGGCGAACCGGATCCGGTCAGGAGGGTTCCAGCTCCGACGCGGACAACGGCCGCTGCCCGGCCGGTTCTTGCAGCGGGGGAAGCAGGAGGTCCTCCTCGGCCGGTGTCGCGCTTTCGGCCGCCGCCGCGCGGTCGTCGGGAAGGGATACGGAGGTCATGGCGCGCGGCGCCTGCCGCAGTTTCGCCCGGAGCCGTTTCATGAGATTTTCGGTCGCAAAATCCAGCTCCCGGCTGAACGAAGTCGTCTGTGCGATTCTGGGCTCCGTCTTCTGTTGAATCGCCTTCTGGTAGGCGCCATTGGCCCCGCTCAAATCGCCCTTCGTATAAAGCGCCCGACCGAGATCATTGTACGCCTCGGCGAATACGCCGCGGCGCTGTTCGATCGCTTTGCGGTATTCGGCGACCGCGCGTTCCGTTTCGCCCCGTCGCGCGAGTATCCGGCCGCGTTGGTGGTGTGCCTCAGGATACCGGTCGTTACTCGCCTTGATCGCTACGCCGAAGCAGGCGAGGGCGTCGTCCAGTTTCCCTTTGCGCACCCACAGGAGTCCCAGTTCGTAGTGGGCTTCCGGGAAGCGGGCTTCGCCCGCGGTGCCGAGTCGCAGGGCCTTGGCCTCGGCCTCGACCGCGGCATCGAGCTCACCCACGGTTCCATACGCGCGGCCCAGCCAGTAGTAAACTTCGGGGTTCGACGGAAGCTCACCGATGGCGTACTCGAATTCATGTATCGCCGGTCCGACTTCCCCTTTCTCGAACAGCGCTCGACCCATGTCAAAATGGGCTTCAGGAAATCGCCCGCCCCGGTGCTTAATGGCCGAACGATAGGCCTCCACGGCGCGGTCCAGATCGCCCCGCCGGGCATAGGCGAGTCCCAGATGGTGATAGGCCTCGGGATCCTCGCCTTCGATTTCGATCACGGTCTTGAATGCCGCCATCGCCCCGTCCAGATCGCCGGTGTCCAGCAGCGCCAGACCGAGATTGTTGAGCGCGTGCGGGTCCCGTCCGCCGATGCGCTGCAACAGACCGCGGTAGGTTTCGATGGCCTCTTCAACCCGATTCTGTTGAAGTAACGCATTACCCAGATTCCGCGCTGCGTCCGGAAACCTGTGACTGGTCTGGGTCAGGGCCGTCTGGTAGGCGGTGATGGCCTTCTCGAACTCCCCCTGGGCATAGAGCGCGTTGCCCAGGTGATAGTAGGCCGCCGGGAAATTCCCGCCGAATTCGGCGGCAAGACGGAGCGCGTGCACGGCTTCATCCACCTGACCCAGGTCAAGATGGATCAGACCGAGGACGTGCTGGGCCTGAGGTGGAGGGTGCGGTGAAGCGCTCACGGCGGCGCGAAGAATCTGGATCGCACCCGTGGCGTCACCCAGCTCGAACATGGCCGACCCGAGGCCAATGTGGGCCTGGATGAAATCCGGCGCCTGCGCGATCGTCTCACGATACCCGGCGATCGCTTCATCCACGCGTCCTGACAGCATCAACGCGTTGGCCAGGTCGAACCAGGCCTCCGGATAGGCGCCCTGGCTCTCCTTGATCGCCCCGCGGAAGCAGAGCATGGCCTCATCCAGCTCTCCGCATTCAACCAGCGCCAGACCGAGATCATGGTGTGCCCGGGCGAAGGCGGGTGAGATTTGCAGCGCAGCACGATACGCTTCGGCTGCCTCCACCACGTCTCCCTGCAGGTAGAGAGCCACGCCCAGCGCGTGGTGCGCCTTGGCGAAATCCGGATTCAACACAATCGCGCGGCGGTAAGCCTCGATCGCCTCCGCGAGCCGGCCGCTCTCCACCAGCGCGCGGCCGAGGTTGTAGTAAGCCGCCGAGAAATTGGACTGCTGGTCGATGGCTACGCGAAACTCGGAGATCGCCGACTCCACATCGCCGGCATCGAAATAAGCCCTGCCGAGCGTGTAGTGGGCGTCAGGAAAGTCCTGACGCTGAGAGATCGCCAGTTTCAACGTCGATATCGCCGCCTCATGGTCTCCAAGGCTGGCGTAGGTTCGGCCCAGGTCCAGATTGGCCTCGGGCCAGGGTCTCGTTCGCGTCTCGATGGCCACACGGAAGGCCTCGACCGCATCCTGCTCTCTTCCCATGGTGAAGAAGGCCAGGCCCAGATCACGCGAGGCCTCAGGAAAGCTTTCATGCGATTGTGCGATAGCGTCGCGAAAGGCGTCGATCGAGCTCTCGAGCCTGCCCAGGCCGAAGAGACAGCGGCCCAGTTGATGGCGCGCCTCGGGATAGTGGTCCGGCCGCTGCGCCATCGCGGTACGAGCTGACCGTTCGGCCTCTTCCATCTCACCCAGCTCGAGCAGGATCCTCGAGAGGTTGAAATGTGCGTCCGGGAAGTGGGCCCCATCCGCGGTGGCGGATTGAAGCATCTCCTTCGCGCCCGGCAGATCTCCCTTGAGATAGAGCACTCGCCCCAATTGATTCGCCGCGCGCGGAAAATGTCCGCCAGCGGAGTTGATGGCGGCCCGGTAGGCCTGTGCCGCTCCTTCCAGATCCTCGCGAAGGAAGAGCAGTTCCGCGAGATCGTAATAACTCTCCGCCAGGTCATAGCCCTGGGCGATGGACGATCGATATTGTCCGATGGCTCCCGCAATATCTCCGAGCGCGGCGAGCGCCCGGCCCAGCTCCCGCTGTGCCTCCGGAAACTTGTTCTGCCGCTGGGCGATGGCCTCCTTCAGCGAGCCTACCGCCTCCTCGATCCGGCCGCTGGAGAGATAGAATCTGCCCAGATCGCAATGTGCCTTCGGGAAGAACTGGTTCTGTGCGGTGGCGCTCCGGCAGGCCTCGATGGCGCGGGTCAGCTCGCCCTTTCTCTCCAACGCCAGCGCCAGCTCGTGGTAGGCGAGCGGATGCACGCCCTTGCGCTGGTCGATCGCCGTCGTGAGCGAATCAATCGCCCGGTCGAGATGGCCGGTTCGCAACCAGGCTCTGCCGAGGAGAAAGTGGGCGTCGGGGTTGAGCGGTCGCTCCCGGAGCGAAGCCCCAAGCGCAGCGATAGCGGCTTCGTGATCGGCCACCGCCAGGTGCGCCCGCCCCAGTTCATAGGATGCCTCAGGATGGTGGCCGTCCCGCTGGGCTACAGCTGCCATGAGGGAAACTATCGCACCCTGGACATCTCCTTTCCCCATCTGAAGCAAGCCGAGCTGATAATGGACCTCGGGGCAGGGTCCGCCCGACTGTTCAATGGCCGACTGAAAGCTCTTGACGGCTTCGTCCACATCACCCGAGCGCGCCATGGCCATGGCCAAATGGAAATAGGCGCGAGGGAAGACGTTTTGGCGTTGGGCGATCGCCTTCTGGTACGCTTCGATCGCTCCCACCAGATCGCCTTTGGCATAGAGGGCCAGTCCAAGGTTGTGGTAGGCCACGGGATGATGATGATTCCGCTGCTCGATCGATCTTTGATAAGAGGAGATCGCCTGGCCAACCTCTCCGAGGCGCGCGTAGCAAAGCCCAAGATGAAAGTAAGCCTCCGGCTGGTCGGGTTGCTGCGCGATTGCTTTCTTGAACTCTTCGACGGCCTCATCCACCTGGCCTTGATCGGCCAGCGCCCGCGCCAGGAAGAAATGCGCGCGCGGGAACCAATCCCTCCGCTGAGTAATGGCGATCTGCAGAAACTCGATGGCGCCGCCAAAATCCCCGTGCTGGTAACGTGACACGCCTTCCAGAAAGGCGCTCTGCCCGCCGCTCGATCTGATTCCCGTCGCCATTTCAGTACTTAGGCCCGAACGCAGATTGAACGATAGCTCTGCGACCCCAACGTGATGGAACATAGCACGTTACGAGACGTATTGTCTAACCGTGCTCCACGCGCGAACCTCCTCCTGGGTGGGACCTGCGCTCCGCTACCGCTTCGATGTTCGGGCCGTTTGAAACTGGAAGAGGATCGCACCGGCGTCCTTGAGCGTTACCCGAAGCGATTCTCCCGGCCTGCCGGGGAACCGGCATACCTCACGATCGTTGATCAGGAATTCCATGCTGCCCGCTTCCACCCGGGCTGTGAGCCTGGCAGCGCCGGTCGGTGAGAAGAGCACTTCGGCCGGCGGCGCCTGGAGGAATTGTCGATCCGTTCCCAGCATCCGGAACGCCGTCACTTTCGGAGGTGCGTCAGTTGCCGCCTCCATTTGAAGGAGCAGAGCCGCGTCCCCGATGCTGAAGCGGAGGAAGGCCACTCGCCGGGGTTCGGGCCACACCGCGAAATTGAACGAAAGGGTCGAGTTCTCGGGGAGCGGCGCATCCCCAAGGCTGCTCCCGGATTCCTCGCTGCCGGCCTGGAGCGGGAACGCGTCGGCGGTGGCCCGCAGAAATTCTTCGGACCGTTCGGTGCCGGATTCCTGCCAGGCGTTGCGCGCCGATTCCAACCGGCCGTGACGGAAAAACGCGAGCGTGCCTTGCAGCTCACGCGCCTCCGGGTATCGGCCACTCCGATGCCGAATCGCGGACTCAAGCATGCGATCGGCCTCGTCGTACGCCGCGATCGAGGGTTGCGCGAGAGTCTGGGCAAGCGCAAGCTCGGCCGCGGGGTAATTACCGCCACGATGCCTGATGGCAGCCCGCAATTCGATCACCGCGGCCTGCGCATCCCCGTGTTTCGAGAGCGCGACGCCCAGCCCGAACCTCGCGGCCGGATAGTTGCCGCTACGCTGATCCGAGGCCCGGTGAAGCGAGGAGATCGCATCCGACAGGTTTCCGCGCTGAAGGAGAAGCATCCCCAACTTGTAGTGACCTTCCGGGTAAACCTCGCCCCGAAGGTCGATCGCGCGACGCGTTTCCTGCAGGGCCCGATCAACGTCATCCAGCAATCCGAACGCCTCCGCAATGAGGAGCATCGATTCCGGATCCTCGGAAGTGCGGTTCGACACCCGCGTCAGCGATCGTTGCGCTTCCTCGCGCTCCCCGCGTTCAGCGTACAGTTGCGCAAGCGCTACCTGGATACCGAGGTGATCCGACTCCCGGCCCGCGGCTTGAAGCTCCGCCAACGCTCCATCCAGATCGCCCTGATCCCGTTTGAGCAGACCAGCCTGATAACGGGCCTCGGTGTACCGGCCGTCAGAAACTTCGAGCGCGAGACGGAACTGCTCGGCGGCTCCTTCCATATCCCCCTGGTCGACCAAAATGGCTCCCATCAGGGTACGGGCTCCCGGGTCGCCTCCAGCCGATCTCGCCGTAATCTCCCGCAATCGCTGCAAAGCGCCGTCGCGGTTGCCCTGGTCGAACATCCCGCGAACCGCGACTAGCGGGTCGTCGGTGGTCTCCGCGGCGGGAGGCGGCGTGGTCCCCGGCGGCGCAGGGGGCCGGGGGGTCGAGTTGTACCAGGAGAGGAACTGATAACCGATATATCCGGCGGAGAGAATACCGGCCAGAACGAAAATCAGGACGAATCCAAATAGCGCGATGCGGAGTTTCCCCGGTCGTTGAAGTGACGGCGTCGGGTAGAAGGTGCGAACGGGCACGGGAGATCGCCGCGCGGCTTCGACCTGCCCGGTCATGCCGCCGGGCAGGTTCGGTTCAGCGGACGGGCGTCTTCCGGCCGTGATTTCGCGACTGTTCCGCCGGTGATGATTCGCCGCCGCCTGGAAATCGCCGGCCAGCTGCAGCGCGGAGGGGATCCGTCTTGCCGGATCCTTCTCGAGCGCGCGGGCGACGACGGCTTCGATGTCGGCGCTGGTGTTCAAGCCGGCCTCGCGCAGCGTGGGCGGCGGTTGCGAGGCATGCTGCATCATCACTTGCATTGGTTCGCCCTGGAAGGGAGGCCGCCCGGTCAGCATTTCAAACAGGATGATGCCAAGGCTGTAGATGTCGGAGAGCGGCGTGGGCGGCTTCGAATTGCATTGCTCTGGCGAAGCATACTCGGGGGTCCCGATGAAAAGGTTTCGAGACGCCGGCAGTTTCACAGCGCCCTGCTCGTCGAGCACCTTGGCAATTCCGAAATCGAGGACCTTCACATAATCGCGCTCGCCTTCAACCTGCCGGAGCATGACATTGTCGGGCTTCAAATCGCGATGAATGATGCCATGGGCGTGGGCATCGGCGAGGGCCGAGCAGATCTGTCCGAGAATGCGGGCGGCTCGAGTGGGCCCGAACGGCCCCTCTAGCTTGATGAGCTGGTGAAGGGTGTGACCCTGAAGATATTCCATCAGCAGATAGACCACGTCTCCTTCCCGGCCGCAATCGAGGATGTTGATGACATGCGGGTTGGTCAGGAAAGCGGCCGCGCGCGCCTCGTGCAGAAATCGCTGGACGAAGCTGTCGTAAGCCGCCAGGTCCTCGAGCAGCACCTTGATAGCCAGCGGCTTCCCGGTAACCAGGTGGCGGGTCCGGTAGACGGAGCCCATGCCTCCCTGCCCTATTCGTTCTTCGATTAGATATTTCGACGCGATCGTCCGACCGATCAGAGGATCTGGCTTCTCGCTCATCCGCGGCGTCCCATGCGACCGCTTGAGTGGACCTGCAGGAACCCGGTTGTGTGGCCGGGGCCTCATCGGGCCGCAATGGCGAGCCTATGCTATACTCGTAAGCGGAGACCAAGCAATCACCTATGGCCATGAATCGACGCAACTTCCTTAAGACGTCCTGCTTCAGCTCTATCGCGATATGCGGTCCGGACGTCGGCCTTAGCCGTGCGTTCTCCTCCTCCTCTGTTGCCGCATCGCTTCCGGTCGTTATCTCGAGCGCGAACCGGGTGCAACTCGCCGATGGATCATCCTACTACGGAGGCGAACGTGCCACGGCCAAGGCGTATGGGTTGATCAAGGGTGGCGCCGACACGCTCGACGCCGTGATCGCAGGCGTCAATCTTGTTGAAGATGACCCTGACGACGTCACCGTGGGGTTAGGCGGATTGCCCAACGAGGAGGGAGAGGTTGAACTCGACGCCTCGGTGATGCACGGGCCCTCGCGTTCGGCCGGCGCTGTAGCGGCGCTGAAATACATCAAGAATCCGTCGAGAGTAGCAAAGCTGGTGATGGAGCGCACCGATCACATCCTGCTGGTGGGCGAAGGAGCGTTACGATTCGCGCTGAGCTACGGGTTCAAGAAGGAAGACCTGTTGACCGACTTCTCCCGTAGAGTATGGTTGAAATGGCGGGAGGAACGAAGCGAGAGGGACGCCTGGGGACCGGGCAAGATCAGGAGTGTGCCGGAAGATGAAACGGCAGAGGATCGACGAATGAGCAGGATTCTCCGGGAGCTCCCGACGGGGACGATCAACTGTCTCGCCGTGAACGAGAAGGGAGAGCTCTCCGGAGTCACAACGACCAGCGGCCTGGCTTGGAAGGTCCCCGGCCGGGTAGGCGACTCCCCGCTGATCGGTTGCGGTTTGTTCGTGGACAACGAAGTCGGCGCCGCGGGTTCGACGGGAAGAGGAGAGGAGAACATCCGCATCGCAGGTGGCCACACGGTCGTCGAGAACATGCGTCACGGCCTGAGTCCGCAGGAAGCCTGCCTGGATGCGCTCAAGCGGATTGTCTCCCGCTATGGCGGGCGTCCCGATTTCCAGATCAGTTTTTATGCCGTAAACAAGGCCGGGCAGTATGCCTCGGCGTCCATCTGGAGCGGCTTTTCAGACCGCACCTTCGGTATTTGGAATCCAGCTCGATTCGCGGTCACCGACGCGAAGGGCAGCCGGATCGAAGACTGCGCCTACCTCTATCGCCGATCTCCACCGCCGCGTTAGCGAGGCCGGCTGCGCATAATCCCCCGATTAGGTGGGGGAATTGCCCCGATCGCTTCCGGGTGGGGTTCAGATCTCAGAACCATAACTTCCATAATAACAATCCATTAATGGAATAGCATGCGTAGAATGCCCCGGCATGCCAGTGGCGTTGGTGTTGCAGGGAGGATGACTTTGTGCTCCAGACCCCTTGGCGGCGAGCACGAGCGGGCCAGTGGCGGTTACAAGCGGGTGGAGAATATGGTGTCACTACGAATTCATCGAAAGGGTTTTCTGGCAGTGATGGTTGCGGCGGTGCTCCCTGTGTCGTTTCCGGGGATGACTGCTGAACCCGCCATGGGTTCAACAGCTGAGAAGCTCAGTGGGCCTTACACCAACGCTGAAGCGAATGATGAATCAGGGGGACCCTCGGTCAGTGCCGATGGACGGTTCGTGGCGTTCGGGTCGCCTCCACGTAGATGGGCCTCGTCATTGCAAGTGAAATAGGAGTGCGTTCCCTCACTACCGCGTTGCCGAGGAGTACCACGCATGCTCACGCGGAGTCGCTGAGCCGCGGGGAGCATCACACCACCAAGAGTACTCATTGTGATCCTGCGGCTCCGCGTGAGAATTGGCGCCGCCTTCAATCGCAGCCGGCACTTGCCGATGCTCAACACTGCGTCGGGAACCCAGGCAACCGGATCTGGCTTCATTCTATAGTAGCTTGGGGCCCTGATGTCCTGCGGATACAAGGACGGCGTTGCGCGTCGGCAGCAGCCATGTGCCCGACCATCCGCAGTATTCAGACAGGCGCATGAACTAGCGGACTAATTACACGCGGCCACTCTCTCCCAGCCTTCGGGGACGTCACAGGGCGTGGGAAAAATGCGGCAGAGGCCTGTGAGCGGATTGCGCGCGGGCGAGATCACCGGAATACATGGGCCGGACGGCGGCGAGCTTACCACCTGGTTCGTGAACTTCCCTTCCGCCAAAAGCATGTTCATCGCACTCACGCACACCGGCAAATCTCCGGTTACGCGCATCGAACCCATGAATTCCGCCGGTGCCGTCGGAAAGAACTCGGTGAGCAACTTCCTCATGCGCGCTTGAGGCCCGAGCTCGATGGTTTGGGTCGCTACAAACTTTCCGGAATGGTCCATAAGGGACAAGTAGACGGTGGCGTTCCGGGTTGTGGAAGGATTGACGATGGCGTAAGACGACTTGCGATTGGGACGAATTACCCCGAAACCCGACCATTTCTGAGCTGGTTGCGAAGCTCCGAACGTCGCGCTCGAAACGATTTCGGTGGAGGGGCGATGACAGATCGGATGCGGGCCCACCGGCGCGTTGATCACCGCGACTTCAGCGCTGGCGACGATCGCTCCCGACGGACCATCGTAAGAAAGGCGCACCCATCCATCCAATGACGGGTCGTCCCCGGCGGTAAACGCCTCAATCGAGGCCAGAGGACCGACATGGAAGACCGTATTCGTGCCCGGACGGGGAACGGGAAAGAGTTCCAGTATTCGAACCGGCTTGCCATCATTCTGGAAGGCTTCGAGCGTGACTTCAATCCCCGCGGCGGTGCGATTCACGATTCGGAAAGTGGTCTGAAGGTGAAGCGGGTCCTTCACATATCCGTTCTGCACGATCGGCAGGATCAATTCTTGAGACTTTGCGGGAATGGGCTGCGTAGCCGCCACCAAAATCATCGTCATGGCCCATAACCTGAACATGCCTCATGCCAAGAGGGCGTTCCCTCACTACCGCGTTGCCCGCGAGTACCTTGCAAGCTCACGCGGAGCCGCAGAGCCGCGGGGAGCGTCACACCAGCACGAGTACTCGTTGTGATCCTGCGGCTCAGCGGCTCTGCGTGAGCATTGGCGCGGACTTCAATCGCAGCCGGTATTTGCCGATGCTCAACACCGCGTCGGGTGCCCAGGCATGCTGACCGCCCGGCTGCACTTCGTCGTCTCCGATACGAACAGGATTCCGGCCCGACACCTCAACGACCAGGCCGCGGTCAGCACTTCCATGAAGAGTCAGATGCAACCGGCTGATCTCGGGATCATCCGGCAACTCAAGGTCCACGCTAACCTGCTTCCCGCCCCGCCCTATGGTGAAGTGGGGGGTGCGAACGGCGTGCTCGTGGGACGTTGATGCGTCGCCCTGATCAACCAGAATGAGCCAGCGAATCGGATGGTGAGGGGACGCGGGTGTCTTCGCCACCTGTGTCTCCTCATCCGTCGAATCGGCGGAACGGGTAGACGAGGTCCCACGCCCACGCGCGGCCACCTGGGTGGCTTCGTATTCCACGTCCCAGAGCGCTTTGACGGCGAACTCGTCGGTCGTGAGACTTCCATCCGCCTTGACTTGGACGAAGAGACGCTCGGTTTGGGCCTGTCCCCCGACCAGTCTTCCGGCCGCTTCAGCGGTGGCATGACGGAGCCCGCGCATGAACCCCAATCGACGATCACCCCGCAACTCGCGTTCATCCTCCACGCTGAGGAACACAAGATACTCGGGCGGGATGTAGGCCGGTTCACCTGGAGGCTGCAGCAGCTCGGCCCGCATTACGCGCTCGATCTCGCGCGCGATGCTGTCGAGCAACTGGTTCCAGCGGGATCCGCCACGGGCGGCGGTCTTCTCGTCGGCTTCGTAATTCTCGTCCAGCCGCCCGACGAAGGCCTTGAGCTTATCCCGCCAGCCGCCGCTCATCGTTTGCGCTGCTCACTCCAATCGATGAATCGCTCTCTCACCCAGCCCTGAGTCGCTTCAGAAGGATTGCCATTCCAGTATATCACCTCGACTTCGACCCAACCATCCGCCGTCTTCCTGCGCATTTTTCGGACGCGGGAACCGAAGGGGAGAACGGCGGCGCTGCCAAAGTCCTCGCCCGGACCCGACCTTAAGTTCAGATTCCTTGTGTTGACGGCGCCTTCAGGCCAGCCAAGCCGTCTGGCCACCGACCAGAGACCCCAGGAGGCCAGGAAGAAGCAGGCGCAGAGTCCCAACGCGAAAAGGCGGCGGCCGAAACCCGAGCCCACGGGAAGCCGAGTCTGAATTGTGGCGGTGGCCGGCGGCGCCGGCTGCTGGAGTCGGTCCGCTGGCTTCATCTCACCCGCCGGTGGCGCCACAAATCCCGGCAACGATGAAGTCGCGGCCGAAGACAACACGACCTCCATGCGCACGACTCCTGGAACCGGGGATGGATCCTGGCCGGCGTCGAACTTGACCCGGCTGGAAGCTGTCGCCACGCTTGTCTCCTCCTCTTCCTCCAGGTCCATCTTCGCGCTGACGCCGCAGGCCGATGAGAGATCGGTCCAGAACTCCTGTATGGACGGATAGCGATCACGTGGATCCGTCAGTGTGGCTCGCTCCAGAATCCGGGAGAGTGCCGGTCCCTCGGGAGTAGACATCAAGCGATCCGGCAAGGAGGAAATCGGCTGTTGATTGAATTGCCGGGGCGAGTCTCCGGTGAGCGCGACGTAACAGGTCTTGGCCAGGCCGTAAACGTCCGCCGAGGGCGTCAGCCGATGATCCTCCTCCCCGAAACACTCCGGGGGCGCGTAGGTCTCCGTGCCGACGCCGCGGGTGATCTCCGCATCCTCCTCGCGGAGCATCCGAGCAATGCCGAAGTCAGCGATCTTGACGAGCGCGAGGTCGCTCGTGAGCAGGATGTTCTGCGGTTTGATATCCCGATGTACGATTTGGCGTGCGTGGGCATACGCCAGGCCCTGCCCTGCCTGCCGGCAATACTCCACCGCCTCGGCCACGGAAAGTTCACGAGTGCGGCACAATCGCATCAGATCTCCGCCGGGCAGGTATTCAAGCACCAGATAATGGAAAGTCCGGCGCTTCAGGTCAGCTGCCGTGCCGTATCCGAGCAGCTGGATGATGTTGCCATGACGCAACCGTTCGAGCAGCGCACCCTCCATCTCGAAGTAGACACGGAGACGCCGTTCGGTCTCCCGATCCAGCGTGCCTTTCAATTCCGGATTTAGCGCCTTGATCACGACGGTGCGCTGGGCGAGCCGATCCTCCGCAAGGAAGAGCTCGGCATAGCTGCCGTGCCGGAGGCGTTGGCGAATGAGATAGCGATCCGCCAGCAACGACTTCTCAAGTTCGTAATAGAGCACCTAAGGGCTCCGGAGCGGCGCCTGTCGCCGGTAGGCTTCGAGAGCGGTCTTCGCGAGCGCGTAATCGCCTTGTGCACTATAGGCCGCCGAAGCATAGAGGTAGTTGTCGGGATCGCCGGTCAGTTCGGCCGCGCGCTCGAAGGCCTTCGCCGCGGCGGCATAGCGACCTTGCATCATGGATGTCTTTCCCAGCCAGTGGGAATATGGGCCATGGTTGGGAGCGCCCGACACGGCAGCCTGGAAGTCGCGCTCAGCTTCGGCGAAGCGTCTGGCCCGGTAATGCCGCACGCCCGATTCAAAGAGACTTTCCGACTGATCGGGTACCGCGATCGATGGCGGGGTCGGGCGGAGGCCACGCCAGTTGCTCCCGAAATACGCGCCGGCCAGGAGCGAGAGCGCAATCACGCCTGTCCCGGCCAGCGCCTTCAGTCCCGTCGTTGCCATCCAGCTCCGTGGCGGTAACTCCCCGGCGTCAAGATGAGCCGCCAGCGGCGGCAATTCGGGCCTCAGCCGTTCATCGTCTCGCTGTCTTCCTGATACTCGGTCGTTCTTCGACCCTAGCGTGACCTCGATACGGCGATCCGGCCGCGGTCGGTTGGATGCATCCGCCGCTTCTCCCCTCATCCGGCCCGTTGTATCCCATTCAACCACGATCGCCGTGAGATTGTCCTTGGCCCCACGCTCGTAGCATCGCTCCTTTATCTGCTGGCAGATCTTCAAAGGATCGGATTCACGGGTGAAGACGGTCTCGAGCTCTCCGTCCGACAGGTGACGAGTGATGCCATCCGTGCAAAGTAGAAATACCGTGCCCGGTTCGACGGTAGTCTGCTTCAAATCGGGTTTCACCTCGGGCTCCACCCCCAGGGCCCGCGTGATGAGATACCGCGGCAGGTTCTCCAGGCTGGGTCCCCGCTCTCCGGACGTTTCCTCGGCAAGCGAATGATCGACGGTTTCGCGATGCAAACGATTCCCGGAGAGCCTGTAAACGCGGCTGTCGCCCACGTGGCAGATGGTGACCGTCTCCCGATCAAACCAGACCATAGCGACCGTCGTAGCCATACCGGCGTAAGCCGTTTCCGTCAGGGCCGCTTCGTAGAGGGTACGGTTCGCATATCGAACGAGCCGCTCCAGCACCTTCGCGCGATCGCCTCTCGCGCGTGCCGGCAGGTGCGTGCGCAGGATCTCCATGGCCGTGCGGCTTGCGACTTCCCCGGCATTCTGCCCGCCGACGCCGTCGGCCACCGCAAAGAGACCTTGTTCCTCCAGAATCAGGAAATCATCTTCGTTCAATTCGCGCTTGGGGTTGAGACCGCGATCCGAGACCACCGCGAGACGACCGTGACGAAACGACCATGCATCCAGGATGCTCTCCGGGCTCATTCCCGATCTCCCCGATTCCGATGGGACACGCCCATCAGCATGCCCACCATGGCAAAGGACGTGAGCAACGACCAGCCTCCGTGGCTCACGAACGGGAGCGTGATCCCGGTCATGGGAAGCACCTTCAACACGCCGGCGATATTCACGAAGGCCTGAAAAACCAGAAATGACGTTACCCCGGTCGCCAGCAGCTTGGTAAAGGCGTCTCGGGCCCGCATCGCGATGCCGGTTCCCATCAATCCGATCAACAATACCGGCAAGGTCACGGCCAACCCGCCTGGAAGGCCGAGTTCCTCGGCGATCGTAGAATAGATAAAATCGGAGTCGGAGACCGGAACCGTCTCCGGCAGACCAAGCCCGAGGCCGGTACCCATCACGCCCCCCGAACTGATGCCGAAAAGGGCTTGGGACAATTGCGAGCCTTTCTCATACCAGGCATCCTCATTACTGACCCGCGCGCCCGCCGCTCCGTAACCCGCACGGATCCGCTGCAGCTCTCCGCTCCACCAGGTGGCCGTCTCGGGGGGCGCCTTCCACGGGTCCTGCCACAGGTGAAGGCGGATGAAGACCCGATGGGGTATGCCGCCGACGGCGGTGATCAGCGTGAACGCCAGAAGGAGTGCCGCCACGCCATGCAGCAGTTGAGCGGGCTTCCGCACGGCGATGACATATACCAGGGCATAGACCACGACAAAGACCAGCAATTGCCCGAAGTCGCCAAGAAGGAAGAACGGCACCAGCCCCGCCAGCGTAACGATCAGGAGCGGAAGCAGGAATCGCAGTCTTGGGAGTCGCCAGCCCGAGCGTTCCAGAAGTGAATACTGGTCGACGAGGATGCCCGCCAGACTGATGAGGAACAGCATCTTGGCGGGCTCCCACGGGGTCATCCCGCCGACGAACTTGCCGGCGCGAGTGAAGAGCAGGATGATCAGCGTCAGCGGCGTCACGGCGGCAAGGGCCAGAACCAGCGCGTTGCGCTGCACCCAGAGCAGCAGGCCGTCATGCTGAACGAAGAGAAACCCCAGGATCAATGCGGCCACGGCCAGCCAAGGTGTATAGGTCGAACTTGAGCTCACGATGTCCGCGACCGACGTCTCGTCCTCCAGCGCCGGCGAGGCGACGTTTCCAACCGCATTGCGGTCTACCCTGCCCAGGATCGCCTTCAACTTGGCGTCGTCGTATTCTCCGCCTACGCCGAGGGCGCGAACCGCGTGCGCCTTCGCGAGGCGCGCCGCGGCGCGGGCTTCGCCCCTGGAGGTGTACTCCGGATCGGTGAACAAGCGGAACTGCGCCACGGTGCCGACCACGTAAAGAATCATCACGCAGGTGAAGAGACTCAACTCGCCCCGATACCCGAACCGGCGTACCAGAAATACAAATCCCGCCAGCAGCACCAGCACCCCGAAAAAATCGCGAAGCAGGACCAGGGAGCTCGGCGTGAATCCCCGTATCCGGTCGGCAAGCACGATCGCCACCTGGGCCAGCAAGGCGGCCGCGCAGAGCCCGGCCTGGATCGCCAGATGTCTGGATGGCCGGTTGATCACGGGACCTTCCTGAGGGTGATCAGCCCCTGCCGCCGACTGAGCCCCAAGAGGCTCGCAGCAATCGGCGCAGCGACTCTCCCGCCATATCCTCCGCCTTCGACGACCACGGCACACGCCACCTGAGGCCGGTCAGCCGGGGCGAACCCGATGAACCACGAGTCGACCCGATGGGCCCCACCCTGCTCGAATTGGGCCGTCCCCGTCTTCCCTCCGGCAGAGAGTCCCTCGCGTAGCAAACGGCCGAAGGCGTCGTAGGCCGTCCCTCCGGGCCGGTTGGTGACGCCGCGGAGGTGTTGCCGCATCGATTCGGCCAGCTGAGGGGTAAGCGGACGACGCCGGACTACCGGGGCATTCAGCAGGTCGAGACGAGGAGCCGGCATCTCCCCTGAGGCATGAGCCAACGAGGCCGCCACCAGTGCCATCTGAAGCGGCGTGACCTGGAGATATCCCTGACCGATGGATTCGAGCGCGAGATCGATCGCCGGGGTCGCGCTTCCGAGAACCATACGGCTGGCGTTGGGGCTGAACACCCGCAGA
Source organism: Acidobacteriota bacterium (assembly GCA_016210985.1). Taxonomy (GTDB): domain Bacteria; phylum Acidobacteriota; class Blastocatellia; order HR10; family JACQTD01; genus JACQTD01. The sequence goes on from JACQTD010000082.1 coordinate 21,290, forward strand.
AAATCATTGTTGTCGCTGTTCCACAGACCGTCGTCAATCCGCCGCGCCCTCGACTGTTGCGGCGTGGCGTTGATGATCAAACCAAAATGGCCGGACGTCCGGGCCAGCCGCTCATGCCCGAGCTCCACGCCGAGCTGCGCGAAGTACTGATTACAAGAGAATCTTGTCGCATCGCCCAGCGCGATCCGGCCGTGGATCTCCTCCTCTCCTCCGTCATCCAGGATCGCCTGACGGCTTCCTGGAGGCTGGTAGCCCCCGTGCCGACACTCGAAAACGGCCTGATCGAGGCCGTTCTCAAGCGCGCTCACCCCGACGACAACCTTAAAGGTCGAGCCCGGAAGGTAGTACTGATGGAGTGCACGATTCACGAACGGTTGGCGCGGATCGGCCCGCAGCTCATTCCATCGCGCGTCACTCTCGCTGGCCGACGGGTCGAAGCCGGGCGCGCTGGCCATCGCGATAACATTGCCTGTGTCCACCTCGACCAGGACGACCGCTCCCGGTTTTCCCGTGCGTTCCAATTGCTCGGCCGCCGCGCGCTGCAAGTCCCGGTCGAGGGTGAGACGAAGATCCTCTCCGACCACACCGCGGGTATCGAACAGATTCCAGGAGCTGAGCGAGGATCTCAGCAGGCGGCCGTAGGCCGATTCGGCTCCAGCACTTCCTCGCAATAAACTGTGATACCCGATGACGTGCACGGCCCGTGCCCCCAACGGATAGTGTCGGATCAGTTCCTCGCCGCTGAAACGATAGCCGGCGAGCACGGCATCGACCGACCCGGTTCTATCGAAAATCCATCCTCGAAGCCCGCTCTCCTCAATCCTGCGATTCCGCTGGTCTCGTGTCCGCTTCAGCTGGACGAAATAGGGATCTTCACGCAAAGGTCCGGCAGCCATCAAGGCCCAATAACCGTGGGTGACCAGTGTCGTCACCGCGAACAGGATGAACACCAGTCTCAATGCTCCCAGCCAGCGATCCATCTGCCTTGCAGGATCGATGGCCGGCGTACCCTGTCCGTGACCGGTACGCCCGGGCAGCTCCGCCAGCGTGAATCCGATGAGTCGCCAGATCGCCCACGCGATGATGAGGATGGAGAGAAGGCTGAGTACGCGGGAGAAGAAGATCAAGATGTGCCGTACCCCGTGCCCTCCAGCCTGAATCGTAAACCGCCGAGGGTCAATTCGTCGCCGGGCTTGAGCTCGGATCGCCCGGTCACCGGGCTCCCGTTGATCAGCGTGCCATTCGCGCTGCCGCAGTCGGACACGAAGAGGCGCCCGTCCTCGTCCCTGCTGAGCGTCGCATGGAATCGTGAGATGCTGGGATCGTCCACCGAGATCTCGGCTTCGGGAGATCTCCCGACCGTGGCCCGCCGACGTGTGAGCAGGTTTTGAAGCCGGATGGCCGGCCTTCGGCCATCGGCAAAACTGAGAATGAGATCATGCGCGGCGGGCTCGGCCGGAGGGGGCAGCGGCTCGAACAGAAACGGCGTTACAAGCGTCGGGTCGTCCTCGATGACCATCCGGATCGGTTGGCCCACGGATTGCCGGTGATCGCGGATATAGCGCTCCCCGGAAGCGGCGAGCTCTGCGCTCCATCGCTCCCGATTCGCCCATAGTCCCTCGCGCAAACGATGGGAAGCCACCGTCAGTTTCCAGGCTGCCGGAATGGCCGGCGATCGGCCTCCGGCGATGGGATCGAGCCAGGATTGAAGCGCGCCATGGAACCCATGAACCAGGTCCTCCACTTCAAGGGGTTCGTCCCCTTTCCGGAGCGCCGCATTCAGTCGTCGACTCCAGGCGTCAATCACTTTTCGCATGGCCTTTTCCATATCGGTCGCGGAAGCCGGAGGAATAATCCGATTATAACTTGAATCCTCTTTGACGCGCAGCTTCATAGAGCAATACGGCGGCGGCGAGCGCCACGTTCATGGATTTAACCTGGGGCCGGTGCGGGATTCGCACCCACTCGTCGGCGGAGATGAGCATTTCACCGGAGAGCCCGGTCGCTTCATTGCCAAAAAGCAGCAGGCTTCGCCGGCGGAAGTCGACGCGGTCGGGAGCTTCGCCTTTCACCGGACTGGTCGCCATCAAGGAGAGGTTCTGGCACTTCGCGAGCGCGCGCAAACCTGCATCATTGTCGAGGGTCGCAATCGGCAGCCGAAGGACCGAGCCGGACGAGGCCCGAATGACCTTCGGTGAGAAGGGATCGGCGGTCTGGGTCATCGTGAGCAGGCCGGTCGCGCCGAACGATTCCGCGGCGCGGACGATCGTTCCCAGATTTCCGGGATCTCGAATCCCCGCCGCGGCCACGATCAGCGGAGGATAACGTTCATCACCCAGCAACCTCTCGACGGGCGTGCGGGGGCGCTCGGCGATCGCCGCGATGCCCGGCGGCGTTTCCAGCTCGCTTACCGCCCGCATCACCTCCCGGTTCACCTCATACAATTCGATGCCAGCCTCGGCCGCCAGGGCGAGACACTCGCGTTGATCCGGACGATCTCCACGTGCCGCGTGATATAGAATCGCCTTGAGCCGATACCGAAGCTCCAGCGCTTCGTGGACCAGTCGCCAGCCTTCGAGAAAAATCAGGGAAGGAGCCCGGCGGGCGCGAACCGCCAGAAACTGTTTCACCACGCGATTTTGGCGGCTGGCAATCAGCATTCGACGGGAGGCGCTCCGGGCTGGCTGCGAGACATTTCAGCGCGGGCCCATGATCAACTCATGGGAACCCGGCTCCCGTTCCAATAGCGCCCGGGAAGGGATCGGTCCAAAATGGAGGGGCGGATGGAGTCGCCAGGACGGGCCGGCCCGCAGCCTATCACCGTTTGGGTCCGGGGACCGACGATGGGCCGGAGGAATGGCGAGGCGAGCCCGGCGGCGGTTTCTCAGGCCTGGGTTCCGCCAACAGGATCCGGATTTCGTCCTTGAAGCTGAGGGGATCCTGCTCCTGCTCGCGCAGGGTCTTCATGATCGAAACGTATTCGAGGACCTCCAGCACCTGATCCTCGGCCAGGTTTTCGATCTCCCGCCGAAGTTGTTCGCGATGCGACATCTTATCCGACTTGTGTTCCATCTTCCGCCTGTGTCAGCGCCCGTCCGCACCCGAGGGGCAGGGAGTCTGGGGAACGGGAGGATCATACTCCTTCGGCCGGAAACGGGCAAACCTGGAGTCCGGGTAACGCCTACCGCTTCGCCTTCTCGGCCTTCACGTCCTGGGACTCCTCGGCTGCGGCCATCCGGACCGGCAGTCCCATCGTCTGGCGGATCTGGTTTTCGATCGCGAAGGCAAGATCGGCGTTCGTCTTTAGAAAAATGCGCGCATTCTCACGGCCCTGACCGAGTCGCTCTCCCTTGCAGGAAAACCAGGCGCCGGTCTTCTCAATGATCTTCTGTTCGACCCCCAAATCGAGGATCTCCCCTTCCCGGGATATCCCTTCGCCGTAAATGATGTCGAATTCGGACTCCCGGAAGGGTGGGGCAAGCTTGTTCTTCACCACTTTGACCTTGGTTCGTCCACCGATGACGGTGTCCCCCTCCTTGATCGAACCGATGCGCCGGATATCAAGTCGGACGCTGGCGTAGAACTTCAGCGCGCGGCCGCCGCTGGTCGTTTCCGGACTGCCGAACATCACCCCGATCTTTTCCCGGAGCTGATTGATGAAGATCAACGCGGTATTCGAACGGTAGACGCTGCCGGCGAGTTTCCGAAGCGCCTGCGACATCAGTCTCGCCTGCAACCCCGGCAGCGAATCTCCCATTTCGCCTTCGAGCTCCGCCCTCGGGACGAGCGCGGCTACCGAATCGACCACCACGACGTCGATGCCATTCGACCGCACCAGCGCCTCGGCGATCTCGAGCGCCTGCTCGCCGCTGTCCGGTTGAGAAACCAGGAGGTCTTCGGTCTTCACTCCGAGCCGCTCCGTGTAATCGGCGTCCAGCGCATGCTCGGCGTCTATGTAGGCCGCGAGCCCCCCTAAGCGCTGCGCCTCGGCCACGATATGCAAGGCCAGCGTCGTCTTGCCTCCTGCCTCGACACCGAAAATTTCCGTGACCCGGCCGCGAGGGATCCCTCCGATCCCGAGCGCATGATCAAGGCTGAGGCTGTTGGTGGAGATCGCAGGAACATCCTCCACGCGGTGGTCGCCCAGCCGCATGATGGACCCTTTGCCGAATTGCTTCTCGATCTGTCCCAGTGCGGCTTCAACCGCCTTGTTCCTTTTCTCTAACTCGCTCATCACAACTCCTCCTTATCCGCGGGATGTGCCTCCAGGATCGCCGACTCCAAGCCCGCTGCAAATGATGTTTCGATCTTCGATGCCTCATGTCGGCCAGGGCATGGTGATCCGGGGACTACCGCTCCACGGCCATCGCCACGGCGTTTCCGCCTCCCAGACACAGGGACACAACCCCTCTCCGGGCTCCCCTCCGGCGCATCTCATAGAGCATGGTCACCAGCACGCGCGCACCACTGGCACCGATCGGATGACCGAGCGCGATCGCGCCGCCACTTACATTGAGTCTGTCAGGATCGAGGTCGAGCACCCGCATGATCGCCACGATTTGTGCGGCGAAGGCCTCGTTCACCTCGAAGAGGTCCACCTCTGCCTTGTCCCATCCCGATTTCTGCAATACTTTTCGAATCGCTTCAACCGGTGCCATCATCACCAGGCCGGGCTCGATGCCGCTCACCGCCTGCGCCACGATCCGGCCAAGAGGCTCCTTCCCCTGCCTTCGTGCCTGTTCCCGGGAAGTGACGACCACCGCGGCCGCACCGTCGTTCAGCGCGCTCGAATTACCCGCCGTGACCGAGCCGCCGGGTTTGAACGCAGGCTTCAATTTCGCGAGTGACTCACGCGAAGTGTCGGGCCTCGGGCCCTCATCCGACGCGAAGAGCCGGCTCCCGCTCTTGTCCTTGATCGTGAGTGGAAGAATCTCTTCGGAAAACCGGCCCTCCGCCGCCGCCGCAAGGGCTCTCCTGTGCGACTGAACGGCGAATTCGTCCTGGTCCCGGCGCGAGACGCCGTACTTATCGGCTACGGTTTCCCCGGTCATGCCCATATGACAGTCGTCGAACGCGCACCAGAGCCCATCCTGAATCACGGCATCCAGCACCTGGCCGTGCCCGAGTCGATACCCGTCCCGGGCCTTGGGCAGCAGATAAGGCGCGTTGGTCATCGATTCCATGCCGCCGGCGACAACGGTGATGGTGTCGCCGGTCCGGATACCCTGTGAAGCGAGCATGACGGCTTTGAGGCCCGACCCGCAGACTTTGTTCACCGTCAACGCCGCCACCGAGGCAGGCAACCCGGCGCCGAGGGCAGCCTGTCGCGCGGGGTTCTGCCCCAGCCCGGCCTGAATCACATTTCCCATGATCACTTCATCGACCTCGGCGACGTCGATACCTGCCCGCTCGATGGCCGCGCGCACGACTTGCGCGCCGAGTTCGGGCGCGCGGAAACTCTTCAGAGAGCCCTGGAATTTCCCCACGGCCGTCCGGACCGCGCTGATGATAACCGCCTCATTCATCTCAGTTGCCGATCGTCAGCGAATGAATTTTAATCTTAACAGGAGCCCCCCGGGAACGCCAATCTCCTGATTGGCGTCGTCAAACGTTCAGACTCCGCCAATCAGGAGATTGGCGTTTCCGGGACTGAAAGGTCGCCAAGCAGATGTTGAAGAAGGGAGAGCGCCGCCACCGCAGCGGTTTCGGTTCGCAGGATCCGCGGTCCGAGTGTGACGAATCTTCCATTGTGCGCCTGCAACAGAGACCGTTCCGATTCGCCCCATCCGCCCTCCGGTCCGATCACCACGGCAAACCTCTCCGGCTCCCGCTGACCATGCAGAAGCTCGGGCAAAGGGAGTCCGCCCCGCTCGGTGAAGACCAGCATCGGTCCGTCCTCTGGCGAACGGCTGGAGACATAATCTTGCGGGCTAAGGGGAAGGGTGAAGCTGACCAATCGGCTCCGCCCGCACTGCTTTAATGCTTCGAGTGAGATCCGCTGCCACCGTTCCACTCTCCTCGCCGCCTGATCCGCTCCCAGGCGCAGGTCGGCATGCTCGGTCGCCAGCGGCACTATGGAGGATACGCCCAGTTCGGTCGCCTTTTGAACGATCCAATCGAACTTCTCACCCTTTACCAACGCCTGTGCCAGGGTGATCCGCACCGGAGCTTCTGCGGACTTCGAGAGGCGGGCGTCGATCGAGAGTTTGGTCTTGCCACCGTCGATCTGCAGCACGGTACATCGGTAGACGTGATCCTCGCCGTCAAAGACCTCGACTTCGTCGCCGATCCCAAGGCGGAGCACTCGCGCGAGATGGTGAGATTGCTCGCGATCGAGCTGCACCCGCTCGTTCGAAATCTGATCAGGTTGCGCGTAGAATCGATGCCTCCGCATCTCTGCCCGATCCTCCCGTTCCCGTCAACCCGCGGCCGCCAGCCAGGCCACCATCGACGCCCATTCTCCCGCCTCTTGACGCTCGACCACGTCGAGTCCCGATCGGATAAAGACCTCCGACACCTCGCCCGAGCGTTCGGTAAGGATTCCAGAGAGAATCAGTCGGCCGGACGGCTTGAGCATCGCGCCGAATCCGGCAACGAGCTCGACGAGCGCTTCCACGGTGAGATTGGCCACGATCAGGTCGAATCGGCGTTCACCGAGATCGGCGATCTGAACGTCCAGCACCTCGATGCGGTCGTCCACGCCATTGATGATCACGTTTTCCCGCGCGATCGCCAGAGCCTCGGGATCGATATCGATGGCAGTGACCGCGGCTTGCGGTTCGAGCTTCGCCGCCGCAATCGCCAGAATGCCGCTTCCGGTGCCGACGTCGAGCACGGTGCCGCCGGTCCAGTGCCTTTCAATGGCCAACAGGCAGAGCTGCGTAGTTTCATGTGTTCCCGTGCCGAAGGCCATGCCGGGATCAATCTGCACCAGAATCCGATCCTGGACTGCGGAAGGCAATCGCCAGGAAGGGGCGATCAGCCATCGCCCGCCCACTTCCCTCGGTTCGAATCCTTCCTTCCATTTCTCCATCCAGTCCTCTTCCGGGAAGTCACAGACGGAGACCTGCAGTTCTTCATCCGAGATGCCCCCTCGCTCCAATCCTTCGCTGATCCAGGCGAGCATTCGCTCAGCGTCAGGCCGCTCGCGCAGGTAGACCGCCAGCTCCGACCGGGTGTCGCTCTCGCTGAGCGTCGCGACGCCGGTGACGCCCAGATCGATGAGGAGCGCCGAAGCGATCTCTTCCGCTTCACTGGAAACTTGTACGGACACCCGATAGAGCAGGCCTCGCGGGGCCTGGCCATTAATCATAGAAGCATACTCTAGCGGGGAGAAGGATCTCCGTCGAGCGCCTCCCGGGACCGTACGTGCGGTCCCGGCGGGCGGTTAGGGGGACGTCGTCGAGCTGACTTTTAACCGCTTGATCATAGCCGACAACGTGGTCTCCTTGAGTCTGAGCAGACCGCTGGCCTTCCGTTGATTGCCGGCCGTGATCCGCAACGCGGACTCCACCAGCGCCCGTTCAAACTGCGAGGTGACCTGATAAAAATCGATGCCCTCTTCCCCTACTCTCGCCCGCGGGACCGGCTCGCAGACCTGTCCAACCAGGTTTCGAAGTTGAGGCAGATCCACGGGCTGGGGACGCATCCGCATGATCGAGGTCTCCACGGTGGACTTAAGCTCACTCACGTTCCCGGGCCAGCGATGGGCCCCGAGCGCGTCGAGGGCCTCGGGTGTGAATCCGGCGAAGTCACGCTGGTTCCGTCCCGCAAGTTCCCGGGAAAACCGCTCGACGAACAAGGGAATATCTTCGGACCTATCCCTCAGGGGTTCGATGACGAGCGTCGACTTCACGAGGTACTCCGATAACTCGGGGAGCAGGGCTGCGCTCTCTTCCAGGGCCGGGAGGGGCAATTCACTTCCCATAATCAGTCTGACTTCGCTCCGGTGAGCGTGCGCCTCGCCCCCGCGGCGGAAGCGCCGATTTACCGAAAGCTCCAGCAACTGGCGCTGCTGCTCATGGGTGAGTCCATTGATCTCGCTGATGTAGACCGTTCCGGCGCCGCTCAGTTCGGCCAGTCCCCTTCGCACGATCGGGGATCCCAGGGGATTCGGCTCGACACTGCCGAATACCAGGTTGAGGAAGTGAGGTACCGGAAACCGTGCGGCATCCAGATGAACAAAGGGAAAACTCGATCGCTGGCTGTGGGAGTGCAGCGCACGCGCGATTGTCTCCTTGCCGGTCCCCCGTTCACCGCTGAGTAGCATCGGCGCCGCATAATCGGCAAACGCGCTCACGAATGTCCTTCGCCGCCGCGCGCCGAGGCTCACGCCAATGATCTCCTGTGAGGAGAAATAAGCCTTGAGCTCCGACATGAGGTGCCGGTTCTGATCCTGGAGATCTTCCACCTGGCTCTGTTGCTCCATCACCGAGGAAAGTTCCTCGAGATGAATCGGCTTCAGCAGGTACCGGTAGAGCGAGGCCCGAAAACGGCTCCGGACCCATTCCAAGCCTTCGGCAGAGGTCAGGATGATCAGCCGCGAGTGGGTAAAGGCCTCCGGGTAGGTCAAAAGGAAGTTCCTGGCCGAATCGACATCAACGACGATCATCGCGTAATCGCGCCGGCAGAGGAGACCGAGGTCGGCCTGATCGCCGTGTGTGGCATCGACCGCGTACCCAAGCTCGGTCAAGTATCCGCTCAGCGAACTCTGAAACCGCTCATCGGCCTCAATCAACAATACTCGGTTGGCACGGGGGACGGACTCACCCCTGGCCGCCGGGACCGGTGCGCCGGGAGAAGGTAGCTTCGGACTCGACATGGGTAACGCAACTCCGTGGGCGTGGACTTCATCGGTTTCATAGACCGTTTCCGCGCCCGAAGGTTCTGAATAAAATCGCTCCGGCATGGGATTCCGACACTCCTGACCTTTCTCGTTGTTAAAACCGCGGAATGACCCTTGACGAGCCTGTTGATCACTCACGGTTCCGCCAAGTTCGGGTTTCTAAACGCACCAGAACAGCAATAAGTTCCGGGATTTCTTTCGCTTCCCCTGTGAAACCTCTCATCGTTTCCGGGACTTCAATCACCAAATCAGTGCAAGCTTGTTCTCTCGCAACACTCAAATTCCAGAAAAGTGCACGACGAAACAGGGAATTGTGATCGGAGAGTAGACGCGAGCGAACGGCTGACCGTTAACTTTCGGGTCCGAATCGGGGAGGGGGTGGCAACTTCTTGCGGAGAAAGGTCTTGATGATATCCGTGAACTTCTCTCTAAACTCCAGCATCGGGAAGTGGGCAGAGTTCTTCATCGTGGCCAGGGTCGCCGCTCCCACTTGCGCGTAGAGCCGCCGCATGACCTGCAACGAGGATAGCCGGTCATCCGCGCTGGCGATCAGGAGGAGCGGGGTTCGGGTTCCGACCACCGTGCGCCAGAAACTCCCAACGGTGTTCTCATCCAACGCAGATGAAAGCATTTCCCAGAAATAGACCGGGTTCAAACGGGTCAGATCTTTGGCAATCCAGGATCTGTACTGTGAAGGAATTCTCTCGATCGAATACCTCCGGAGAATCAGCCGTCCTACCAGCGGCAAGGAAAGCAGATGCCGGCACAACATCACCGTCTGGCCGAGCCGTGCGTGGAGATCGGCCAACTCCGGATCCTGCGGAGCAATGGCGAGATTGACCAGCGTCAGGGTCCGGACATCCTGAGGATGATTCTGCAGGCAGGATCCGGCAATGAGGCTGCCGAACCCGTGTCCGATCAGATGAACTTCACCGAGTCCCAACGCCAGTAGAGCCTGGTGAAGATCCTCGGCCTGAGCTTCGACATCAAAGGTTCCGCCGGCGGTGCCGGTTTCGCTGCCGCCGAAGCCGCGAGGGTCGATCGTGACGCACTTGAACGTGTCTTTCAGCAGCGCGACGCTGGGATACCAGTAGGCCTGGGTAAAACCACAATCGTTGATAAAGACGATCGGCTCTCCCTCACCCTCAACCTGGTATTGGACGTGGCCGGCCTCGAGTTGCAGTACGGGCATGATCGGATCCGCGCTCCGTCCGGGATGTCTACTCCTGAATAGGTCGCTTGAACGTGAACTTGACGTACCGGCTCAGGGAGACGATATCGATGGATTTCTCAGAACGATGGACGACAAAACCATCCACGTAGACGTTGATCAGCTCCCATCCCTCCGACCCGAGCTGGTTCAAACCGGCGTCCACATTCTCATCGATAAAATCCTTGCCCGTGACAATGGATCCCACCTTCCTCACCTCACCCCAGTCCAGCGTCCTATACTGCCACTTGGTCATACCGCACCTCCCCGCACGCCATCACCAGATCCTTCGCCCCCTCTCATCACGCCTGGAGGCCCGCCCGCCGGAGTTTCCGGGATCCGCTATTCTACCTGACGGCCAGACGCCGTACGATGGCGTCTCCACAGCCGGAGGTGCCCAGCCTTCCGCCCAGCTCCACCGTCGTCTCATCCGCCTTCAGGCACTCGGCTACGGCCTGTTCGACTTCGGCGGCCGCCGTGAGCGCATCCAGAAACTCGAGCATCATGGATGCGCTAAGTATGGCGCCCATCGGGTTCGCCGTCCCCTTGCCGGCGATATCCGGAGCGCTCCCATGCACAGGCTCAAACAAGGAGACCGATCCGGGGTGAATATTCGCCGAGGCTGCCAGGCCGAGGCCGCCCACGAGACCGGCACCCAGATCGGTCAGAATATCCCCAAAGAGATTGTTGGTGACGATCACGTCGTATCGACCCGGATCGGTCACGAAGAACATGGCCATGGCATCGATGTATTGATGCCTCGCCTCCACATCCGGATATCTGGTGGCGACCTCCCGGAAAGCGCGCTGCCAGAGTTCGTGTCCGTAGGTCAGCACATTGGACTTATCCGCCATCGTCACGCACTTTCGCCCATGCGCACGCGCGTACTCAAAGGCCGCCACCACGATCCGCTCGACCCCCCTCCGCGTATTGATGTCTTCCTGGATAGCGACCTCATCCCCGGTACCTCGCTTGAACTGTCCGCCGATCCTCGCGTAGGGCCCTTCCGTGTTCTCCCGAAAAACAACGAAATCGATCTCACGGGCGCTTCTGCCCTTCAGGGGCGAGCGTCGTTCATCCAGGAGTTTCACGGGCCGGAGATTGATATACAGGTCCAAGCCCGTGCGGAGCCCCAGCAGAATGTCGCCGGCGTGCCGATTGTCCGTGATCCGCGGATCGCCGAAAGCTCCGGCGAGAATCGCCGAGTATTCCCTACGGAACATCTCCAGCGCGTCGGCCGGCAGCGAGACCTGGTCCCGAAGGTACCTGTCGGCGCCCCAGTCGAAATAATCCAATCTTAGTTGGAGTCCGAAACGGCGATTGGCCCACTCGAGGACCTTTACTGCCTCGGGGACGACTTCCTTGCCGATTCCATCGCCGGGAATGATCGCGATTCTTCGCACGCTCCGATGATCCTCACCGTTTGCGCGCCGCCGTCCCGTCGTAAATGGCCGCGAGTGATTTGATCACGACGTCTCCGACAATCTTCATGCTGTCGCCGCTGACCTTATCGACCGTATCCTGCACGGTATGCCAATAGGGGTAGCGGAAGTCGATGAGGTCCACGGCCGGAAGGCCGTTTTCGAGAAACGGCACGTGATCGTCGGCCACCGACTGTCCCGAAGGAAGGAAATGAAGGCCGTAGCCCAGGCTCTCGGCGGTCTCCCAGATGATGTCGGTGATCGACGGCGTGGAATATCCGATCTCACGGTCGAGACCAAGGTCCTTATCTCCGATCATATCGATCAGCACGAGGGCCCTGGCCATCCGGATCGTGCCATCTCTGACCATCTTCTCGGCAAGATGTCGGCTCCCATAGGTATGATCTTTCCCGTTGAGGCACTCATACCAGTCCCAGCAAAACGCCTCTTCGCCATCCAGAAAAACAAACCAGGTGGTGTGCTTCGGTTTCCCCGCCTGCTGCGCCATTGTGCGCGCGATCTCCAGGAGGGCGGCCGTACTCGACCCACCGTCATTCGCGCCTACGAAGACGCCGGACTTGAAGTACTTGGTGTCGTAATGGCCCGCCACCATCATGAATCCTTCTTCAACGCCGGGAAGAATACCGATGATGTTGGTCATCGACTTCTCGCCGAGCGGAGTCGTAGCCTGGAAGTCGTCCCGGAGAATTTTCAGGCCGTATTTCTTCAATTCCGCCAGAATATAATCCCGCATCCGGTCATGCCCGAGCGACCCAACTGGACGAGGGCCCATTTCAACCAATCGCTGGACATGATCAAGAGCCCGGGAGGCGCTGAAGTCGGTTGTCTCGGCCGGCGTTCCCCGGGGGGCAGGCGCGGCACCCGAAGCCGGCGCCATGGACTGTCCCGCACACGCCGGCGTCAGGAACAGCAGGGTCGTCAGCAAAACAGCTGGATTGAGTCTGGATGTCGTCATCAGGAACCTCTCGGGTGTGCGCGGGGGATGTTCGTGAATCTCAACCTCAGGAATAACGACTTCGATCATCGGATCCGGCAGTTCATCCGCTTCGGACCGGCTTGGGTGATGCTGCCGCCGGGTGCTAGCATCGCGGTGCGAGTACGCCATCTGGAGAATCGTGTCCGACCCATCCATCCGCTCGCGGATCGGGATTCTGCTCTTTTCCGCCGCACTCATCGCCCTCCTGGGCTTGGTAGTTTATCACAGGCGGGCCTCGCATGAGCCGATCGAGCGCTGGGCTCCAGCCGGTTCGGTGTTGGTGGTGAAGATCGACGACCCGGTCCGGCTGCTCGGCAAATGGATGAGCACCGAAGTTTGGCGACAAGCCGCCCGCCATTACCAACTTCCCCTCGAAGTCGACGCCCTGAAAGAACGGGCGGCCGTGGCCCTGGGCGCGTCGCAGGGTGATCCCGGCCTCGGGCTCGAAGGCGTCCGATTGCTCCTGGTCGTAACCGCTATCGAGGCGACCGGGGATCATTATTCGCCACAGTTCGCTCTGGTGTTGGAACCTCATGGAGCCGGCGCCCGGATGAATGACTCGTCGCTGGTCTCAACTGCACGCAACTGGGGATTCCTGGTTGAGGACGTCGTTCCCTCCACGGCGGGAGCGCGACTTCACGTCGCCCATCGGGTGGGCCGGAAAGAGCGCATCTATTTCGGAGTGGCCCACGGCTCGGTACTGATCGGAAACCGGGCGGAAGCGGTGATCCTGGCTTCGGAGGCCAAGGCGGGCAGAATCAAGCGGCTCATGGATGCGCCGGAGTTCGTCCGTGTCCTCGGGGATCTGCCGCCCGGTGAGATCACCGGATACGCGAGCGGCCGCACATGGCTCGACGCTGTCCTGGGTACGGTTCGCCGCCATTTCGATGCCGGACTCGGTTCCGGAACCGAACCGCCCGCCTCGGCGGACCAAATCGCGGTGCTTCCAGAGTTCGTTTTCGGATATTCGGCCGACGTGGAGCAAGGCACCTTCGTGGACCGATACCTCTGGATGATCGAGCCGGACCTGCTGCAGAAACTGAAACGGATCCTTCCGTCCCCTGATGGCCTGCCTGAGATGCTCGCCTTCGCACCCGAAAGCCTGCCCAGCGCCATGATCCTTCGGTCGAGGGACCTACGGCAGAGCTGGCTGAGCCTGCGTGAACATCTCGCGCCCTCGCGGTCGAACACCGTCAGCGCCTTGTGGGATGCGCTCGCCTCGAAGGGCCGCGAGCTGGCCGGTCTGCCGTTCGACGATCAACTACTTACCGCCGTCGGGGCCGAAGTGCTCCTGCTCGAATCTCCTACCGGAAGCCTTCTGGCCGGCTTCCCGGTGCACGCCAAAGCCCCCCTGGCGGCGGCCATCGGCCGCTATTTCAAATCACGCGGCCTCAGCCCTGGGACTACGACGATCGGCGATGAGCTCTGGATCACTTCACCGGGCGCGGATGCCATGGCCTTTGCTCTGGGAGAGCGCTTGTTACTGATCGGGCACGAGCAGAGCCTGCGGGCTGCGATGCCGGTGGTGCGTGCGCAGGACTGGACTGGGATCAATGTTGAGCGATTGCGCGGTCACGGGCCGGCGATCCGCGAGGCCCTGGAGGTTTCGATCGGAAACAGCGCTCCCGAGACGTCGGCCGCGCTGTCGAATCTTGCCCGCTGGCTGGGACTGCCCGCCACCACCTCCCTCGGGGAGGCGGTGGCGCGTGTTACCGTCACCACCCGCATCTCAAAATGGACCGATCATGGACTCTACTCGGAGACGCGCTCCGGGCTGGGCAATCTGGGAACGCTGCTCGCCGCCTTCGGCCCTGACGACCCGCCGCCGGAAGGAGTCCAGCCCTGACTCACCGTACCGCGGGCGGGACGGTACCCGATCGGACCGCGGGCTCGGCCTCGATTTCCACTTCCAGCCTGTACTCGCGGGATTCCCTGAGAATGGTCAGCACCACTTGTCCGCCCGGGGACTGAGCGGCGATCAAGCGATTGAACTGGCTGCTGGAGTCGATGGACAGCGCGTCCAGCCGCAGGATGAGATCCCCGCGACGGATACGCGAGCGGGCCGCACTCGTGCCGGTCAGCACCAGGTTGACAAGCACGCCTTTGCGTTCCTCCCATCCGAGGGCGTTAAGCAGGAAGGGCGTCGGATCGATCACCTCCAGCCCGAGGTACCCGCGCGTGACCCGGCCCTTCTCCTGCAATTGGGGCAGGAGATCCCGGAGCAGGTTGATCGGGAGCGCGAATCCAAGCCCGACCCCGACCGATGAAGCAAAGGTATTGATACCGATCACCTCGCCCCGCATGTTGACCAGCGGGCCCCCGGAGTTTCCCGGATTGATGGCGGCATCGGTCTGGAGAAAGTCGCTGAACTGGCCGCCGAGTCCACGCCGGCTCTTGGCGCTGATAATCCCGGCCGTCACCGTATGATCGAGCCCGTAGGGGCTGCCGATGGCGAGCACGGCGTCTCCGATCCGAAGCGTGTCGCTGTCGCCGAGTTTCACGGTCGGCAACGGCCGCCCTTTGGTATCCACCTCCAGCAGGGCGATGTCGGTCGCTTCATCGAAACCCCGCACGCTGGGTTGCACGACCCGATTGTCGGGTAGGGCCACGGAGATCGTTCCGCCGCCGCGCAAGGCGCGTCCGATGACGTGATAGTTGGTGACGATCAATCCCCTGCCGTCGATGACGAATCCGCTGCCGAGTTCCGCCTCCTCCCTGCTCACCTGAACATGGATGTTGACCACCGCGGGGTTGAGCGACTGCGCAATGTCGGCGATCGATAGCGAGGAAGCCGGTGTTTGCCGCGAAAGCGACGGGGACGACTGTCCGTCGCCGGCGCCGTGGAACCGGGTCGCCAGGAAGACCGAAATGAGCAGGAAGGGCCACCCGATCATGGCTTTCTTCTGGCCTTCGCCTTGGACTTCGATCCGGTGCGCCGTGTTGCGGCGGCCGGCTGGGACTTCTGCGAAGCGGGCTTCTCTGCTGTAGCTTTGCCGTTGCCGAATCGTTGGGCGAAGAGTTCCATGTCGTAGTCGCACTCGCGCGACATCTCTTCGCGGATCTCCTGCAGCAACTCGAGGAAACGCGGCTTGCGGTACATCATGACGCGTTAACCTCGGAGACCAGGAATTCCGGGGTGATGATGACGGGCACGAAGAACCCGGCCGTCACGTTGAAGAGCCGGACCCGGGCCTGACGGTAGACATTGGCGAGAAAACCGAAGTTCCAGGTGACAATGAAATCAATCTTGTGGAACGACGCCACGGCAACGTGCAGCGCGTCGGCCATGTACTTGCGCTGGAAAATGCCTCGACTCAGGTACCCCTCGGCCAGAATAATGGCTTCCTCGGTGACCTCCAGCTGATTCAGCGTGCGCGCAAGATTGACGCAGGCCGAACGCCGCGGTTCCCGAACGCGTTCCAGCTCGCGAAGAACCAGAGGCGAGATGCAGGTGTCGTATCGCGGTCGTTCATGCTCCCACCATCGAATGGTCAGGTCGCGTCGGAATGTATCCTCATTGTCGAGGTAAGCCCCGATCACCGAAGTTTCCAGGTAGATGCGGGTCTTCACGGCGATTTAACCTTCCTGCCCCGACGGCGGCTTGTCGACCGATGGCATGATGGGTTTGAACAAAATGCGATACTGGTCAAAATCGAACACCACGCGAAAGTGTTTGAGGAAGTTGCCGCCGAGAATGCCCGACTGGAGAAAGCCCGCGCTCTCGTTAACCGGCTGCATATCGAGTATCGGGGCACGCACGTTCTGGCGTTCGAGCCCGCTCACGGAGATGACCGGAACCGTTACCACCTCGACATCCTCCTTGATCCCCGCGGCACCGAGCACGCGCACCCGGTCCCCTGAAAGAACGTGCTTCTTGAGCTGGTACTTTTCGATCACCTGTTCGGCGAGGATGGTCGTGCTCGCGCCCGAGTCGACCAGGAAATTGGCCTTCTGGTTGCCCGCGAGCAACACCTCGGCGCTCAACAACCCGCCGTTCGTGCTCCGGAAGGCGACACTCGTCTGTCCGGGGTCATCCAGGAACTCTTCGGTTCCAACTACCCCGCGCCGCAGCAGCATCTCCTTGGCCTGGTAATCGAGCGTCACCCGAAAGTTACTGAGGACGGAGAGCCCGATGAACCCTTCCACCGGTTCGAGGGGGCGTTGGTCACTCCCCTCATCCGCCTGGAGAATCGAGCGGAAATAGACGGGCATGCTCGACACTTTCAGCTCGCCAATCTCCATCGACTCAACGAGTCCGTAGATGATGGGAAACGTCCCTCCGCCCCCCACCGCGCGCGCGCTGCCGCCCTTGGCAAGCGGGCGCATGTTCATCCTGGCCGCGAGGGCCTTGGAGAGCACGGAGATGCTGGCACCGGTGTCCACCACCAGACTGGCCGTATGATTGCCGTTGAGTTTCACGCGAACCACCGGCCGCTCGTTCCTGAGCTCGACAGGAATGCGGGCCGACTTCGGGCCCTCGGTCCGGTGCAAATGGGAGATCCCCAGTGCCCCGAGCGCGTGGTAAAAATCGATCAGTCCCCTATACCGCTCGCGTTTTTCGACTTCGAGTCTCGGTGAGATCGTTAGAAATCTTTCGTAATGCCTGGCCGCTTCACCGAAGCGCTCGAGGCGGGCGGCCGTGCGTCCGAACGCGATCCAGTACTCCGGCTCTCCGCCGTCGATACTCACCGCGCGTTCGAGACGCTGGTAGGCTTCGGTCGACCGGTTCTCAAAGAAGTCGATCTCCGCGAGACCGGCGAGCGCCAGCGCGGTCCGCTCATCGAGCGCCAGCGCCGTCTTGAACTCCTCGAGGGACTCGAGAAAATTGCCTGACCGCAGGAGCGCGGTCCCTAGCAGCGCATGTCCCCTGGCATTCAGGGGATCCAGGCCCACGATCATCGAAGCCTCGAGGTAAGCTTCGTGAGCAAGGCCCTTCTTGATCAGCGCCGTACTCAGGCCCAGCCGGGCGGCTACATCGCTGCGATCACGCTCCAGCGCCTCCCGATAGAACTTCTCGGCGCGATCATAATCGCCTTGTCGTATCGCTCGATCGGCTTTTCGGTGAGAAGACTTGTACTGTAAAAAAATCGCCTCGGCCGGCGATCCGGCCGAGAGAAGGAGTGCGATGACGACGGCGCGACCCGAGGCCCGGCTAAATGCGGGAGACCACATCTTCACAGCCCTTCAGGTTAACTGCACTTTCATTGCATCCCGTCATACGCCGCCCGCCCTTGTGGTTCACTGATAGTAAGTCCGGCCTTCGGACGGTGTCAAACCTATTCGCTCCGCAAGGCTCTCGCCGGGCGCCGTCGGGAATCGGAAGGTTCGCCCCTGCGGACCACAGGTTCGGAATCCGGCGGGGACGATTCCGTGTCGGTTTGCGGAGGCAGGGGTTCCATGGCCTGGCGCAGAATCGTCTCCGTACAAGCCTCGGTCACCTGTCGATCGGGAAGGAAAATCTCGGATCGGCGTTCCGGGCAGAACTCACTGGCGAGCAGGCCCGTATGGGGTTCGATCTCCAATTCAACCAGCCCACCCGGCCGCTCGAACTCGCCCGCCACCAGATCCGGTCGTAGGGCCGAGACCTGCTTCATAAACGACACCCAGATCGGCAGGGCCGCGTGCGATCCGGTCATGCGCAATTGCCGGTTGTCGTCAAAGCCTACCCAGACGACGCAGACGATGCGGGGTGTAAAGGCGCCGAACCAGGCATCGCTGCGTTGAGAAGTTCCGGTCTTTCCGGCCAGCGACACACCCCCGACCTGAGCGGCCGCCCGCCCGGTACCGTAGGGTTGATAAATGACATCCTGCATGGCCGAGAGCACGAGATAAGCTCCTTCGGGCGAGATTACCTGTTTGGTGGTCCGCTTTTCCTCCCTTAGGGCATCACCCTGGGTCTGCTCGATACGTTCGATGCCATAGGGCACCGGCCGCGCTCCCCCGTTGGCGAAAGTGGAGAAGGCGGACGCCATTTCAAGCGGGGTGGCTTCCGAGGCGCCGAGGGCGATGGCCGCGTTCTCCGGCGGCCGGCGCAAACCGAATCGCTGGATCATATCGGCCACCCGGTCGTATCCGGTATCGCGAGCCAGCGAAACCGAGACGATATTGGAGGATCGTGCAAAGCCCTCACGGACCGTGAGCGGGCGAAGCTGATAATCTTCACCGAAATTGCCCGGTTTGTACCCGCCTTCGAATTCCGTGGGCTGATCGACGTAGGTGTTGGCCAGCGTGATCGGTTGCCCCTCGTGCTCGCCCTCGGCAAGCGCGGCGGTGAAAACCAGCGGCTTGATGGCCGATCCGGGCTGACGATAGGCGTCCGTAGCACGGTTGAATTGACTCAACGAATAGTCGCGCCCGCCGACCATGGCCAGCACTTTACCGCTGCGGGCGTCGAGGGCCACCAACGCCGCCTGCACCGTGTTGGCGGCTACGGCCGCCCCCCGCCGCGACATCTCCCGATCGAGCGCGCCGAGCCCCTCTGTCAGCGCCTGCGTCGCCGCGCGCTGAAGATCCATGTCGATCGTCGTAAAAATGCGGTATCCGGCTTGGGCCAGGTCCTCGCCCGGGAAGACATCCGCCAGCTGTTCCTGAATGTAGTCGATGAAATAGGGTGCGTTCACGGGGGAGGTGCCCACCTTCGAGCGAGGCTGAAAGTTGAGTGGCGAACGCCTCGCCTTCTCCACTTCCTCCGGACCGATCATCTCCAATCGTGTCATGGCCTCCAGGACATGATCCCGCCGCGCCAGCGCATCGTCACGGTGCGACTCGGACAGGTAATAGGCGGGCCGCTGGATGATCCCTGCGAGATAGGCCGCCTCCGCGAGCGAAAGCCGGGAAATATCCTTGCCGAAGTACTCCCGGGCGGCGGCCCCAAACCCATAAATGGAGAGGCTGCCGCGCCGTCCGAGGTAAATCGTGTTGGCGTACCGGGTGAAGATCTGTTCCTTGGTGAACCGTCGCTCCAGCGCAAGGGAGAGGAAGGCCTCCCTGAACTTCCTCCGGTAGCTTCGCTCCGATCCCACGAGGATGTTCTTGACCAGCTGCTGGGTGATGGTCGA
>JACQTD010000084.1 GCA_016210985.1 Acidobacteriota bacterium
CGACCGGCCTATTCGCCCTTCGGGTAAGCCGTCTGAAGACGGCTTGAGATCTCCGCAAACGGCGGAGGCCAGTCCGAGAACATAATTCGACAGACGAATATCGGACATCCAGTTCTTGCTCTGAGCCGCCGGGCGCAAAATGTATAAACTCCAGCGCACGCATCCTGCGTGCTGTATTGCGCGCAGGCATTTCGGACGCAGCCCCCGGCCGTGATCCGTGCTTGAACTTCTATCGTACCGCTGCTGCACGCAAGATGCGCGCGGTCCCAGGCCTCCTGTACGTCCCTACTTCCGATCGTCTCCCAGCCAGCGGGCGGCATCCTTCGCGTGGTAGGTGATAATCAGATCCGCTCCCGCCCGCTTGATCCCAGTGAGGATTTCCATGACCACTCGCCTTTCGTCCAGCCACCCATTCCGGGCAGCGGCTTTCACCATCGCGTACTCACCGCTCACGTTGTAAGCCACCACCGGTACCACAAAGCGGTCCCGCACCTGGCGGATGAGATCGAAGTACGCCAGGGCGGGCTTAATCATGACCAGATCAGCACCCTCCTCGATGTCCATGGCCACTTCCTTCAGCGCTTCACGTCCGTTCGCCGGGTCCATTTGGTAGCTTCGGCGGTCACCGAACTGAGGCGCCGAGTCGGCGGCCTCGCGAAACGGTCCGTAGAAGCCTGAACAATACTTGGCCGCATAGGACATGATGGAGATATGATCGAACCCATTTCCATCCAGCGCGCCACGGATGGCCTGCACGCGGCCGTCCATCATGTCCGACGGCGCTACTATATCGGCACCTGCCCGCACGTGGGACAGCGCCTCCCTCGCCAGCAGGTCCAGCGTCGAGTCGTTCACCACATCGCCGCCCTCGACGATGCCGCAATGTCCGTGGCTTGTGTATTCGCAGAGACAGACGTCCGTGATGACGATCAGGTCCAGGGCGGCTGACTTGATCGCCCGAACGGCCTCCTGGACGGGCCCCCGTTCCGCAGAGGCCTGCGAGCCCTGTTCGTCCTTGCGCTCCGGCAGACCAAAGAGGAGGACGGCCGGTACGCCGAGCTCCGCGATCTCCCGGCATTCGCCCACCACCTGATCGACTGAAATCTGGTGGCACCCGGGCATCGACGCGATCTCGCGGCGAACGCCGTATCCGGCACAGACGAACAGGGGAAGGATGAAGTCCGCGGGGGTGAGCGAAGTCTCGCGCACCATGCGCCGCAGGGATTCATTCCGGCGGAGCCGCCTTGGGCGGTGTATGGGAAACGGCATCGCCTCAGTATCCTGATTTCCGGAAATGATGCACGATAGCTTCGACCAATCCGGGCAGCGTCGACACCTGCGCCTCGATGTCCACGTGCATTCCGGAGTCGCGCAGGGTTTGTGAAGTCTGTGGACCGATACTGGCCACCTGAATCGTCCCATTTTCCAGGGGAGACTGACACGCATCAAGGCACTGGAGAAATCCCTCTACGGAAGAAGAGCTGGTAAAGGTCACGAGATCGAGCCTGCCCGAGCGCACAAGGTCCATGATGCTGGTGTCGGGCCCGGTCGGTAACACTGTCCGGTAGATCGTCAACTCGTCCACCACCGCCCCGCGCGACCGCAGGCCGTCAGGGAGCGTGGCACGCGCCAGCTCACCTCGTAAGAAAAGAAACCGGTAACCTTTCAAGTCGGCGGGGAGTGCATCGATCATCCCCTCGGCGGAATGGCGCCGGGGGATCAGCGCGACGCTTCCGCCATGCGCGGTCACTCGGGACGCCGTGGCCGGACCAACCGCGGCGATGCTTCGCGCCGTGGAAAAGTCACACCCGATCGCGCGCAAGCGCTCGGCAAAAAAATCCACGCCGTGACCGCTTGTGAAGACGATCCAGTCATAACCTTCGAGCCTCCCAAGGCAGTCGTCCACCCGCGCCCAGTCTTTCAAGCCCGCTATGCTGAAGGTGGGCATGAACAGCGCTTCGGCTCCCTGGGCATTCAACATTTCACCGAATCCGGCAGCCCGCGCCTTGGGGCGCGTGATCAGTACTCGCAAACCCTTAAGCGGCGGCTGTTCCTGAGCGATCGACGGTTCAACCATTTCGCCCCGGTCGCAAGCCGGCCTTGCCGAGAATGACATCCGCCC
This sequence comes from Acidobacteriota bacterium, assembly GCA_016210985.1. GTDB lineage: Bacteria > Acidobacteriota > Blastocatellia > HR10 > JACQTD01 > JACQTD01. The sequence goes on from JACQTD010000084.1 coordinate 2,123, forward strand.
CCCGGGAGAGCAAATGGAGCCCCAGTTCGGCGCCAATCATGGCGGCTTGAATCGCAGGTCCTGCCAGCCGGTCCCGGACCGTCCTCGACCCGTCGGGAGTGAGGACGCAACCTTCCAGCACCAGCGATTCGCCATCCACCCGGCCCAATGCGCCGATCGGCACCTGACATCCTCCCTGCAGGGTCTCCATCAGGGCCCGTTCCGCGGTCACCGCGGCACGGGTCGGCTCGTGGTCGAGTAGTCCGAGGAGACGCTTCAGTTCGAAGTCGTCCTCTCTCGCCTCCAGGCCAAGTGCGCCCTGCCCCACGGCGGGTAGCATGATCTCCGGTGACAACGCTTCCGTGATCTGATCGGTCCAGCCCAGCCGGTCGAGGCCCGCCTTCGCCAGCACGATGGCTTCGAAATCCCCATCCCGGAGTTTTCGAAGCCGCGTATCCACATTCCCTCGAAGGTCCAGGATCGCAAGATCCGGTCGGTGAGCCGAGAGCTGGGCCCTCCGACGCGGGCTTCCCGTTCCGACCCGACTCCCGGCCGGGAGTGCTTTCAGGAGGAGCCCGCCCCGTGCTATCAGCGCGTCACGCACGTCATCCCTTGCGCGTACAGCAGCGATCGTCAGGCCCTGAGGAAGCGTGGAGGGCAGGTCCTTCATGCTGTGAACCGCCAGGTCGATCTCTCCTGAACGGAGCGCATCCTCGATCTCTTTGACAAAGACACCCTTGCCAAGTTGTTCGGCTGGGACTCCTGAAAACCGGTCGCCCGTGGTCTTGATAGGAACGATTTCAAGCCGGGCATCGGTGATTCTGCTCAGCTCGTCACGGACCGCATTAGCCTGCCAAAGCGCCAGCTTGCTGCCTCTCGTTCCGATGGCGATTCGCCTGGTCATTCTTCCCCGTCCAGATCGAAAAGCCGCCGTACCGTCTGCAATGTCTGTTCGTCGAGCGATGATTTCAGCCTGACGGTAGGTTCATGAAGGATCTTGTTCACGATCGCATGACTGAGCGCGGTAATGATTCTCCGCTCTCGATCCGTAAGCCGGTCGAGCTTTCGGAGATGATCATCGAGCTCAGATTGACGGATGTGGTCGATCTTATGACGGAGACGTTTGACGACCGGTTCAAGATGAAGCCTTGCCTGCCAGCGAAGAAACTTCTCTACCTCCTCCTCGATGATCCGCTCGGCCTTTGGGAGGTCCTTCCGGCGCTCCTCCTTGTTGCTGTCCGCCGCACTCTGAAGATCGTCAAGGTTATACAGGAAGACATTGTAGACCTCCCGCGTTTCCGGGTCGATATTGCGTGGAAGTCCGAGGTCAATCAAAAAGAGGGGCCGGTGATCCCGGTCGATCATGCTCTTTTCAACCGCTTCCCTCAAGAGAATGTGACGGTCCGATTGGACCGAGCTGATCACGATATCCTCGGTAGTCAGAATGCCAATGAAGTGCTGCCAGTGAATGGCCCGACCTCCGTGGCGTTCAGCCAGAGCCTGGGCTCGGTCGAAGGAACGATTGGTTATGGTGACCTGTCTTACGCCACGCTTGATGAGGCTTTCCAGCGTCAACTCGCTCATCTCGCCGGCGCCCACCACGAGAACTGAGCACTGTCCAAGCCTGCCGAAAATTTTCGACGCCAGATCGACCGCCACCGAACTCACCGAGACCGGTCTGAGGCCGATCTCCGTCTCCGCCCGGACCCGCTTGCCGACATGCCCTGCCTTCTGAAAGAGCTGGTTGAGGATGAGACCGGTGGTACGGCTCTCCAGAGCGAGCAGGAATGCGTCCCTTACCTGTCCGAGAATGTGTGGCTCACCGAGTACCATCGAATCGAGGCTCGAAGCGACCCGGAATAGATGGCGGACGGCCGCGGAGTCCGCATGATGGTAGAAGCAACCGTCGACCTGGCGGGGATCAAGACCATGAAAATCGCACACGAAGTTTCGCACGGCTGAAAGCGTGTGCTCCTCTCCATCTCCAACCCCGTAAATCTCGCTTCGGTTGCAGGTGGACACGATCACCGCCTCCCGAAGCGTACCCTCGGCGCTCAGCCGCGTAATCGCCTCGCGGTTCGTCTCCACGCTGAACGTCACCCGCTCGCGCAATTCAATGGGAGCGGTCAGGTGGTTCAGCCCTACGACCAGTGTCGACATGGTTCGTTCAACAGCCTGCTAGAAAAACGTATGCGACTTCGAGAAGTAGAGATTGACGACGGTGTAACTGAAGACGACGACTAGAAATCCCCCTACCGCCACCAAAGCGGACCTCGGTCCCCGCCAACCCTTTCGTTTCTGCACGATGATGTAAAGTGTATAAATAATCAGCGTCAGCAGTGACCAGGTGATCTTTGCGTCCCAGTGTAGAGGAGTATCCTGCCACGCCGTCCGAGCCCAGATTGCTCCTGTCAGGATTCCAGTAGATAGAGCGACCACGCCGATGGCCGCACTGGTGAGGTTGACGCGCTCGAGCAGATCGAGCGAGGGCAGCAACGACAGCCATCCTCCGGGACGCCGGGCTCGAAGCCTCCCGTACTGGATGAGGTACATCATGCTGGCTATGAAAGAGATGGCGTAAGCCGCGTAAGCAAACATGGTGACATTTACGTGAAATGCGAAGAGCCATCCTGCGACTCCAGCTCTCGCACCAACGGGGATATTCTGCAAGATCGCGGATGTGATCTGGAGGACAACGGCGATCGTTACCAGAAAGAGGCTCATGGCCTTCTGCTTGTGCCTTAGCTCGAGAAGCAGGCAAACCAAGGCTATCATCCAGGCGAAGAGGGAGGCCGATCCGTAGAAATCCTTGTAGGGCACCCCACCAGTCACCGTCGACCGATGAACGAGAGCAAGAAAGTGAACCGCCATCCCCAGAAGCAAGGACCCCGTCGCCAGCCTGCCAAAGGCGGGTCTCCGGCCGAGGAGGAGCCCCAGGTAACCCCCGACGCTGATCAGGTAGCAGAGGATGGCGGCTGCATTCAAGAGTCCCAAAGTCATACACTTACTCGATCGAGCAGCCTAAGGTAAAGTCGCAAGAATGCCAGCGAGGTAGTCTCGTCCTTTCGCACCCCCGGGTGAATCTGGTATCGTCATCCCGCCACTAAGAGATTATTATTATGACAGATGGCCAACACGAATCCTAATGCACCTCGTCTGATTCTCGCCTGCCGGCGGCAACCCGTCGACCGCACACCGGTCTGGATGATGCGACAGGCGGGCCGATACCTCCAGGAATATCGAACCGTGCGATCCCGTGTATCCTTTCTGGATCTATGCCGAACCCCGGACCTGGCGGTTGAGGTCTCCCTCCAGCCCTACCGTCTTCTGGGTGTTGATGCGGTCATCATGTTCTCGGACATTCTCATCCCGGTTATGGCTATGGGCGTGCCCATCGACTTTACTGAAGAGGGGCCCCGAGTCTCCGATCCCATCCGGACGGAAACGCAGGTCGCGGCGCTGGATGTCCCGGATCCCGACATCGAAACGCCTTTTGTGCTGGATATCATTCGAAAACTGCGCCGGGAGCTCAATGGCGCTGTGCCGGTTATCGGCTTTGCCGGCGCCCCCTGGACGCTGGCCACGTACATTGTCGCCAATGGGAAATCGGCGGGCGTCGCAAGCGCGAAGTCGATGATGCTCCATAGTCCGGATCTGTTGCACCGGCTTCTCGAGAAACTCACCCTATCGGTGACCGGATACCTGAATGGCCAGATCGACGCCGGAGCGCAGGTGATTCAGCTCTTCGATACGTGGGCCGGAGAACTGAGCCCTTCTGATTACGAAGAGTTCGCATTGCGGTACGAACGTCATGTGATCGAAGGGCTGAAGCGGAAGGGAATCCCCGTGATCCTGTATGTGAATGGCTGCGCAGGCATTCTCGAAAGGATGGCGTCTTCGGGTGCCGATGTATTGAGCATCGACTGGAGACTCGACCTGTCCGATGCCCGGCGCCGGGTTGGGAATCGTGTGGCGCTCCAGGGGAATCTCGATCCTCAAGTGTTATTGGGGCCACGGGAGCGGGTATTCCAGCTCGCAAGGCAAACCGTGCGCGACGGAGGCGGTGCCGGCCACATACTCAACCTCGGGCACGGTATCCTTCCCAATACGCCGGTCGAGAATGCCCGGGCGTTTGTCGAAGCCACCCAAGGCCTGTCCACATGACCGACTCGACTTCATATGAACTGACGTTAAACGGTGAGCATCACCGGCTCACCCTGGACATCCTGAATAAGTACAATGTTCAGGGGCCGAGATATACCAGTTATCCCACCGCTCCCGAGTGGACCGATGCGTTCGATTTGAATCGGTACGAGCAATCCCTGGCTGAGGTCGACGCCCTTTTGCCCCGCCGGCCGCTTTCCCTCTACTTCCATCTCCCCTTCTGCGAAAGTCTATGTCTCTTTTGCGGCTGCAATGTGGTGATCCGCAGGGACAAGCAGGTGAGCGTCCCGTACCTCCAGCGCCTGGAGCAGGAGATTGTCCGCATGAGCCGCTGGGTGGGGTCCGAGCGAAACGTCGTTCAACTCCATTGGGGAGGCGGGACTCCGACCTACCTGACGCCGGGGCAGGCCGAGGAGCTCTTCGGCGTGATCAGCGATCGTTTCCATTTTGCGCCCGACGCCGAAATCGGCATTGAAGTCGACCCCCGGGTGACGACTGAAGAGCATGTCCGAGTTCTGCGACGATTGGGATTCAACCGGATCAGCATGGGCGTGCAGGACTTCAATCCCAAAGTTCAGCAGACTGTACACAGGATTCAACCTTACGAGCTTACCCGAAACCTGGTCGAACTCTGCCGCGAGCTGGGGTTTGGGAGCATCAATCTGGACCTGATCTATGGTCTTCCGTACCAGACACCCGAGAGCTTCGCCGACAGCGTAGAGAAGGTGATCCGCATTAGTCCCAACCGTGTCGCCATGTACAGTTACGCCCACGTGCCCTGGCTGAAAAAGCAGCAAGGGTCCTTTGCGCGTCATCTGCCCGAAGGGCTCGACAAATTCAAGCTGTTTCAGACCGGGATCCGTCTCTTCACCGAGGCAGGCTACCGTTACATTGGTATGGATCACTTCGCGAAGCCGGACGACGAGCTGGCGATCGCGCAGGACGACAAGACCCTGCATCGGAATTTCCAAGGTTACTCGACGCGTGCGCACGCCGATCTCTATGCCATGGGGGTCAGCGCGATCAGCAGCGTCGGGCGCGTCTACGCGCAGAATCACCGGGATCTCGACTCGTATTATCGCGCGCTCGATGAAGGCCGGGCACCGGCGTTCCGCGGGTGCACCATGACCGATGACGACGTGCTCCGGCGCGCACTCATCACTCGAATGCTGTGTCACCGTATGATCAGCAAGCCCGAGCTCGAGGCGGAGTTCGGAGTCGTCTTCGATGATTATTTTCATGTCGAGCAGGCGGGATTGGAAGTATTGGAGAAGGACGGGCTGATCACCCGGGATGAGTTGACGATCTCCGCTACGCCGCTCGGGGCCATATTCTTGCGCAATATCGCGATGGTCTTCGACAGGTACCTGGGAAGGAAGGGTCAGGAGCAGCTGGTCTTTTCCAGGACGCTGTGAGCGGATAGGGGTACGGCGGATGAACCCTCGGACGGGCGTGCTGCTCCTCAACTTCGGAGGGCCGGAGAAGCTGGAGGAGGTCAGGCCGTTTCTTTACCAGCTCTTCGCCGATCCGGACGTCATCCGTATTCCCACGCTTCTGCGCGAACCGCTTGCCCGGTTGATCTCCATGCTCAGGGAGAAGAAATCCCAGAGTTATTATCGGCGGATCGGGGGCGGCTCCCCGATCCGCAGGATAACCGAAGAGCAAGGCCGGGCGCTGGCGAGCCTTCTGAAGCGGAACGGACACGACTTCGGGGTTTATGTCGGCATGCAGTGCTGGCACCCCTTCATCGACGCTACGGTGGAGACGATTCGGAGCGATGGGATTTCACGCCTGATCGTGCTTCCGCTCTTTCCCCAGTACTCGGTGACGACGACTGGCGCCTGCCTCGCCAAGCTCGAAAAGGCTTTGGGTCGGTTCTCGCCGGATCAGCGGCCCTCCATGACCATCATCCGGCAGTGGCATGATCATCCGCTTTATGTTCAAACGCTGGCCGGGATGATCTTGGAGGCTTTGGATTCCGCGTGCCTGAACCCCGTGATGGAAACGCATGTGCTCTTCAGCGCGCATGGCATACCGGAAAGGTACGTTAAACAGGGTGATCCCTACGTGGAACAGACACGGTCGACGGTCGAACTCGTCATGGATCGGCTGGGACGACGCTTCCCGTATCAACTGACGTTTCAAAGCCGCCTGGGCCCGGTCCGCTGGATACGGCCTTACACCGACGAGGTAATCGGTCAGCTCGGCCGATCGAGCGTGCGGCGGATCCTGGTCGTGCCGATCTCATTTGTCTCCGAGCACGTCGAAACCCTTTACGAGATCGATGTTCTTTATAAGGAGCTGGCCGCCCGATCGGGCATCGAGGATTTCCGTAGGGTACCCGCGCTCAATCTTCGTCCCGATTTTATCGGTTGCCTGGTTCGCCTCGTTGAGGAAAGACTCGTCGAGGATTCTTCCGCGGCCTCGCCCGCGCCACGGTCTTCCTGATCCATGCCTCCCCGAATCGTCGTGATTGGCGCCGGGATTTCAGGCTTGACTTGCGCCTATCGCCTGGTGGAGAAAGGTCTTGACGTATTGTTGCTCGAACTGCAGGATTGGCCCGGAGGCGTCATCCGGACCGACGGGAAGGACGGATTTCTTTTCGAACAGGGGCCCAACAGTTTCCGGAGCACTCCCGAATTCATTCGTCTGATTGAAGAATTGCAGTTGAGTGACGAATTGGTCACGGCAAGCCCGTCAGCGCCGCGTTACATCTATTTCGCCGGGACACTCATGCAGGTACCGATGAACCCTGTGGCATTCCTTGGTACTCGCCTTATTGGACCGCGCGACAAGCTGGGAATCCTTCTCGAACCCTTTGCGCCGAAACCTCCGGGGCGTGAGGAGACAGTCGCGGAGTTTTTCGAGCGCCGGTTTGGCCGTCAGGTGCTCGACCGGCTGGTCCAGCCCTTTGTCTCAGGTGTCTATGCCGGCGACGCCAGCCGGCTGAGCCTCCAAGCCTCTTTTCCCATGCTGGCGGAGCTGGAACGGCAATATGGCAGCGTTCTGGGAGGTCTTCTCAAGTCCCTCAGGAAGGCCCGGAAACCAGCCTTTAAGCCGCAACTCTGCTCATTCCGGCGGGGCCTTTCAAGTCTGCCTGAAAGGCTGGCGGAGCGGTTGGGCCAGCGAACCATGCTGAGCAGGGAAGTGACCGGGCTACACTATTCTCTGACGTCGGTTTCAGCGCCGCTCACGATCGAGGTTACCCATGCGGGCCAGGTTGAGTCTATCGAAGCCGACGCTGTCGTGATCGCCACTCCAGCCCATGTCTCGGCTCGCTTGCTTCGGCCGCTTTCAAAAGAATTGGCGGACCGCCTGGAATCGATCGAGCACCCGCCACTGGTCGTCGTTTGCCTTGGGTACGAAGGCCCGTCGGTACCCCGCGCGATGGATGGCTTCGGATTCCTCGTCGCCCGGAACGAGGGCCTCCGCATTCTGGGCTGCATTTGGAACTCGAGCCTCTTCCCAGGCCGCGCGCCTGAAGGCGGGGCTTGTCTCACCAGTTTTCTCGGAGGCGCCACAGATCCGGCCGCGGCTGAATTGACGGACGATGCGGTGATTGAAGTGGTGCGCAGGGACTTGGCCAGTTCAATGGGGATTCGCTCAAATCCGCGTGCGGTGGCCGTTTACCGATATAGCCGGTCAATCCCACAATACCACCTGGGACATCCGGCCTTGCGTAGGCAGGTTGCCGTGGACCTCCTTGCGCTGCCGCACCTCTTTCTTGCCGGGAACTATCTCGGAGGAGTCTCGACCGGCGATTGTGTTGAGGAAGCCACGAAGATTGCCGATCAGGTTGCGGCCGATCTCTCATCTCCTTCCCCTCCGCCCGATGCGACTGCCCGGCGAGGAGACCCCTGAGCTGCGACCTGAACCCGCCCGTATATCAGGCTCCTGCCATGAGTAAGACCTTCGCTGGAGCATCCGTGTCGTCGGAATCAGAAGTCACCGCGGATACGCCGGCGCCTACCAGAAGGATGCAGGGGGGAGTTGTCTGAGGAGTCTCGGCCAGATTTCGCAAGGTTGTAAGGTGGCGTCGCTCCCCGGGAGTGGACGCGCGTGAGGTAGCCAGGCAAGGGGTATCGCCATCCCATCCGGCGGCGATGAGGTCGTGTGAGAGCCGGCCGAAATCCTTGCCTGGCATGTAAATCGCAACCATGGCTTTCGATGAGGCAAGGGATCGCCAATCATCCGGGGGCAGCCCTCCGAGCCTGTGACCGGTGACCAGGACAACCGAAGCGCCGAAACGACGATCGGTCAGCGATACGCCCGCCGATGCCGCGGCCGCGGTCGCCGCCGTGATTCCCGGAACGACTTCGAGCTCGATCCCCGAGACCCGCAGCGCTTCCATCTCCTCCCCGGCACGTCCGAAGATGAGCGGATCGCCTCCCTTCAGACGGACTACCGTATGGCCGCTACGCGCGAACCCCACCATCAACTCGGAGATTTCCTCCTGTCGAATGGCCTGATTCCCGCATCGCTTCCCCACGTTCAGGACCTGGGCCGCGGGAGGAGCCAATTGAAGGATGTCGGCGCTGACCAGGTCGTCGTGCAGGATCACATCCGCCGTGTTGAGGACGCGTAGGGCCTTCAACGTCAGTAATTCAGGATCGCCGGGTCCGGCGCCCACCAGATAGACCTTACCGGTCACAGGAATCCACCCTTGGAACTGGCTCTTCCCACGGAGGAAACAAACGCCTGATAGGCTTCGGGTCCGGCTAACCGGTGAAGCAGCGCCTTCCGTTGCTCCGGGTCCATGGGGATCGACATCAGCCGGCGCCTTGCCTCGCCGAGCTGGGAGATCCAGTCCTCGTAACTCGGTCCGAACTGCGCTTCCAGTTCCCGCCTCAAGCGCTGCGCAAGCGCAGGGCTCTGGCCACCCGTCGAGATGGCGAGCTGGAGGTCTCCGCGCCTGACGATGGCTGGAAAGTGAAAATCACACCGGTTGGGATCGTCGACAATATTGCACAACACGCCGCGGCGGGAGGCTTCCTCGAAGATCACGGCATGTAGTTCCTCAGCCGGGGTTGCGTCGATCACCAGAAACTTGCCATCCAAATCCGATGGTTCGAAGCCGCCCCGTCTCCAGGTTACCTTATGCTCGAGAATCCACTCGTCCACCGGGGGTTTCGTATCCGGCGCTACGACATGCACCCTTGCGCCCGAGATCAGCAACGAATCGATCTTATCACCTGCGATCCGGCCGGCTCCGACCACCAGGCAGGGCCTGTGTTCGAGCCGCAGAAACATGGGGAAGAGCATCATCGAATCCTCGGGAGCGGGATCCTGGGCGGCAGTCTCATCCGCGGACTTCGAGCGGGGCGGGCCCTCTCGCGATATCCCTGGCCACGGCGGGCGTCTCGCTGCCGGCCAGAAGCGTGCGGATCTCATCGTCACTATGTCGCGCCGCGAAGGCCCGAAAATTCTCATCTGCCCGCCGGTTCCCTAGGTAATGGCGTAGCAGTCGTTCGATCGTTTCCGGCACCTCGGAGGCCAGGCACCGGTACCCGACGGGACGGGCAATGGCCTGGTGGCGCCCGACCGCGCCTCCCACGCAAAAATAGTAGGCATCGACGAATCGGCCGGCTTCTTTGATCTTCTTGCCTTCGATCCCGATATCGGCGATCCAGTGTTGGCCGCAACTGTTCGGGCAGCCGGTTACATTCAGCCTGATGTGCTGGTCGAAACCGGGCAAGCGTGTGTCCAACTCTTCGACCAGCCAGCGTGTGAACCCCTTCGTCTCGGTGATGGCCAGTTTGCAGAACTCCGTACCGGTGCAGGCCACCGCGCCTCTTCGAAAACTCGATCCGGCCACCGGCAAACCGGCGCCGGTCAGCGCCGCTGCAAGTCTCTCCGTATGTCGATCCGGCACATTGATCATCAGCATGTTCTGCATATTGGTCGTCCGGATTTCGCCGCCGGCGTAACGCTCCGCCAGTTCGGCCACCGTCTCCAACTGCACGGGCGTGATTCGTCCCCGGAGTACGGATGCGCCCACATAAGATAGGCCTTCCTGTCGCTGCGGGTGGACGCCGACGTGGTCGCGGAACACGTCCGTGGGGGAATCTTCGGCCACGTCCGGATCCAAAGCGTAACCCAAGCGTCGTTCGAGTTCTTTCCTGAAGATCTCCTCGGTGCAACCGTGCCGAAGAAAAAGGAACTTCAACCTCGCGCGTTCCCGGCTCTCGCGAAGACCGTCGGCGTCGCGAAAGATCTCGGCAATGATTTTGATCACCGGGAGCACCTGATTCCACCGGATGAAAGCCTTCATCCGCACGCCCAGGTGAGGGTCGGTGGAGAGACCGCCGCCGACCCTGAGCGAGAAGCCGATTTCTTCACCCCCCGGGCCGGAACGCCGGATGGCGGTCAGGCCGATGTCATTGATCTCCGGGTATGAGCACCAGACCCGGCAACCGGTAATACAGATCTTGAATTTCCGTGGAAGATTGTAGAACTCGGGATTGCCGTTCATCTGCTCGGTTGCCTGGAAGACCAGCGGCGAAGCGTCGCAGATTTCCGTGGCGTCAACGCCCGCCAGCGGGCAACCGATGATATTCCGCGTATCATCGCCACAGGCACCCATGGTAGTCAATCCGACGCTCCACAGGGATTCGAAGACTTCGGGCAGCGACTCCACTGTCACCCAGTGCAACTGGATGTTCTGGCGGACCGTGATGTCGGCAACGCCGCGGGCATGCCGGGCCGAGATCTGGGCGAGCGTGCGGACCTGGCGGGAGTTGAGCAGACCGTTGGGGATGCGGATGCGCACCATGAAGTAGGGAAGGGCCTTGCCCTCGCCGCCGCGTCCGCCGACCGCCCCCGCTCCATCTCCCTGGGTATAAATTCCCCACCAACGGAAGTAAGCCGACAACCACTCCGGCGGAATCGACCCGAAGCCATCCCGGGCGAACCCCCGTATCTCATCGAGGCAGTCCCAAGGGTTCTTCTGCCGCTTCAAGCGCTCGTGCCGATGCGCCTTGGTCTCTTTGTACTCCGTGCTCATTTATGGGCTCAATGCGGGTGTGGGTTCAGGATGGGCATGCGTCCGGCGGAAGGGTCTTGTGCCGCGAAAATACCGAACCAACAACAGGCCGTCGACGGCTATGGTTGCCAGCAACACGCCAAATGCGGCCGGCCCCAGGACGAGTCCGAGATGCCTGAGCGTTGACGAAAGTCCGAAGCCCACGGCCCAGGCATCGAAGCTCATGCATACACGGCGGAAGGTCTCGGCCGAAATGCGGCTGATGAGGTAAGTTCCCAGGGGAATGCCGATCAGCACACTCGGGGTGACGTAGGGGACCAATTGCAGACTCTCGATCGTGAAGAGCCCGAGCGCGAGATAGGCGATCGCCGTGAGCGCCGATTCCGCCAGCCGAACCATCGCCAGCGCGGCGCGGAACTCCGCCTTGGCGAAGCCCTGGTTGTTGAGCAGCAGGGCCAGCGGCGGACCGGATATGGTCGTCAGCGAGTAGAGCACGCCGACTCCGCCTCCGAAGGCCAGGCTGAACCGCTTCTCCGCCCGGATCGGCCGGCGGACGCCTGCCGCCTGCACTAGGATAAGTGGAAGCAACACAATGAAGATTCCGAATTTGAGCCATTCAGGATTGACCAGCGCCAGCACGGTGCTGCCGACCACCACGCCCGGTACCAGGCCGCCCATGAGCGGAAGCACCCGGCGCCAGACCCGGGGAACGGCCCGTCGATTGACCATCAGGACATAGGCGTTGACGACCAGCTCAACCAGCAGGAGGCAGGGGTTGAGCACCCGGTTGGTGAAGAACAACATCGCCACCGGGACCGTGAGCGACGAGAAGCCGTAGCCCAACGCGCCATTCACGGTCGCAGCGATGAACGTGATGACGACCAGCGAGAGTAGGTCGGTGCTAAGATCGCCAGTCATCGTACGTGCAACCCACACTCCTTGGCGCCGGCTTCAGCTTCCCACCACCACCTGCCGGCCCGCAGATCCTCACCCGGCTTGATCGGTCGCGTGCAGGGAGCGCAACCGATGCTGGGGAATCCACGGTCATGGAGCGTATTGTAGGGAACGTTTTGATCACGAATGTACTTCAGGACGTCATCCCAATTCCAATCGAGCAGCGGGTTGACCTTGACCATGTTGTGCGCGGCGTCCCACTCCACCTTGCCCACGGTGGCCCGAACCGCGGTCTGGTCCCGGCGCAGCCCCGTCATCCAGGCATCAAGCTCCTCCAGCGCGCGCCCGAGCGGTTCGACTTTGCGCACATTGCAGCAGAGCTTTCGGAGGTCAATGGCGCGATAGAAGAGATTGACCCCGTGCTCCCGCTCCATCTCCTCGACCGAATCACGCTGAGGGAAATAAGCCTCGACCCGAAGTCCATACCGCTCTCGGATCGCATCGATCACGTCATAGGTCTCCTGGTTCAGGCGTCCGGTGTCGAGTGTGAATACGCGGGCCTCAGCATTGGCCTTTCTTAACATATCGATGAGAACAACATCCTCGGCTCCGAAACTTGAAGCCAGGGACATCCTCGGATGAAACAGTTCCAGAGCCCGGCCCACGACTTCCTGGGCGGACAGGGCTTCCCATTCCTTGTTCAGGGCCGGGATCGAGTGTTGATCGAGGGTAGTGGGCATGAACTTCTTTTTCCTCCGCTGCAGGGAATTCAGATTTCCTGGTCTTGCAATACCGTACTCCTACGCCAAAAAGAAAAACCCACCGCCGGGTTTCGTCCGACAGTGGGTTCTGGATTTCCTTCCAGGGCTGTTGATCAGCTAGCGATCATGAAGGGCCCCGGATGCCACTACCGGCCGATGGTCACTGGCGCAACAACAACAGCAAGCGAACATACCAGGATCCTGAGCCAGGCAGATCGGCTGCAGGGTGGTCGTCGACTGTCGTTGAAGGGTAGGCATCCTAATAATTACCAGACTAAGGAAAGGGGCTTTTACCCCATCCGCTTGGGGGCTGTCAAGCGCAAAAACTCTCAATTCCAATTCCCGGCCTTGCCTTTCAACTGACCGTGGCACGGTATTCTCGATTGGCATCAGCCGCGGTTCTGTGCTCTCGCTCGGCCGCGTTAGCGGCCTCATGACTGTAACCCGGCCTTTCAAGGCCGGGATTATTACCCGACATCGAAGGCGCGTGGCGTAGCCGCGCCTGGAGTTTCTACATTTTGCGCCCCGCGGGCCGTGCTACATAGCCCATGGGAATTCCCTACCTGTGCCTGCCTCAGCTTCTCGGCATCGTGCGCTTCGGCCTGAAGGGCCAGAATATGATAGCCCAGGGCAAAGCGGAGCGGCGCCCTGGGTTACGAACGAGTACCGGACGAGCCCTGTAGGGGCGGAATAAAAGTGAGCGACAATCGAGCGAGCGCTCAACTGAACTGAATGAAGGGTCAGATGATCACCTCGATCCCTGTTGCGCCCTTTCAGGGCTAGATC
>JACQTD010000086.1 GCA_016210985.1 Acidobacteriota bacterium
ACCTACTACTTCTGCTCCGAGAACTGCCTGATCAAGTTCAGGGAACGGCCCGAATCCTATCTGAAGCCGGCCCTGATTCAGCTGGGCCTCAAACCGGCTGCTCGGCCGGCGCCAGCCGCGGCCGTGACGGGACAGCAGTACACCTGCCCGATGCATCCCGAAATCGTGCGTGACGCACCGGGAACGTGTCCGATATGCGGAATGGCGCTCGAGCCCCGGACCGTGGCGGTCGATGAAGAAACTCCTCCCGAACTCTCGGAGATGAGCCGACGGTTCCGGATCAGTCTGATTCTCACCACTCCGGTATTTGCGCTCGCGATGTCGGAGATGATTCCCGGTCTCACACTGCCGCACGCCTTCGGCCGGCAGGGGCTATGGATTCAGCTTCTCCTCGCGACACCCGTCGTGCTCTGGGGAGGTTGGCCGTTCTTCCAGCGCGGATGGCAATCCTTGGTGAATCGAAGTCTCAACATGTTCACGCTGATCGCGATCGGAACCGGCGTGGCCTATCTCTACAGCCTTGTGGCCACCTTTTTTCCGGGGCTCTTCGCCGAGTCGTTTCGCGGACACGGCGGGGAGCCGGCGGTTTACTTTGAAGCCGCGGCGGTCATCACGACGCTCGTCTTGCTCGGGCAGGTGCTCGAGCTCCGTGCCCGCAACCGGACCAGCAGCGCCATCCGCTCGCTGCTCGCCCTGGCTCCCCAGTCTGCCCGGATCTTGCGCGATGGCCGCGTGGAGGAGGACATACCGTTGGAACAGGTGAAGCCGGGGGACCGGCTTCGCATCCGCCCAGGTGAGAAAGTGCCGGTCGACGGCGTCGTGCTTGAAGGGGCGAGCTCGGTTGACGAGTCGATGGTCACGGGGGAGTCCGTGCCGGTGGAGAAAGTGGCCGGCAGCAACTTGACCGGCGGGACGCTGAACGGCACCGGCAGTCTGGTGATGCGAGCCGAACGGGTCGGCAGCGAAACCTTGCTTGCCCGGATCGTCAAGCTGGTGAGCGAGGCTCAGCGGAGCCGCGCACCCATCCAACGACTGGCAGATCAGGTCTCTTCCTACTTTGTTCCGGCGGTGGTGCTGGTCTCCTTGCTTACTTTCATCATCTGGTCGTTTTTTGGGCCCGAGCCTCGACTTTTGCATGCGATCGTCAATGCCGTCGCCGTGCTGATCATTGCCTGTCCCTGCGCGCTCGGTCTGGCGACGCCCATGTCGATCATGGTGGGGATGGGACGCGGCGCCACGGTGGGCGTGTTGATCCGGAACGGGGAAGCGCTCGAAACGCTGGAACGGGTCGATACCCTCGTGATCGATAAGACCGGGACGCTCACCGAAGGTAAACCTCGCGTGACCTTAATCGCTCCCGTGCAGGGGCAGGACGAGATGGAACTGCTGCGGCTGGCGGCAAGCTTGGAGCGGGCGAGTGAGCATCCACTGGCCGAATCGATCGTCGCGGCGGCACGGGAGCGATCGCTTCAGCTTTCGGAAGCGCTGGATTTTCGGTCGATCACGGGGAAAGGTGTGGCCGGCACCGTGAAGGGACAGGCGGTGGCGCTCGGGAATGAGGCCATGCTGAAGGAATTCG
This sequence comes from Acidobacteriota bacterium, assembly GCA_016210985.1. Classification (GTDB taxonomy): domain Bacteria; phylum Acidobacteriota; class Blastocatellia; order HR10; family JACQTD01; genus JACQTD01. The sequence continues at coordinate 1,580 of JACQTD010000086.1, forward strand.
AGGTCGATATGTCCGAGGTCGGCGGACGGATCGAGGCGCTGCGCACTTCGGGGCTGACGGTGATGCTGGTTGCCCTCGATCATCGGGTCGCCGGATGGATTGGAGTGGAGGATCCCATCAAACCCACAGCCGCGGAAGCGATCCGGCGGTTTCACGAAGAGGGAATCCGCATCGTCATGCTCACGGGCGACAATCGTACGACGGCGGAGGCGGTGGCGGGGAGACTGGGGATCGACGAAGTCGAAGCCGGCGTGCTGCCCGGCCGGAAGAGCGATGTCGTGAAGCGGCTCCAATCGCAAGGGCGGATCGTGGCGATGGCCGGCGACGGAATCAATGACGCTCCGGCGCTCGCCCAGGCACACGTGGGAATCGCCATGGGGACGGGTACCGATGTGGCCATCGAGAGCGCGGGCGTGACGCTGGTGAAAGGTGATTTGACCGGGCTGGTCCGGGCCCGGTCACTCAGCCGCGCCACCATGCAGAACATTCGCCAGAATCTCTTTTTTGCGTTCGCGTACAACATGGTTGGCGTTCCGGTTGCGGCCGGTGCGCTCTATCCCGTCTTCGGCATACTGATGAGTCCCATGCTGGCGGCCGCGGCCATGACGTTCAGCTCGGTGTCCGTGATCAGCAACGCGCTCCGCCTCCGGAACCTGACGCTTTAATCAGCCGGGAATCACAGGGTTCTCCACTTCCTTCGAATCATCGGTCTGGTGATCCTCGATCTGGAATCGAAGGAATTCGTGGATCGCCGTGAGCGCGCTTTCGTCGCGCGTCGTGATGCGAACACGGCCCCCCCTTTCCGATTCCTCGAACTGGTACCGAACTTCTTCCTTCAATCGGATCATGGCGGGGACTCCCGGCGGGGTCCGGGCATGGATCAACATCGGCGCGGTGAAATCACCGTTTGCGAATTTCACGGCAATGTGGCGCAAATGCGCTCTGATCCGGTCGCGGCTGGCCGTATCCCGAGGATCGTTCGCTTCAACTTCAATCAGGCCGCCTTCCGGCCTTAGCCGGAAATGGTGCGTCGTCGTCCCGTGATCAAATCCCATCACCTGATCGCCGCGCCGGTTGACGCCCGCATCGTGCCCCCCATGACCTTGAACCCGATGGTCAGTTCCTTCCCGACCCGCGGCCGGAGGGCGGTGTGGAGGGTCGGAGGGGGAAGGCGATGGTTGGGCGATCGCTACCAGACTCACACAGGCGATGGCGGATAGCACTCCCCCAAAGGTAATTCTATTCAGCATTAGTCGCACGTTCATTTCTGGGATCCTCCCGGGTCGGAGTCCGGCGTCGGCCGGCCTCCCTCATTGTCGCGTCCATCCGCTCAGCCTTCCACCGGCACGCGTGGCACCCGCAGGCCGATCCCGCACACGATCTCATACGAGATCGTCCCGGCCATCGCCGCGACTTCCTCGACCCGGATCGCTTGTTCGCCGTCGCTCCCAATAAGCGTGGCCACGTCTCCGACTTCTGCATCCTCAATCGCGGAGACATCGAGGAGGGTCAGATCCATGCTGATGCGTCCGACTACGGGAACGCGACGGCCGCGCACCAATGCGCTGCCACGGTTCGAGAGGGCCCGCGGGTAGCCGTCGTGATAGCCGATCGTGAGCGTGGCGATGCGGCTCGGTCGGGTGGTGGTGAACGTCGCGCCGTATCCGAGCGGCGTTCCTTCCGGCACCGACTTGAGATACATGATTCGGGTGCGGAGCGAGAGTACCGGTTTGAGATCGAGATCGGAATCCGGCTTCCTCAATATGTCGCCCTTCAGGCCGTAAAGAATGGCTCCGGGCCGGACCATGTTGAGCCACGCCTCCGGATAGGCATGCGTACCGGCACTATTGGCCATGTGGCGGAGGCGGGGCTGGAATCCGGCTTCACGGATCATGCGGACGGCCGATTCGAAACGGTTCACCTGTACCTCTGTCTGCGCTTCGCCGGTTCCTTCACCGGCGCTGGCGAGGTGCGAGAGCACTCCCTCCATCCGCACGTGCCGGAACTTGGCAGCTTGGGCCAGGAACGGGGCCAGGGCATCCACGGGCACGCCGAGGCGCCCCATGCCGGTGTCGATTTTGAGGTGATAAAGGACGGGGACGGACCACTTGGCCGCAGCTTCGTCCAGCAGGCGGAGCGTGTCGGGATCGAAGACGGCGGGGGTCAGGTTCTGTTCCAACAGCAGGTCTTCCTGCCCCTTCCAGAACCCTTGGAGGCAGAGGATCGGCCGGGTGATGCCGGCCGCGCGCAGGGCGGCACCCTCTTCCGGGATGGCGACAGCGAAGGCCTCGACGCCCCACTGCTCGAGTCGTGGCGCGAGCACGACCGCCCCGTGGCCATAGGCATCGGCCTTCAGGACCGCCATGCACTGAACGCCGGGACCGACGCGGCGCCGGATCGCCCGGTAGTTGTGTTCAAGATGGCCGAGGTGGATCTCCGCCCAGGTGGGGCGCTGGCCGGTCAGGCGTTCGGCGATGGAGTCGTTTGACACGATCCGCGGGAGAGCGGCGGGCTATTCACGCCAGAGATTTTCGAAGCGCGTGAACTCCTTCAGGAAGGCCAGCTTCAGCGAGTCGGTCGGCCCGTTGCGCTGCTTGCCGATGATGATCTCCGCGATGCCGCTGTTCTCCTCGGTAGGATTGTACATCTCCTCGCGATAGATGAAGACCACGACGTCCGCGTCCTGTTCAATCTGGCCGGATTCGCGAAGATCCGACAGCTGGGGTTTGTGCTCCTGCCGCATTTCCGGCGCCCGGGAGAGCTGGGAAACGACCAGCACCGGAATGTTAAGCTCCTTCGCAATCGCCTTCAATTCACGGGAGATCTGCGAGACCTCCTGGGTGCGGCTCTCGACGCGCCCGCGTGCCGCCATCAGTTGCAGGTAATCGATCACCAGCAGATCCAGGCCCCGCTCGTGCTTCAGCCGGCGCGCCTTGGCCCGGACTTCGAGGGGGTTGATCCCGGGTGTGTCGTCGATGAAAATCTTCCATTGGCTGAGGGCGTGCAGGCCCGCGGCCAGTCGCTTCCACTCCTCCTGATTGAGGAATCCGGCGCGGTAACGGTGCATGTTGACCCGAGACTCGGAGCAGAGAAGCCGCATGACCAGTTGTTCCTTGCTCATCTCCAGCGAATAGATTCCGGTGGTGAAGCCTTGTGAGGCTGCATGCTGGGCAATCGACAGCGCGAAGGAAGTCTTGCCCGCGCTCGGTCTGGCCGCGACGATGATCAAGTCGCTCGGCTGGAGGCCGGAAGTGAGCTGGTCAAACTCTGTGAATCCGGAAGGGAGGCCGGTGATGGTGTGGGGCCGGCCCGCCAGCTGCTCGATGGTCTCCAGTTGGCGCCGGGCGACCTCGGCGACGATCGTGAAACCGCTAGTCCGCTGGTCTTCGGCGATCTGAAGTATCGACTGTTGCGCCCGGGTCATGACCTCGGCCGAATCCTCCTCCAGCTCGAAGCAGTCTCCAATGATTTGATGAGACGCCAGGATCAGCCTCCGCAACATCGATTTCTCTCTCACGATCCTGGCATAGTGCTCGAGATTGCGGAGCTGGGGTACGCCGTCGATCAATCTCCCGAGGTAGCGGACGCCGCCGACCTGATCGAGTTCGCTCGAGCGCGAGAGTTCTTCGCGCAGCGTCAGGGGATCGACCGGCTGCCCTTTCTCGAAGAGAGCGATCATCTTGTCCAGAATCCGCCGGTGCGCGTCGACGTAAAAGTCCTCCCGATGAAGGAATTCGAGGACCTGGGGGAGGGTCGTATTGTCCAACAGCACGACGCCCAGGATCGAGCGTTCCGTCTCCACGCTGCTCGGAAGCGATCGGTCGCTCGTCACTTCGGCTTTCGCTCTCGACATAGGTCGATCCCGTATGGCGGTTAATCCTCGGATTACGACAAGGTTACTTGGAAGCAGCCTTCGGCGTCCGGGTCTTCTTCTTTCGCTGGCGGGATTTCCAGGGCTGAACCCGCTGCACGATCTCGAGCCGGCGCCGGTAGGACTCCATGCTCCGCACAATCAACTTCCCCTTCGGGCCAACTGTGATTAGCGCGTTGCCATCCACCGCGATCTGCGTCTCGATCTTCTGTATGATTTCCTTCGAGAGTCGGACGGAAGGTGACACCTCCTGGAGCAGTTCATTGGGAAGGGTCACCCCGTATTTCTGCAGGTAGGGCAAAACCGTTTTGAAAGCTGAGGCAAATCCTTTCTTCGATCTTCTCGCCATTGGTCACCTCGTACGCTTGGACTTTGAGTTAATTTTATGAATAAACAGTTAACCTATCCGGCACCTAGATGGTTGTCAACAACGAAGGTTCGAAGCCGCTGATACCGGGGTCTCGGCACCGCGCGCGGAGCGCGGATCTCATGAAAAATACGATAATCTGCTTGACCGCTTGGATTTCAGTTGTGAAATACGCGCTTGCATCAATGAAATGGAATGTCACCTTTGAAACGTATTCGTGAGAACGAATCTGGCTCATCATTGATCAGAGCTTATTGATTATGTGGAAGTTGACTTTGGTTCCCAGTCGGTGCCCAGTTGAAACCTACCCGGTATGAAGTTTGCCTGATTCCCTGCAAGGCGACTCTGAATAGAGTATTGGACCATCCCTTTCACTGTAAACCACAGCATCTAACTCTCAGCCGACACGCCTCAACCAGAAAGCAAATCAGAGTCGCCACCGGACTTCCAATCGAGATGATGGGAGGCCTCACGGTGGCTTCCGCGTTCATGACAGGGTTGTGGGCCATTCACGTGGCTTCGACCGCGATGTCGAGGATGATCGCGGCCAGCAATGGGATCATCAATTCATGATGTCCCGTGAGGGCATAACTTCGTCCGACGCCCTCCACGGGTCGGCGAACGACATTCGTCAGTGGTCGATAGTGCTGGACAAAGTCGAAATTGGCGGTAGTAAACGATTTCAGCGGCGAGCCCAAGTTGCGTACGACGGTTACGGCCTTGAGGAATACTTCCGGAAGGGTGACCGCCGACCCGAGATTGAGATAGACCCCGCCATCGTCCAGCTCCCGAACCATCGCGCAGAATAGCCTGAAGTCGCGGTGGCTGGTTTCCCCGATCGGCCCGCCATGCGCGGCCGGATGGATGTGGGTGATGTCGGCTCCGATCGTGACGTGGACGGTGAGAGGAACCTTCCTTTCATGAGCACAGCAGAGCAGCGAGGACGCTGCATACGGCGGGTTCATCTTTCGAAGAACGCGGCCCACGCCCTCGCCGATGCCGCATCCGTCTTCTGCGGCGGCATCGATGGCTTGATTGATCAGTCGACCGGTCTCCTCCGCCGTACCGAAACCACCCGTGGAAAGCGACGCGTCGACATCCTCGGAAGTTGATCCGGCCAGTGCGATTTCGAAATCGTGGATTACACCCGAACCCGTGGTGGCGAACCCGGTAATGAAACCGCGCCGCATCAGGTCAATCAGGAGCGGAGCGAGGCCCACCTTGATGACATGGCCGCCGAAACCTGCGATCACCGGCCGCCCGGCGCTTCGTGCATCGACGACCGCCCGGGCTACCGACTTGATCGACCCGGCCGCCAGCACCTGCGGCAGGGTGCTCAGCCACTCATGAACGGAAATACCCGGTCGAGAAGGCTTTCCCAGGTCGGCCACCGACACTTTGCTCTCCCGGGAAGCGAGGGGATAGGTCCGGAGCCGGGAGAGGTCGATCGGATCGATGTCGTATTCGCTCATGGCTCGGGAAGCGCGGCGAATTCCCGCTCGATGAGATCGCACAGGATATGACCCAGCGTGATGTGCACTTCCTGAATTCTCGCGGTGTGGGCGGATTCCACGACCAGCGCGAGGTCAGCCAGGGCCTGTGCCCGTCCTCCGTCCCTGCCAAGGAGCGCCACGGTCGACATACCACGCTCCCGCGCCGCGAGCAGTCCGGCCAGGATATTGGGAGAATTCCCGCTCGTGCTGATCGCCACGACCACGTCGCCCGGCCGGCCCAGGGCCTCCACCTGCCGGGAGAATACGCTCTCGAAATCGGCATCATTGGCGATCGAGGTAAGAATCGACGTGTCGGTAGTGAGCGAGATCGCCGCCAGGGCCGGACGCTGGGCGGTGAATCGGTTCACGAGTTCGGCCGCGAGGTGCTGGGCATCCGCCGCGCTTCCGCCATTGCCGAAGAGCAGGATCTTTCCTCCATCCCGCAGGCGATCGACAAGAAGCCGGGCCACCCGCTCGACCTCGTCGAGGCGATCGGCGAAGAATCTACGTTTAGCCGCTACCGAAGCTTCCGCCGTTTCGAGGATGATCGCCCGCATGATATCCGATTTCATCATGGTCACGCTTGGTCAGGCTTCATGGGCCTCGCTCACCTCGTCCGAAGTCTCCTGGCGGGGAGGAACCTCCTGGGATCGACCCGCTCTGGGCCGCTGAGTCTTCGCGCGTCGCCCTCCATTCTCCCTCTGCTCCGGGCTCACCCAATCTCCGTTTCCACGATTCCCCGCTTGCCCGATTCTCCGTTTCCCCGATTCCCCGTTTCCTTCTTTACCTCGCTCGCCCGGCAATAAAGATTCGAGTGCCCGGCCGGTATGGGATGAAATGATTCCGGCAACGGTCTCGGGCGATCCTTCGGCGACCAGACTTCCGCCGGCCTCGCCTCCTTCCGGTCCCAAGTCGACGATCCAGTCGGCGGCCTTGATGACATCCAGATTATGTTCAATGACGATCACGGTATTGCCCAGGCCCACTAACCGCTGCAGTACCTCGAGCAGTCTCCGAACATCCTCGAAGTGGAGCCCGGTCGTGGGCTCGTCGAGAATGTATACCGTACGCCCGGTTGCGCGCTTGCTGAGCTCCTTCGCAAGCTTGATTCGCTGGGCTTCACCGCCGGAAAAGGTAGTGGCCGACTGTCCCAGCTCGATATATCCCAGTCCGACATCGAGCAGGGTCTGCAACTTCGTCTTAATTTGCGGTACCGCATCGAGCAGCGGGTACGCCTCCTCGACTGTGGTGCGAAGGAGGTCACTGATCGACTTCCCTTTGTATCGGACGCTCAGCGTCTCGCGGTTGTAGCGTGCCCCGCGGCAGGCATCGCATTGGACGTAGACATCGGGCAGGAAATTCATTTCAATGCGTTTCACCCCGTCACCCTGACAGGCTTCGCAGCGTCCCCCTTTGACATTGAAGCTGAACCGTCCCGGCCGGTAGCCGCGCGCCCGCGACTCAGGCAGGGCCGAGAAGAGGTCCCGGATGTGCGTGAAAACGCCGGTGTAGGTCGCGGGATTGGATCGCGGCGTCCGGCCAATAGCGGACTGGTCAATCTCGATGACCTTGTCGATGTGCTCCAGCCCGGTGACGGCGTCATGGATTCCCGGCCGCTGGGAGCTGCGGTAGAGATGCTGCGCCAGCGCACGGTAGAGAATCTCATCGACCAGCGTTGATTTACCCGATCCGGCCACGCCCGTCACCACCGTGAAGAGCCCCAGCGGAAAGCTCACGGTTATGTTCTTCAGGTTGTTGGCACGGGCCCCGGACACGGTGATCGCCTTGCCATCCGGGCTCCGGCGCCGTCCGGGTATGGGAATGGAGCGCGCCCCGGACAGATACTTCCCCGTCAGCGAGTCCGGATGACCCGCTATTTCATCGGGCGTGCCGCTTGCGACCAGGTGCCCGCCATGGATGCCGGCGCCGGGTCCGAGGTCGATGACGTGATCGGCATGTCGTATGGTTTCCTCGTCGTGCTCCACGACCAGCACGGTGTTACCCATATCCCGAAGGCGTTCCAGCATCTGAATCAGGCGGAGGTTATCCCGGGGATGGAGCCCGATCGAAGGTTCATCCAGCACGTAGAGAACTCCCCTGAGGCGCGAGCCCAGTTGGGTCGCCAGTCGGATACGCTGGGCTTCGCCCCCCGAGAGCGTCGAAGCGGCACGTTCCAGCGTCAGGTAGCCTACGCCGACTTCGTGCAGGAAATGGAGGCGTCCGCAGATTTCCTTCAGGACCAATCCCACGATCAACTGCTCGCGGGGCGAGAGTGAAATCTTCCCGATCGCCGCCAACGCCTGGGAGATCGGCAGCGCGGCGTAGTCTCCGATCGATCGGGCGCCCACACGAACCGCGAGACTGGTCGCGGAAAGCCGATGGCCGAGACAGTCAGGGCAGGGCACGACCGAGATGATCGATTGATAGGCTTCCCAGTCGCTTTCGTCGGCCGCCGCTTCGAGCTGTTTCTCGATGCACTTCGCCGCACCTTCCCACTTCACTTTGAATTGATAACCGTTATGTTCCGCCGAGACCCTTTCAGGAAGACCCAGGAAGAATCCTTCTTTGACTCGCTTCGGAAGATCGGCAAAAGCGGTCTGGGGGCTGACCCCGTGGCGATGGGCTATCGCGACGAGTACATCGCGCAGGTAAATACTGGTGGCGCGGTCCCACGGAAGCATAGTGAGGCTGGCGATCGAGGTGGAGGAATCCGGTACCAGCCGGATCGGGTCGATCTCATCCCGGGTACCGAGCCCCTTGCACGCCGGACAGGCGCCGTAAGGACTGTTGAAGGAGAACGACCTGGGCTCCAGCGTCGGAATTGAGATCGCACAGTTCGCGCAGGCCATCTTTTCCGAGAAGAGGCGTTCTTCGCCGTCCACGATCGAGATCAGCACGATGCCATCGGTCATCCGTGCGGCGCTGGTCACGGAGGCCTCCAGGCGGTCCCGCACCCCCGGCTTCATCAAAAGCCTGTCAATGACGACCTCGATCGTGTGATTTTTGCGCTTGTCGAGTTCGATCTCCTCGTCAAGCATCCTCAAATCGCCGTCGATCCGCGCGCGGAGGAAGCCGGTCCGGGCCAGCTTCTCCAGTTCTTTTCGGAACTCGCCCTTGCGCCCGCGTACGACCGGGGCGAGAATCATCACACGGTCACCCTCGCCCAATTCGAGTATGCTCTTTACGATCTGATCAGTTGTTTGCCGTTCGATCGGCAACCCGCACATCGGACAATGAGGCCTGCCGATCGCCGAGAACATCAGCCTCAAGTAGTCATAGATCTCGGTGACGGTCCCGACGGTCGAACGGGGACTGCGATTGATCGTCTTCTGCTCGATCGAGAGCGCCGGCGAGAGCCCCTCGATGGAATCGACATCAGGCTTTTCGAACTGGTCAAGAAACTGCCGGGCGTAGGCGGAGAGCGACTCGACATACCGGCGCTGGCCCTCAGCATAGATCGTATCGAAGGCCAGGGTCGATTTACCCGACCCGCTCAACCCGGTAATGACCGTCAGCGTATTGCGCGGGATATCCAGATCGATATTCTTGAGGTTATGCTCTCGCGCCCCGCGGATCTTGATGGCTGTTAGC
>JACQTD010000096.1 GCA_016210985.1 Acidobacteriota bacterium
AGGCGTGATAGGTCGAGTGGGCAAAGTCCGATTGAAGCTTGATCGTGCCGAAGCTGGGGAACGGCCGCCGCAGATTGTGATTTCCCGAGCCCGGCGGCGGTTGGTTGATATCGGTCTGGCCGTTCAAGTGCGCAGCGCTCGATCCCACATAGGCGAGCGACAAGACCACGCCGCCGGGCAGCTCCCGCTGGACGTTGAGATTCCATTGATACACCTCGGGCCAGGGAAAGTCCGCCGGCTGAGTGTACACGGTTGGATTCAGTACATTCGCTGGATCGAGCCATCCGTCCGGAAATCCGTCGGCGAGCGCGGTCGTCGCCACAGGCACATTGTTCGGAGTCGTAACCATGCGGTCGATGGTGTAAGGAGGATTGATTGCGCCCGACTCTATAATATTTTCAAAGCCACGACTGCCGTAAAATATACCGAAGCCTCCACGAATCACGGCGCGAAGGTTGATTTGATAGGCGAATCCGATACGTGGAGCAAAGTTATTGGTATCGAGATTGGAAAACGTACGAGAACGGAGGCTGCCTCCGGCGGCAAGCACCAGCGTTCCGAACGTCGGGCTGGTCCGGTCGAAGTCGAAAAACGACATTCGGTCGTCAGCCTCCCACACAGGCGTATGCAGCTCGTAACGCAACCCGACATTCAGGGTTAATCGAGGGGAGAATTTCCACGTATCGGTCCCGTAGAACCCGTAGTAACGATCTCGAAAATTTGCTGTCCCAGTAGTGCTTAACCGGGTTGAGTTGGTTTGTCCAAGCAGCAGATCGCCAAAGCTTGAGCCTTCGTTTACTGGACTTGCCTGCTGTCCTGTCCTCGAAGTGAAACGGCCGTTGAAATTGAAGACCCCGCGGGCGCCGCCCAGGGCCCTGTGAAACCTCCTCCGGAACCACGCCTCAGCGCCAAACTTGCTCGAATGGCGTCCGTGAATCCAGGACAGGTTGTCCCCGATTTGTATGACCTGGGCTTGTCTTTTATCCGGAGTAAGGTTGTTGTCACCCAGACCTGTGACACCCGGTTGGGCAATAGCGGGCAAGCCCGTCAATCCCTCGAAGGGAGGAACCCCCTTAATCCCAAACTCTTCGTAATATGATCTGCTGGCTGATGATCGCTGGTTATACTCATTTTGCGTATAACCCGCGCGTATTTCGTTAGCCAGCGAATCAGAGAAGATCTGGGTAGCCCCGCCGACGACGGATTGTGCGTCGATATCTCTCAATGCAGGGCTCCTGACCCAGGGTGATCATTTCTGCAACGCCGGGACTTCGAATCGGAGCTTCAGGTCGGTCGCAGGGTAGACGCAGTCGCGCTCGTTGACCACCGCGCAGAGTTCCGCGAGGGCGCGGGTGGCGCGCGGGCTCGAGAGGCCGTGGAAGCGGACGGTGAGGCTCTTGCGGCGCCTGTCCGGGATCAGGTCCGCGGTGGCCTGGAAGATCGACTTCAGGAACTTTCGCGACTCGTCCTCGTGCCGCGCGAAGAGCGGCTCGACGAGGCGCGTCAGCGACGTCTCCGCGCGGTACGCGGCCATCTTGATCGTGTCGATGAGCATCTTCCGCTCGCGCTCGAGTTGCACGATCCGCTTCGGGTCGGCGGGTTCCACCTCGTGCGTGCACAGGTGGTCGAGGGCGAACTCGTGCCGCATGTACCGGAAGAAGTTCTCCTGCCTCCACCGCGAGAACATCCGGTGCGCGACCGTGAGCGTGGATAGCTTCTTGTTCGTCGTGATGACGGACGTCTGGTGTCCATCCTCCGCCAGGCGCCTGATCTCGCGCACGTTCATCCCGTTCGACAGCTTCACGTCACGCTCGGCGAGCGCGTACTCGACCAACTCTCCTCCCACCCTGCCCTTTCTCTTGTGGAACGACGTCGCCCGCCACGTCGACATCTTCCCCTTGCGGTAGGTGAGCACGTCGAAGCCCTTCTTCTTCCACTTGGCGAACCGCTTCGGGCTCCAGCCCTCGCGGTCGAAGACCATCGTCACGCGCCGGCCAGGCCCGACGAGCCGCCGCACCTCCGGCAGGAGCTTCTCGTCCAGCGTCGCCAGCAACCCCTCAGTGGCTTCGGCCGTGACGAAGAACAGCGGCTCCGCGTTGCGGTCGTTGACGTGGAAGTCCTTGGTGCCGGGCATCGGACGCCCGCGCTGCTGCATATGATGCTTGGGCAGGACGTGTGTGCGCCCATGGTAGGGACGCACGTGGCCGTCCACGTAGAGAATCCCGAGTTCATCCGGCTGCGCCTTCGCCCACCGCTCGGTGAACGTCGTCATGAGCGTCCGAACAAGTCCGCGCTCGCCCAACTCGGCGAGCTTGCGACGCAGCGTCTTGACCTCCGGCACGCGGTCGAGGCCGAGCAGGAGGCCGAGCGTCCCAGGGTCGTGCTCGGTGAGCTGCTCGGGCGTCTTGATGCGCAGCAGCGCCATGAACCCGAAGGTGAGCAGCACCGAGCGCAGGCCGAAGAAGCCGTTGGAGAGCCCGCCGTAGACCTGTCCGCCCACCTCGAGCAGCCCCTCGTGCTCGAGCGCCGGCACAGCCAGCAGCACGCCCGCATTCGGCACGGCCTCGGCGGCCTCGAACTTCGGCTCCGCTTCCGCGAGCTTGCCCGAACACGCGAGCGCGCGCTCCAGTGTCCGCTTCACCGCCACGCCCGCTTCGCACGACTGATCATTTGCCGCTCGCTCGAAAGGGCGCGACAGCGTGGGCTCGTCCACCCATGCGATCGTGGACTGCGTGTCGACCGGTTTGCGAAGCCGTCCCTGGTGAATCGCGTGGGCAATCGCGAAGTGACTGACATCCACGCGCCGTGCCGTCTCCCGCTGGGACGCGCCACCGTCAAGTGCTGCCTGAGCCTTGCGCAGCACCTCAGGCGTTAGCTTGTGTGGACCCTTGGGGCCGCGATTGCCCGGCTGGACCGCATCGACTCCGCCCTTCTCGATGAGCCTCCGAGCGCGGTGGACCGTCGCTCGATGCACCTTGAAGTGCTGCGCGAGCGTGGTGACCGGAGCAAGTCGCAGACGCGCAGTGATGCTCACCGCCAGCCGCAACCCCGCCTGGTCGTCCGCGGCGCAGGTATAGAACGCGCCGCCAGCGTTGAACAGGACAACCATCTTGCCGTCACGAGCCACGGCTAGATCCGGGCTGAGGACTTCAGCCGATGGCGGCAACAGGGGGAGGCGCGGCAGCAGTTGATGATTTGGCATATGTCGCAATAACTATATGCCACCTTGCATCCAGAAGCAAGGAAAAACACTGCGAAACTCAACCTAGGTCAGGAGCCCTGCAATGAGGCAATCGATTTATACAATAAGCTTTGGAGGCGGAAGCTCTTGAAGAAAGCCCTGGCAGCCGAGTCAACACTTGTGGCCGAGGATTCTCTCGAGGTCCTGGAAGCGTTCGAAAAGCTCGAAGATCAGTTGGTAGAGTGAGCGGCGATGGAGATCAGGAAGTGGCACATCTACCTAGCCGACCTTAACCCGCGCCGAGGGACGGAGCCCGGGAAGATCCCGGCTGTGATCGTCGTTCAAACGGATCTCTTGAATGGTCTACATCCTTCGACTGTGGTGTGTCCATTGACGACCCAAATCGAGCTGAAGGCTAGCTATATGCGGGTGCATCTCACCACGGGAGAGACTGGGCTCAAGGCACCTTCTGATATTATGGTAGATCAGATACGGGCCATCGACAACCGACGGCTTTTGGGTCAGTTGGGGAGCATTGGGCGGAGAAATCGTGCCAAGCTATCTGAAAATCTCCGCATTCTTCTCTCGTGAGCGAGAATGGCCCGGAAATTTGACTCGGAGGTCGGTAGAACTATCGGACGCTTCAAACTCGATCGGGGAGCCAAGTCCCCTTCCCATGGCTGAAGCAGAAAGAACCACGGCGGAGATTGTCGGTCAGTTGAGAGACGGGCAGGATCTGGAAACGGGATTCCGGCTCCTTTTTGAGTGGTACTATCCTCAGCTCTATCGATTCTTCCAGTTGAAGAAGTTGAGAATTTTCGCGCGAGTACCCCCAAGCCCGGGCACCTTGGTTCCCATCCGGCGGACCGTGTGGTGGAGCAAGAAAAAATCAGAGTGTTGAGAGAGGCACTTGCGGAATTACCGGAGCAGATGCGGCGCTGCGTCCAACTCCGAGTGACGGACGATATCTCTTACCAGGAGATCGGGGCTATTTTGGGGATCAATTCCAACACGGTGAAGGTCCATCTCTTCCAGGCGCGGAAGGTCCTGGCGGAGAAGCTCAAGTGGTATTTTGAGAGCGTTGATTTCTAATACTCCCAAGGCTCGCAGAGACTGAAGATGAGCAGGACTGACGAATTTAGCCGCTGTATGATGGCGCTGGCTGAAGAGTCGGTGGAAAAAATGGGACGCCATCTGAGCGAGGACGAACTGGTGGCCTACCAGGAAGGGCTGCTGGCGGAGCCCGATCGCGAGATTGCCCGATCGCACCTCGTTGCCTGCCGCGCCTGCCGTGCGAACCTGAAGGACGTACGTGACTTCTTTGAGGGCCCGCGGGAGGCCGAAATGAGCCCTGATTCGGTGGACATCGGGCACGAGTGGGCCGCATTCCGAGATCGGGTTGCGCAGCCAGCTGCGATTGGAATGGGGGTGCCCTTACCAGCACGGGTACCTTCGAGATCGTACCCGAGCATTCTGTTTGCGCTCGCCGCCACGTTGGCTGTGGCTTTCGGCTTGAGCGGATGGTGGGCTTACCGGCTGAGGCAGGAGAATGTGCAGTTGAAGCTGAACGCCGGTAGGGTCAGCCAGCTTGAGATCGAGAATCGGCGTCTGCGAGACCAAACCGGTGAACTTCAGCGACAGCATGAAGACGAGGTAGCCCGGCTTCGGCAACCCGAGGTCAGCCCTCTGCTTCACGACCTCTTCTCAGAAGGCTTAGTTCTGAGGTCAAGCGGAGAAGATGAAGTCAGCCGCATCAGGTTTCCACCTTTTACGACGAGCCTAGTACTGAGCCTCAACGGGGATGGTCCTCCGAACTACCCCGACTACTCGCTGGAGATCATCCATGCGGACGGGAATGTCCGGTGGCGAGGGAAGGGTCTCCGTCGCAGTAGCCAGGGGAGTTTTCTTATCCGACTCCCTCGAGGATTCCTTGGCGACGGGAAGTATCAATTGCGACTATACGGGGAACGAGGTGAAGCATCGAGGAGGCTCGCTGAGTATGTGGTCATTCTTACCACTTCAGGTTAAGCCTGTTAGTGGAAGAGATCCGGTATTCAAGTCACGAGGGATCAATCATGTTCGAGGGACCGAAAGGTTTACTGGGCCATGCCTACCAGGAGCGCCAAGTTTCCTTTCGGCTCTCGGAGCCTGTCGCCTGGCCTCTCCAAGACAGGGGTTGAGGATTGTTTTGACAGCGGGGCAGGTGGGCACTAGACTTCGCCAACCCTGGAGCGCCCGATCATGAGGAAACCGCGCGAATGACGGTCAAATCGGACAATTGGATACGCAGGATGGCCCGTGAATACGGGATGATCGACCCTTTCGAGGAGCGGCTGGTACGGGAATCCAACGGAAAAAAGATCATCAGTGCCGGAACTTCCTGCTATGGCTACGACATGAGGCTAGCGATCGACGGATTCCGGGTCTTTTCACCGATCGGGGGCCGGGAGATCGATCCCAAGCGGTTTGACGCCGATAGTCTGATCGACGCGCCACTCCGGACGGCTGATGATGGCTCCCAGTACTGGCTCCTGCCGCCTCAATCCTATGCTCTCGCGTTGACCGTTGAGACCTTCAACATGCCACGTCGCGTCACCGGGATCGCCATGGGGAAATCGACCTATGCGCGCGCCGGCCTGCTCGTTAACACGACGCCCCTGGAAGCCGGATGGAAGGGGCGGCTCGTAGTTGAACTCGCCAATCTTGCCAATCTTCCGCTCAGGGTTTACGTAAACGAGGGGATCGGCCAGGTGATCTTCATGGAATCGGACGAGGAGTGCGAAACTTCCTACGCCGATCGTCAGGGCAAGTACCAGAACCAGAGTGGATTGACCTACTCCAAAGTCTAGCCACATTCAACTCACACTCCCCCAATAAGCTCGATTTCGACATCCAGACCCCGCGCCGGTCCTCCGGGCAGCGAAATCTGCGAGAGGCGCAGTCGCAGCGGCGGAAGTGGTCCTAGGGGATCCAGGGCCTCCGGAATCTGGAAGAAGAGCAGGCCCTCCCTCTCTCCGGCCGGAGGGAAGGGTTCGTCAAGATCGATGCCGAGCCGGTCGAACCGCTTGCGAAAGGCTTTCCGGGAGTGTTTGGCGTAGGTACGGACGCCATAATAGGAATAGAGCCGGTCGAGTGCCTTCATGGGGGAGAGCTGCTCGAACCGGAGACCGCTCCCGCCTTCAAGTTCCCAGGATGCCTCGCGGGTAACCAGCGATTGAGTCGATCGATTCCGGAGCTTCGCTTTCACGACGAGCAGTCTCGCGAGAATAGGGTTGGCGTCGAAGGTCTGGTAGGCTGAATCCTCGTCCGTGATCGCTGTGGCCTCGAGCGTGAATTCAAGGGTGTCTCCCCGCCCGCTCCGATTCAGCGAAGAGCCATCGATGGCGGTGGGGATCCTGACCGGCGGGCGACAAGCCGCCGCGACCGCCATCAAGGAGGCGAGAAGCGCCGTTCGCTTCCAGGTCTGCAGCATCGGCCTGTCGAGGATGGAGCCCATCATCGCGCCTCGCGGGCGGGTGCGGACATGCGCACTATGCAGGATTCGGGACCTTCCAGGCAAGCCGGTTGTCTCACCTGTTTTCATGTGTTAAGTTTCTTGATTCGGGTTTTTGACGGCTACGATTGCATGATTCGTCCATTCCGCGGAGTTTTTCCGGTCATCGCCGATGCCGCGTACGTCGAAGCGAGCGCCCAGATCATCGGAGATGTTCACCTGGGAAAACAGTCTTCGGTCTGGTTCAACGCGGTGATCCGCGGGGATATGAATTACATCCGTATCGGTGAATCGACGAATATTCAGGATGGATCGGTGCTCCACGTCAACCAGGACGACTCACCATTGATCATCGGGCATCGGGTTACGATGGGCCATAACGTCATCGCCCACGGATGCTCGATCAGGGATGGGGCCCTGATCGGCATGGGCGCCATCGTCCTGGACGGCGCGGTCATCGGGGAACAGGCGTTTGTGGCCGCCGGGGCCGTTGTTGGGATGAACCAGGAGGTGCCCCCGCGCATGCTGGTGGCGGGTATCCCCGCGCGCGTGAAACGCCCGCTCGGGCCCGAGGATCTGGCGATGATGGACGCAGGCTGGCGGCATTACGTGGACCTTGTCAGAGAATACCGCGAAGGCGTCCCCGAACCGGGCAAGACATGATTCAGCGCATCCGGGGTACGGCCGACATCCTTCCGGGGGCGATACCCCGATGGCGAAAGATCGAAGAGACGGCACGGGAGTTCTTCCAGCGCTACGGCTTTCGCGAGATCCGAACCCCGATCTTCGAACGGACAGAGCTGTTCGCGCGAACGGTGGGCGAAGAGACCGACATCGTCGCGAAGGAGATGTACACCTTCAAAGATCGGAGCGGGGAGAGCCTCTCCCTGCGCCCCGAATCGACGGCATCGGTGGTCCGGGCGTACATCGAGAATAAGCTCTGGGTCGATGCTCCCCTGACTCGGCTCTTTTACGCCGGGCCTCAGTTCCGGTACGAGCGACCTCAGAAGGGAAGGCTCCGGCAGTTTCATCAGATCGGAGCCGAAGTGCTGGGCCAGAGCGACGATCCCATGATCGAGGCCGAGGTGATCGAGATGCTCTCGAGTTTTCTGGATGCGTTGGGAATCACCACTCGCGTCCTCCTCGTCAATTCGATCGGCTGTCCCGATTGTCGACCCCGGTACCTTGCGGGGTTGCGGGCCGCCCTGGAACCCTCCATCGGCGCGATGTGCGAGGATTGTCGGAGAAGGTTTGAGATCAACACGCTGCGGGTTCTCGACTGCAAAGTCGAGTCGGATCAGGCGGTGATCGCGTCGCTCCCGGCCATGGTCGACTACCTCTGCGGCGCATGCGCGGAGCACTTTGAAGCCTTCCGGCGTCATCTTGACACGGCGGCGATCCCCTACCGTCTTGAGAAACGGCTGGTTCGCGGGCTGGATTACTACCGGCGGACGGCGTTCGAAATTGTCAGTGACGACCTCGGTGCACAAAACACGCTGGTGGGGGGAGGGCGATACGACGGGCTGGCCGAGTTGCTGGGCGGTCCCCCGACGAAGGGATTCGGCTTCGCGCTCGGGGTCGAGCGGATGTTGCTGATGCTCCCGGAAGGCGCTGCCGAGGAAGCCTCGGACGGACCCGAGGTCTACCTTGCTTATATAGGACCGGCGGCACGCGAGCGCGCGATAGCGCTTTCCCGCCGATTGCGGCGCGCCGGCTGGTCCGCGGCACTCGATTTCGAAGAGCGAAAGCTTAAGAAATCCCTGGCGATGGCGGATAAGCTCAAGGCCCGGCGCGTCCTGATCATCGGCGACGAAGAAATCTCGGCAGGGGCGTACATTCTCCGCGATATGAAGAGCGGTGACCAACAGACGATTGAAGACGCCGATCTCGTGCGGCGGTTGGAGGAAATCTCAATTCACTCGGGGCGACGATGGAGTTAGAGAACCTGGATCAATTGAAGCGAACGCACACGTGCGGGGCGCTGCGGCTGGATGATGAGGGCCGTAGCGTCGTTCTGATGGGTTGGGTTCACCGCCGCAGGGATCTTGGACCACTCACGTTTGTTGATTTGCGCGACCGCAGCGGAATCACGCAGATCGTCTTTGATGCCGACAGGAATGAGCAGGCGCATGGCCGGGCCAAGAACCTTCGCTCGGAGTACGTCGTTGCCGTACGGGGGATCGTCCTGCGGCGCGCGCCCGAGACGGTGAACGCCAACATCGCGACCGGGAAGGTCGAGGTGCTGGCCGAACGGGTTCACGTCTTGAATGTGGCGAAGACGCCGGCAATGCCGATCGACGACAGTGCTAAGACGCTCCCGGCTGAGGAGATCCGATTGAAGTATCGGTACCTTGATCTCCGGCGGCCCCGCATGCAGGCCAATCTGGCGCTCCGGCATCGCGCTGCGCTCCTGGTCCGGCGCTACCTCGATCGGCAAGGATTCCTCGAAATCGAAACGCCGATGTTGATCAAATCGACCCCCGAGGGTGCTCGAGATTTCATCGTACCCAGCCGGATCCATCCGGGAGAGTTCTACGCGCTGCCCCAGTCTCCGCAGCTGTTCAAGCAACTGCTCATGATCTCAGGAATGGATCGGTACTTTCAGATTGTCCGCTGCTTCCGGGATGAAGACATCAGGTCCGACCGACAACCCGAGTTTACGCAAATAGATATCGAAATGTCCTTCCCCTCCCCCGAGGACATCTACGGGATGATCGAACCGATGATCAAGGAGCTGTGCGGCCTGATCGGGGTGGAGGTCAGTCTTCCGCTGCCGCGAGTGAGTTACGATCAGGCCATACTTCGCTACGGATCGGACAAACCCGATACCCGGTTCGCAATGGAGATTTGCGATCTTACCTCCGCGTTTCAGGGTACGGGATTCGCTCCGTATGCCCAGGTTCTCGATGCCGGAGGTGTGATTCGAGCCATCGTGGTCGAGGGGGGAGCACGGTACTCCCGGAAGCAGACGGATGAGTTGGCGGAAACAGTGAAGCGCGCCGGGGCACAAGGACTGGCATGGATCAAGCTGGCCGAAGGGGCGGTCCAATCTCCCCTCGCGAAGGCCGTCGGCGATCTGAAAATTCAGGAAGTGGTGAAACTTGTGCGGGCCCCGCAGAACTCCATAGTACTCCTGGTGGCGGGCCGCCCTGTAGTGGTGGCTGCCGTGCTCGGTGCCTTGCGGTTGGAGATCGCCCAGAGCGAGGGACTTATTGACGAGGGCAGGTTCTCGTTTCTTTGGGTAGTCGATTTCCCGATGTTCGAGTGGGATGAAAACGAAAAGCGGTGGAATGCGATGCACCATCCCTTTACCTCTCCCAGAGAAGAAGATATGGAGTTACTCGAGAGCGATCGTGGAAGCGTCAGGGCCAAGGCGTATGACCTTGTGCTCAACGGCGTCGAACTGGGCGGGGGTTCCATTCGAATGCACCGGTCGGATATCCAACGCCGGGTGTTCGACGCCATCGGTCTCAGCCCGGAGGAGGCCCGGCAGAAATTCGGGTTCTTTCTGGATGCGCTTGAGTACGGGGCGCCGCCTCATGGGGGTATCGCATTCGGTTTTGACCGGCTCGTCATGCTCCTGGCCGGTGAACAATCGATCCGCGAGGTGATCGCGTTCCCGAAGACGGCCTCGGCCACTGATCTCATGATCGATTCACCCAGCCCGGTCTCCGAGGATCAACTGTTAGAATTGGGGATAGCCCTTCGTCGGAGGCCCGACGAATCGAAGGATCGTCCGGCAAGTGCCTGAAACCACCCGTATCCGGATTCTTCCTGACCTCCTGGCGAGCAAAATCGCAGCGGGCGAGGTCGTGGAACGACCGTCGTCCGTCGTCAAGGAACTCCTCGAAAACTCGTTGGATGCCGGCGCTTCCCGGATCCGGGTTGAAATCCTGGCGGGAGGCAAACGCTCGATCCGGATTGCCGATGACGGTGAGGGGATGTCTCGTGACGATGCCTTGCTGGCGCTTGAACGCCATGCCACGAGCAAGATACGAACGGTCGACGACCTTGAGGCGATCCAGACCCTCGGGTTTCGTGGCGAAGCGCTGCCGTCAATCGCCTCGGTCTCCAGGCTGACGGTTCGAACGCTCACCGCGGAAGGGATGGCGGGTACAGAGGTTGAGGTCGAGGGTGGACGAATCCGCGAAGTGCGAGAGTGCGCCTGGTCGAGAGGAACGGAGGTGCACGTCCGCGATCTCTTTTTTAATGTTCCGGCACGCCGGAAGTTCCTTAAGTCTGAATCGACGGAACTCTTTCACATCACGAATCTGGTTACCCACTATGCGCTCGCCTATCCCGCGGTCAGTTTGGAACTTGTACACGGCGACCGGACCCTGCTGGCGGTCACGCCGGTAGAGTCGTTGCGGGAACGGGCGTTTCAACTCTTCGGAGGCGATTTTCTGGCTGGTCTCGTCGAAGTCAATCTGGAGACCGGCGAGCTTTCGGTCCATGGCTTCGTATCCAAACCGAGCGCGGCCAGGACGACTCGGGAGTCGCAATACTTCTTCGTGAACGGGCGGTTTGTGAGGGACCGCATCCTTTCCCGTGCCCTCGCCGAGAGTTACCGCGCAGTCCTTCCGTCGGGGCTCTATCCGGCCGCCATCGTGTTTCTGAATCTACCCGCCACCGATGTCGACGTGAATGTCCATCCGGCGAAGACCGAAGTGCGCTTCCGAAGCGCAGGCTCGGTCAAGTCCGTGGTCGAGGCCGCCGTCAGGTCCGCGATGAGTGCCTCGACACCGGTGACCGAATTGAGAGCCGGCGGGCCACGATCGTACCTCGGCGTCGGCGGACTGCAGGTACGAGTCACGCCGAGGCACCCTCCTACGGCTTCCGCATTTCAATTGCAGGCGCCGCTATCTACACCTGAGCGGCCGCCGGTCCAAACGCCGCTCGGGTTGCAGTTCAACCGTTCCATTCCACCTCCTGCGGTTCCGCCGGCCGCGCAGGCCGCGCCTCGGCTCCGAGGCGCACGGGCGGACATGTGCTCCGCGCGGAGCGCCGCAACCGGGGCCTTCTTTCCTGGCCCGATACCAACTGAGGAGCTGGAGCACCTTCGCCCTCTCGGGCAGATCAGAGACAGTTTCATCGTCGCTTCAACGGCAGGCGGGCTTCTCATCGTGGATCAGCACGTGGCGCATGAGCGGATCCTTTTCGAGCAATTCCGCGCAAGTGTAAGGCAGCAGCCGGCACCCTCCCAGCCGCTATTGATCCCGGAGCCGATCGCACTGGGACCGGCCCAAATCGCCGCGTTTGAGGGCTGCCGGGAGGAGCTGGCCGGGATGGGTATCGACGCCGAGATCCTTTCCGGCGGAACGATGGTCATTAAGGCGCTGCCGGCGGAGGTGGATCCCTCCGACGCCCGATCTCTGGTGCTTGAAGTGCTGGAGATAGCGGAGGAGGGAAGCCGGTCGATGTCGGTGGACGCGCTGCGGGACCGGCTTACGGCAAGCCTAGCCTGCCAGGCAGCCATAAAGATAAATATGCCCCTGACCGAAGAGAAGATGGCGTGGCTCCTAGAGAGGCTCTTTCAAACGGAATGCCCTACCAACTGCCCCCATGGGAGGCCGATCGCCTTGCATCTTACGCTGGCGGAAATAGAGAAGCTGTTCCATCGATAGGAGAGCGTCGATGGAGCCGGCTTTACCGGTCGGATAGCACCCGGGTGATGCGGAACTGAAGTTCCCGTTCATTCAGCGGCTTTCTCAGGAAATCCACAACTCCCCACTCCAGCGATTGCAGGAGGTCCGACTCATCGGCCGGGCCGGCCAGTATCACGATGGGTGGATCGCCGATACCCACTCGGCTGGAGCGGAACTCCTTAAGAATCTCGAGGATCGAACGCTGCGACTGACATCGTCCCACGAGCGCCATGGCCGGGACCTGCTCGTCGAGGATCCTGAGCGCATCCACCTGGTTGGGGGCAACACGCAATTCGTAACCAAGGGTCTTCATATTCATGCCGATGAGCGCGACCGTATCCGGGTCCTCCTCCACAAGCAGGACCTGTCGCGAAACAGCCGCGGGTTCATCTCCTTCGGACAGCCAGGCACGGGCCATGATGGATCCAGGACGGCTTCGGGCGGCGGAAAGCGCTGTATCGGCCCATTTCAGCAGTTCCTCAAAGCTGCCGCCATCTTGGGGGAACTCGGCCATGCCAATGCTGAGCGACTTGCCGATCTGCGCTTCCATCTCGGTGCGCATCAGTGCGAAGGCGGCCTCGGCCGTCTGAAGCACGCGGTCGGGCTGGTAGACGGCAACACGCGTCTGGTCGAACTGAACCATCCGGTCGACCCTCCGAAGATTCATCGCCAGGAACAGGTAAGCTGCTTCCGTCAGCGCCTTGGCTTCCGCAACCCGACCTCCAGCCATCGCCTGGTTGGCGCCAAAGGCCTCGATCAGCGAGAGTATGGCTGAGCGATTTTGGGAGGTCCGGCTGGCCAGGTCCCGCTGAACGTACTTGGCGAATTCCTGCCCGCCGGTGGAGACCGCCATGTCGGCCATGAACTCGGCGTGATGGGCCTCTTTCTGGAACACCCATTGCAGCCTCAAGATCAGCTCCGTGGCGTCGAGCGGCTTGAGGAGGAAATCGCTGGCGGTAAGCTGGTCAACCATGTCCCAGTCGCGGTCGGCGTGCGGATCTACAATCATCAGCGCCGGGATCCCAAGCGTATCGATGCTCAAACGTATCTGACGGAGGAGAGCACCCTTGGAAGCAAAGAGCGCTTCGGGACCGTCTCCAAGCCAGAGATCGAATCTTGATTCGCCCAGGATCGACTCGAGCGCCCGCTCGGGTGTGCGAAATCGAGACACGTTGTAACTCATGTCCTTCAAAGCGTAACTTACTTCGCGCGCGAGAAGGTCGTCTGCCGTCATCAGGAGTAGTTCCCTGGGAACGGCACTGACCAGAGGGGTGTGAGATAAGAAGTGATCCATCGAGGCAGCCATCGGGAGGATTCTTCGCAATTATCGTGCCACTGGGAAGAACGTTCTATACAATTCCTGGAGTCGCTTAAGTGCATATATACCAGGGATTGTGTCAGCGGAATTCCAGCCCTGGTTGAACTTTCATCCCCGATTATTTCAAACTGGCCGAGTTCTGGTTTCAGGGGTGAAAACGCGAGGGTTCGAGCCGGGGTCTGTGCCAGGTCCAGCGGCGGGTAAGATTTCCACAAAAACCGTGGAAAAGTTTGAGGAAATCCCACCTCATGGGCCAATCAAGTTTTGAAGTTTCAATCTCATTTAGCAAAACGCACAAGAGTTGTGCAATGTTCGATCCTTGCGAAGAATGATCCCTCGCGATAGTTTCTCTTGAAGCTCTCTGTTCGGCAAAGGGAACGCCGCCATCATTTACTCCAAAGGGAAAAGCCATAGCCGACTTGCTCTGCTCCTTCTCGTGGCGAGCCTTTGTACGGCTTGCGGTTTCGGGATCGATCGTGATCCGGCCACGCTCATCCTGGCGATCGAGGGTCCTCCCATCACATTCGATCCGCGAGGCCCGACTAACGCGGTGACGGCGCGTATTCAGCAATTGATCTTCAATACGCTCGTTCAGAAGGATGAACGATTCGAGTTGGTACCTGATTTGGCCGATAGCTGGACCTCCGCTGATGATGCGACGCGGTTCACCTTTGAGTTGCGACGAGGCGTTCAGTTCCACGACGGCAGGGAATTGACCTCGGCGGATGTGGTACACACCTTCTCATCCCTGATCGCGCCGGAATTCGATTCTCCCAAGCGATCGGCCTTCGCCAGACTTGAACGTATCGTCGCCCGCGGCCGCTATACGGTGGAGTTCCACTGCCGGGAGAGCTATCGATCGCTTCCGTTGGATCTGATAGCGGTGGGTATCATCCCGGACGGGTCCGGCTCCACGATCGGTGATCATCCGGTCGGAACCGGGCCCTACCGATTCGTTCGTTATCTCGAGAACCAGGAGGTTGACCTGGAGGGTTTCCCGGACGCTTTCAGGAATGCTCCCCGTCAACGGCGCCTCCAAGTGCGGATCGTCCGGGATCCCACGACCCTTGGCTTGGAATTACTGAGCGGTCAGGTCGACCTGGCTGTCAACACCCAGCTGTCTCCGGATTTTGTGGAGGAACAGCGGCGTCGTGAGTCGCTGGCAGTGAGTATTTCGGATGGGGCGTCCCTCGAATACCTCGGGATCAATATGACGGACCCGATACTCTCGGACGTCCGTGTGCGACGGGCCATCTCTCTGGCCGTCGATCGCAGGACGATCATTGATGCGCTCCTGCGGGGGGAGGCCAGGCCGGCGAGTGGTGTTTTGCCGCCGGGACACTGGGCCCTCGATCCGGCGCTGCGACCGGATGAGTATCGCCCTGAAGAAGCGAGGGCATTGCTCGATCAAGCCGGGTGGCCCGATCCGGACGGTGCCGGGCCTCTGCCCCGCCTGAGACTGACGCTGAAGACCTCGTCCGCAGAGCAGAGCCGGCAGATTGCGACCATCCTGCAGGAAGAAATGCGGTTGATCGGAATTGACCTCGAGTTGGTCTCGCTCGAGTTCCAGACCTACCTGGGCGATATCAACCGCGGAAACTTTCAGCTCTTTTATCTGAGGATTGTGGGTGCCAATCAGTTCCCGGAGATTTTCCGGGCCGCATTCGGGAGTCTCTCCATCCCGGGCGATCCCACGATCCCGGATCGGCGCCGGACCGGGTTCCTGAATCGGGCGCGGTATCGCAATCCGAACCTGGACCGATTGATCGAAGCCGCTGAAAATGCGGAAGACCGGGATCTGCGCATCGCCACACTCCAGGAGATCCAGCGGACGCTTTGGCAGGATCTGCCGTGGGTTTGCCTCTGGTACCCGGCCAATGTGGCCGTCATGGACCATGACGTGGAAAATGTTCAGATTCCCCCGAGCGGCGATTTTTTCTTCATCTCCCAGATCGAACTTCGACCCGGTTCGTAGTTCCCAGGTTCGTAGTTCCGCCTTAAGGGCTTTGCAGCAGCCAGACTGGCGGCCGAATCAACTGCGGCATGCGCCCTCTACTTCCACGACCCTCCCCGTGTGCGTATAATCGGCCGCCTATGTCCGAAAGCGCCTTTGATCAGCTCGTTCAGGTAGTAGATCGACTTCGTGGTCCCGGCGGATGTCCGTGGGATCGAGAGCAGACGATCGAATCGGTTGCCCCCATGACGGTCGAAGAGGCCTACGAGGTGGTGGAGGCGATCGAGAAGAAAGATTGGAAGGAACTCAAGGGGGAGCTCGGGGACCTGGCCTTCCAGGTCTTATTCTACGCTCATATGGCCCGTGAGGCCGGTGAATTCGATATCGATGACGTACTTAACACCGTGCGGGAGAAGATGATCCGGCGCCATCCCCATGTCTTTGGTGCGATCACTGCGGAGACCAGTGTTGAAGTTCTCAGAAACTGGGAGGAGATCAAGTCCAATGAGCGTTCGGTCAGCGCGGGCCGTGCGGACGCTTCGGTTCTCGATGGCGTTTCAACCAAGGTTCCGGCGCTCATCGAGGCGCACCAGCTGACCTCCCGGTCCGCCCGGGTAGGTTTTGATTGGGAAAGCGCTGCCGGAGCGCTGAAGAAGCTCGACGAAGAGGCTGAAGAGCTCCGGCAGGAACTCCAGCGTGGAAACGTGGATCGAGGACGGGTCGCGGAGGAGTTGGGCGATATGTTCCTGGTGCTGGTCAATGTCTCCAGACTTCTCGGAGTGGATGCCGAGATCGCGCTGCGGTCAACCAACAGGAAATTCAGGCGCCGGTTCGCTCACATCGAGGGCGAGTTCCGCAGGCGAGGCTGGAAAATGGAATCTTCGCGGGTGGCGGAGATGGAGAGGTTCTGGGAGGAAGGGAAGGAAGCTTAGTCCCAACAATGTTTTACGTGCCTTTCCCTAGCTGTCGTCCTTCCTCCGAATTTTGATTTATCCCATTAATTGTGCTATAAGCCCGGACGCGGTATTCGGGATTCTTAGGCTTTTCCCATTTGAGGTCACCTGGCCTCAGACGTGTAGTCCATCCAGTTTGTTCGAATTGCGATGGCAGGATGAAGTCGAGCAGACTAAAACGGAATTTCGCAAACCTGGTAACCGTGGCGGTCTCCTCCATTGTCCTGGTGCTGCCGATTCTGTTTTCCAATCCCACGGACACCGCCATCGAGGCGGCGAATCACTGGATTGAGGTTGAGCCCATGGCGCCCGCACGGAGTACCGAATTGAGAGGCACAGATTCAGGAACGCACGCCCTGGCACCCTATCCGGCTGCTCCAATTACGTCAGCTCCTTCTCTGAGGCCACAAACCTTCCTTGCGACCGCGTACTCGCTTCCCGGGAAAACCTTTACCGGGGCTCCTGTCCGGCGTGGAATCGTCGCATCCGATCCTCGAGTATTGCCGATGGGCTCGATCATCCGGATCATTGACCCTGACTATAAGGGAACCTATACCGTTCTCGATACCGGACCCAACCTTCGGGGAAGGATGATCGACATTTACGTTCCCACGCGGAGGGAAGCGGTGCAGTTCGGAGCTCGACGAGTAAAGGTTGAGGTCGTCAAGAAGGGTCGGTAACCCCCCTCCCGGTAGTCGTCTTCTCCTTTTCGATGAGAGCGGATCACCCCAGCCACGGCGCCGAGGGATCGGTCTCCTTGACCCACCTCACCAAAGCCCTTATATTCGCATGAGTTCAGACTCATGGGCGATGTCCGACGGCTACTCAAGTACCTGAGACCTTATCTAGGCTCATTCCTGCTGGCGCTCATCCTTATGGCCGCGGGCGCGTTGTTGGAGGGTGCGATCAGGGCCCTGCTCATTCCGATTCTGGACAATCTCTCTCTGGCCGGCGGTTTTCCCGCCCAAGGTCTGAAGCCGTCCAATCTGCTCAATTTCGGCCGATTCCTTCCGTCCGACATCCACCGGGCGATGCTCTGGATCGCCATCTCGCTGATCGGGATTACGCTCTTCAAGGGGCTGGCTGAATTCGCTTCGAATTACCTGATGGCGCGGATCGGACAGCGAGCCGTATTTGACCTTCGCTGTCAGCTCTACCGACACCTCATCGGCCAGTCCGTCGCGTTCTTTTCCCGTTACAAGACCAATTTCCTGACCTCCCACCTGGTCAATGATGTCGACAAGATCGAACTGGCCGTCTCGCGAACCATGACCGACGCGCTTCGAGAGTCGTTCACCCTGGCGGTTTTTCTTTTCGCGGTCTTCAAACTCAATTGGCAACTGGCTTCATTCTCACTCCTGCTCGCGCCATTTGTTTACGGCGCTACGGTTTTTTTCGGCCGGAGATTGAGGCGCTCCGGCCGGAGCGTCCAGGAGCGCAGCCAGGAAGTGCTCCACGTTGCGCAGGAGACCCTCTCCGGGAACCGGGTCGTCAAGGCCTTTGGAATGGAGGACTTCGAATCGCGGCGATTCTCCTCGGCCGCCGGGTCGCTGATGACCTCGGTGCTGAAGACCGCACGGTGGACGGCGCTCTCGCCACCGATCATTGAATTGATGGGAGTGGTGGCCGCGGGCGGGTTCATCCTGTATGCCCAGCGCGTGATCGCCGCCCGGCAGATGACGACCGGCGAGTTCTCGGGGTTTCTCTTCTTCCTCTTCAGCCTCTACGATCCTGTCCGGAAACTCAGCCGGATTCAGAACGCGCTCCAGCAGGCGTTCGCGGCAAGCAGCCGGGTGTTTGATCTTCTTGACACCCGAACCGGGATGACACAACGGCCCGGCGCCGTCAGGATGGTTCACTTCGAGAACGCCATCGAATTTCGCGAAGTCTCCTTCCGGTATCCCGATGCCGCCAGAGGGGCGCTTCGGGATCTCAACTTCAAGATCGGCGCCGGCGAGGTGTTCGCCATTGTGGGGGTGAGCGGCGCGGGCAAGACGACGCTCACCAATCTGATCCCCCGGTTCTACGACGTCTCGGCCGGTTCGATCCTGATGGATAGCCTTGACCTGCGGGACTTACAGCTCGCGTCGCTTCGGGCTCAGGTTGCGATCGTCACCCAGGATGTGATGCTCTTCGACGACACGGTCCGCCATAATATCGCTTACGGCCGGCCCGAGGTCACCGAAGTGGATCTGCGATCGGCCGCGCGGGCGGCCTTCGCCCTGGAGTTCATCGAAGCCCTGCCGGAAGGGTTCGACACCGTCATCGGCGAGCGGGGGGTTCGACTCTCGGGCGGGCAGCGGCAGCGGATCGCGATCGCGCGAGCCATTCTCAAGAACGCGCCGATCCTGATTCTCGACGAGGCTACTTCTGCGCTCGATTCGGAGTCTGAACTCTACGTCCAACGCGCGCTTGCGAATCTCATGACCGGCAGGACGACGATCGTCATCGCCCACCGGCTCTCTACCGTGCGCCGCGCCGATCGGCTCATCGTACTCGAGGATGGGCAGGCCGTGGAGATGGGTCCGCACGCGGAACTGTTGGCGCGCGGAGGGGTCTACCACCGGCTTTACCAGATGCAATTCGCCACTGAAGAGGAGGCTGAGTACCTGATCGAAGGGCTCAGGGCGGAATCGATATGATCAAGAGTATGACGGGTTATGGCCGGGCGCATTCCGAGAGTGATGATTTCACGGTGGATGTGGTCGTTTCCAGCGTCAACCACCGTTTTCTTGACCTCCAGCTGCGGATGCCGGAAGAGTTAGGCGCCTGGGAGTCGAGCGTCCGGAAGCTGGTTCAGGCACACTGCGAGCGCGGTCGCCTGAACCTCAACATCAGTTTTGAGGGCGGCCGCGGCGGAAACTATCAGGTGAATCGATCCATGGTGGCCAGCGTGCTGGCCGCGGTCGATCAGTTGAAGCGGGACTTTCATCTGTCCGGCGAGGTGGACGTCAATGCCCTGCTACAGCTTCCGAAGATCGTTCAGCCTGCCACCAGTTCAGTTGATGATCTCCAGGGCCTCTATGAACAGATCGAGCGAACGTTGAAGGAAGCCCTCGAGGGACTCGTCAACATGCGGGTGGTGGAGGGACGGGAACTTGGGCAGGAGCTGAATAAGCGGCTCGACTTCATCGCGGACGGCTTGAGGGAAATCGAATCCGAATCGGGAGCCCTGGTGGAAAACGCCCGGCTCCGTCTTCATCGCCGGCTCGAGGAGATGAAGTTGAATGTCCAGATCGACGAGAACCGCCTTGGCCAGGAGATCGCCCTGATGGCGCAACGGAGCGACATCACCGAGGAGATCACCCGGCTCAAGAGTCATATCGAACAGTTCAGGGGACTACTTGAGGGCGGCAAACCTGTCGGCAAGAAACTCGACTTCCTCCTCCAGGAGATGAATCGGGAAGCGAATACGATCCTCTCGAAAGCTCAAGGGCTGTTGATTTCCCGGTCCGCAGTTCAGATTCGGAGCGAGATTGAGAAGCTACGGGAACAGGTTCAGAACGTCGAATAGTTTATCCGGCTGAACGCGCGGTGATCGCGAGTAGCGACAGCAATCCGGCCTTCTCAGGACCCGTCAGCGGCACGCTCTTCATTGTCTCGGGTCCTTCCGGCGCGGGAAAGTCGACCCTGGTGTCCGCGGTAATCAAGCGCAATCCCGGCATGCAGTACTGTCCATCCTTTACGACCCGGCCGCAGCGGCCCGGCGAAGTGGACGGACGAGAATACCACTTCGTCTCCCGCGAACAATTCGCCGAGATGGTCCGTCGTAATGAGCTCTTCGAGCACGCCACGGTTTACGGGCATCAGTATGGCCGATCGAAGGAGTTGATCCTGGACGGCTTGCGAGCCGGCCGGGACGTCGTTATGAACGTAGACGTCCAGGGCGCGGCTTCCGCCCGTGTCGTCTTGCCCGACTCGGTCTCCATCTTTATCATGCCGCCTTCGCTCGATGTGCTCCGCCGCCGCCTCGAAGAACGGGGCACCGAAGTGGGCTCGATGCTGGAGAGGCGACTGGATATAGCCCGGCAGGAGATCCGGAGGTATCCTGAGTTCGATTACGTCCTCGTGAATGACGATCTGGATTCGGTTCCGGTTGAATTCGAGACGATCATCCATGCTGAGCGACGCAGCAGGATTAACCGGGGGGCATGGATGGACGAGGGATGGCGGCGGGCAGGAAGGCACCGCAAGGCCGCCATGGAACGAACGGCCGAACAAATCGTCGCCACCTTCGCGGGGTAACCCCCAAACCCTCCGACGGCAGGAAGGAGGGGAGAGCTATGCGAGTCATACTAGGTGTAACCGGTTGCATCGCGGCCTATAAGTCCCCGGCCGTGCTGCGCGAACTCCAGCAGAAAGGGGCCGAGGTACGGGTGGTGATGACGAATCATGCTCGGGAGTTCATCGGTGCCGCGACTCTTGAGGGCCTCTCGGGACATCCGGTTGTCGATCAGATGTTCCAGCCGGAACTGAACGCCGATATTCGACATATTTCACTGGCGCGGTGGGGAGAGCTGTTGCTGGTAGCCCCGGCGACAGCCAACGCGCTCGCGAAATTCGCATGTGGCATCGCCGACGATTTCCTCTCGACGCTGTTCCTCTCCATCCGGTGCCCGGCCCTGCTGGTTCCGGCGATGAATCTGGAAATGTGGCGGCATCCTGCCACCCGAGAGAATGTACGAATCCTCCGCGAACGGGGGGTCGATGTGATCGAGCCTGACCTGGGATACCTGGCTTGTGGAGCAGAGGGGGAAGGCCGGATGCCGGAATCTTCGGAGATCACGGTGAGAGCCCTGACCCTCCTGGCTTCGGCTCAGGGGTCACGAGGAGAAGACCTGGCCGGAGTCCGAATGGTAGTCACCGCCGGTCCGACGATCGAGGATATTGATCCGGTGCGATATCTCGGGAACCGCTCCTCGGGGACGATGGGTTTTTCCCTGGCTCGAGCGGCCCGGCGCCGCGGCGCCGAGGTGACGCTCATCAGCGGATCGAGTGCGCTTGAGCCGCCCGACGGTGTTCGATTCGCTCCTGTGCGTTCCACGCAGGAAATGTATCGGACGGTCATGAACTACTTTGAAGATGCACATGTCGTGATAATGGCCGCGGCCGTAGCGGATTATCGGCCGGCTGAAGTGAGCGCGCAGAAGGTCAAGAAAGGCAGCGGGTCACTGAGCTTGGAACTCGTACCCACGGTCGATATTCTGTCGGAGCTGGGACGCGAAAAGGGCGAGCGGATCCTGGTAGGATTCGCGGCGGAGACGGAATCACCGGTAGAAAACGGAAGGAAGAAGCTACGACAAAAGAATCTCGACCTGATCGTTGTCAATGACGTCAGCCGCCGCGATATCGGATTCGGCCATGATATGAATGAAGTCATGCTGATTGACCGGGGTGATAGCGTGAGGACTTTCGAGCGGGACACCAAAGACCGGATTGCAGACCGGATACTTGACCGGGTCTCGGCCATGCTGGCGGACCGTCGCCTCATCCCCGAGATCCCCGGATACTGAAGATGGGTTCCGAAACTGATAGTGGGAGGGAGGCGCGCGACCTGGTCCACGCCCTTCGCGATCAGCTTGAATATGCGCGGATGCTCGGCATGGAAGGCTTTTCCGGGGAGGGGCGGGAATCCAATCCGGGCCCGGAGCCAAAGACGTCAGATTTGACGCCGACCGAAACTCATCTTGCGGGGCTCCTGTTCCAGGACGCCCTGTTTGAGCCATCCCTGCCGACGGGCCCTATGCCTGAACGGAATCCTCCCACCGACAAGACGCTGCAGGAGATCCGAACCGATCTCGGCGACTGCACGCGCTGCAAGCTGTCCGAGACGCGTACACAGATTGTGTTCGGGGAGGGGAATCCTTCAGCCCGGCTCGTCTTCGTCGGCGAGGCGCCCGGGGCGGAAGAGGACGCTCAAGGCCGGCCTTTTGTGGGCCGCGCCGGCCAGTTACTTACCAGAATGATCGAGGCCATGGGGATGAGACGGGAGGATGTTTACATCTGCAATGTCATCAAGTGCAGGCCGCCCGAGAATGACTTCTCACTGGCGATTCGGGTGGGTGCGGTCGCGGCGTGCGAGGGGTTCCTGCACCGTCAATTGATGGTCATCAAGCCTAAAGCCATCGTGGCTCTTGGGAATCCGGCTGTCCAGGCACTTCTCAAAACCAAAGAAGGGATTACAAAGCTCCGGGGTAATTGGCAAACCTACCAGAACGTGCCGGTTATGCCCACCTACCACCCCGCGTTTCTGCTCCGCTCACCCGACCGGAAGAAAGAAGTCTGGGAGGATCTGCAGAAGGTCATGGCGCTGCTGGCTGAGGGTTGACCACGAGCAGGCTGCCGTTCGTAGTCCCGCCTTCAGGCGGAAGTACTGCCGCAGCACCCCCCGCCTTATAGGCGGAACTACAAACCCGTTCGGAGTCCCGGCTTCGGCTGGAAGTTCTACAACAACCCCTCGATCGAGGTATAGGGAAGGCCCTGCGAATCCGCGACAGCCCGGTAGGTGACGCAGCCCCGGTAGGTGTTGACGCCGGCTCTGAGGCCCTCATCGCTCTCGATGGCCCGGCGGAACCCGAGAGACGCGAGCTTGAGCGCGTAGGGAAGCGTTGCATTGGTGAGGGCGAAAGTGGACGTTCGTGGCACGGCGGCGGGCATATTCGCGACGCAGTAATGAACCACGTTATCCACGATGAAAGTGGGATCGCTGTGCGTGGTGGGGTGGGAAGTCTCGACGCATCCGCCCTGATCGACCGACACATCGACGATAACGGCCCCCTTGTGCATGGTCGAGAGCATCTGGCGGGTGATCAGCTTGGGCGCGGAGGCGCCTGGAATCAGCACCCCGCCGATGACCAGATCGGCGTTCTCGACGGCGTTCCAGATGTTGTATGAATTCGACACCAGCGTCCGGATGTGGCTGCCAAAGATATCATCGAGGTACCGGAGCTGATCATGGCTCTTCTCGATCACGGTCACCTGAGCGCCAAGTCCAACGGCCATTTTCGTGGCATTCCGGCCGACCACGCCGCCGCCGATAATGACCACCTTCGCCGGGAGCACGCCGGGCACGCCTCCCAGCAGGACTCCCCGGCCGCCGTTCGGTTTTTCCAGGTAGGTGGCGCCCACTTGAATCGACATCCGGCCCGCCACTTCACTCATTGGGGTGAGCAGCGGCAGTTCGCGCCTGCGATTGGTGATCGTTTCGTAGGCCACGCCAGTGGTTTTCTGCTTCAACATCTCCCGGGTAAGTTCCACCGCCGGAGCGAGATGGAGATAAGTGAAAAGAATCTGCTCCTCTCGCAACAGCGCATACTCAGGCTCGATCGGTTCCTTCACCTTG
>JACQTD010000083.1 GCA_016210985.1 Acidobacteriota bacterium
GGATCATCGAAACGCGCGAAGTCGCTTCGGCCATCTATGCCGCCGACGCCGCAGTCAAGGCGGCCGCCATACGGCTCATCGAAGCGAAGAACCAGGCGGGCGGCAAGGGCATGGTCGTGCTTACCGGCGATGTCGGTGCGGTCCGGTCGGCCATGGCGGCGGGTGTGGCAACGGTCAAGAAGGAAGGCATGCTCATCTCGGAGATCATCATTCCGTATGCCCACCGTGCGCTGGTAGAGAGCCTGACCAACTAATCACTTCAATCCGACCAGAATGGCCGCGGTCAGCGCCAGGACTGCCAGTGCGACGAGCGCCGCGTAGATCGGCACAAGGAAGGCTAGCCACTGGTCATAGCGGACGTGAGAGGCCGCCAGCATGGCCATCAAAGCGCCATTGGTGGGAGTAAGAAGTTCACACAGCCCGGCGCCGTACTGGTAGGCCAGTACCGTCACCTGGCGTGAGAGCCCGAGCAGGTCTGAAAGCGGGACCAGCACCGGGAGCGTCAATACCGCCTGCCCGCTCGTGCTCGGCACGGGAAAATGAATAGCCATCTGGACCGCCATCATCCCGATCGCCGAGAGGATTTTCGGTAAGCCCGCGATCGGGGTGAAGAGACCATGGACGATGGTGTCCACGATCTGTCCCTGATCCATGACGACATAGATCCCGCGGGCAAAACCAATCAGCAGGGCGGCGAAGGCCATTGACCTCAGTCCCTCCACGAAGGCTTCCGCCGTGCCTTTGACCCCCAATCCTCCAACGATCCCCGCAGCCACTCCCATGAGAAAGAAGAGCGCGGAGAGCTGGTCGAAGTCCCATTTCAACTGCAAGACGCCAAACACGAAGAAGGCAAACGTGGCGAGAACGAGCCAGAGGACAGTGCTTTGTCTCCAGCCGGAGGCTCCGGCCGCCACGGCCGCAACTTGATCGGGCGGGTGTCGCGTCTTCTTCGCATATCGCGACAACCCCAAAATCCAGATTCCCAGCGCAGGGACGAGAACCGCGATCCGGAACAGCGACCCGGACAACAGATCGAGTTCGGCGACTTTCTGCGCGATGCCCACCTGAAACGGATTGATAGGACTGAACGCGGCCCCCACGGCCGCCGCCCCGAGGCTCATGGCCACCGCGGTCAGGGGATTGAAGCCCAGCCGCCCGGTCAGTATCAGCAGCATGGGAACAAAGGCGATCAACTCCTCCTGCATCTGGATCAGCATTCCGCCCATGCCAAAGGCCACCGACGCCACCGGAATGACCAGCACCTCCCGCTCGGCCAGGAGCCTCACCAGGCCATCGACCATACGACGCAATGCGCCGGTCTGTTCGACAACCGAAAAGGCGCCGCCGACAAGAAACACATAGAAAATAACCGCCGCGGCGTCGGCCATCCCTTTCGGAATGGCTACGATCGCCTGAAACGGATTAACCGGCTCACGGGGTACCGGTTGGTAAGTTCCGGCGACGACCAGGGTTCGCCCGGTCACGGGATCATCCCGTCGCTCGTACCTTCCCGCCGGCAGGACATAACTGAGCGCAGCGGCAACCAGCACGCAACCTATCAGCAGCGTGAGTGGATGAGGAAAGCTGAATCTCGGCATGACGGGGCGGTCGTGCTACGGCAGAGGGTTAGGATGAGCGTACGCTTTTCCGCACGGACGGTCCCATCTCAGCTCGACTTCGAAAAGCGGGACGCCGGAGCGCGGGGGCCTGGCTTAGCCGTATTCGGGAGGCGATTCTTGGCTTCGGACCGGGAAGGCCTTCGGGTAATGCCGCCGGGAAGGTTCATCGGATGATAGGGAATGCGGGGAGAGCAGGCACACCCGCCCGGTGATCTACTTTCCACCGACAATCGGCAGTCGCCATTCCGGCTTGGCCAGGGCCGGCGGTTGATATCGGCCCTCCAGGGTGAAGATGTCGCGCCTCTCCTCGTCGGAGAAACTGGCTTTGGCCCTTCGATCGAACTCGCGGAAGGCTGTAAGCTCGGCTCCCGTTCGCGGACGAACGTAGACGTCGGGTTTGACCTGCGCCAGGCCTTCTATGATGACATCAAGCTGTTCTTCACCCAGCTTCGTCCGGTTGTTATCGATGAATCGCTGGATGTGGGTCCTTAGGAGATCGCTCCGCTTTTCCGGGCTAAGTTCCTCGAAAAGGGTCCTCTTGTCACCACAGCCGGCAATCATCAGCTCATCATAAGTGATTTCTTCTTGGCTCATTCTGCCTCTTCGTAAGTTACGGAACTCCTCCGGACCGGCCGTCGTCCTCCGCCAAACCATGTTTATTTTCCATTCTTCGAAGAAGGAGGGCAGGGGAAAAAATGTTCCGGCCGACCATCCCGGCACAGTTTACGAGCGGACACCCCTCGGGTTCAACCCCGATCATGACCGGAGAGGCTCAAATCGCGCGCTAAAATGGCGAAGAAATGGCGCCTGTTTCGTGATCCGGTATCCTCCAACCTTGCTCCTCCGCTCGTTGACCGCGAGTATCGCCTCGACCACGTAATCAATGTGACTCTGGGTATAAACCCGGCGAGGGATCGCCAACCTGACGAGTTCCAGCGCGGCGGGCGCTTCTTCTCCGCCTGTGGGATCCGGTTTTCCAAACATGACCGAACCAATCTCGCACGACCGGATGCCGGCCTCCCGATAGAGCTCAACGACCAGGGCCTGAGCCGGGTAGTAACAGCGCGGAATGTGCGCCAGCATTGCCCCGGCGTCGATGTAAATAGCGTGTCCGCCGGGCGGCTCTACGATCGGTACTCCGCCCTCCGCGAGGTGCCGGCCGAGGTACTGGGTGGAAACCACTCTGTATTCGAGATAGTCCTCGTGAAGCACCTCCTGCAGCCCCACCGCGATCGCTTCGAGATCACGACCGGCCAGGCCGCCGTAGGTGGGGAAACCTTCAGTTAGGATCAGCAGGTCCTTCTCCGATTGCGCGAGCTGATCGTCATTGGTGCACAGGAACCCGCCGATATTGGCCATCCCGTCCTTCTTGGCCGACATCGTGCAGCCGTCTGCGTGGGAGAAGATCTCACGCGCGATCTCCCGGACCGGCCGGCTGCGGTAACCCGCTTCGCGGAGCTTTATGAAATAAGCGTTCTCGGCGAAACGGCAGGCGTCCAGGTAAAGGGGAATGTTTTCCTCCGAACAAATGGACTTGACCTCACGGATGTTCGCCATCGAAACCGGCTGGCCGCCGCCGGAGTTGTTGGTGATGGTCAGCATGACGAGCGGAATGCGCTTCTGCCCCACGCGCTTGATCAGGTCCCGGAGCGCGCTCGTGTCCATGTTGCCCTTGAAGGGATGGTGCGCGCTGGGCTTGAAAAACTCGGGGATCGGGATATCGATCGCCTCGGCGCCGGTATGCTCGATATTGGCTCGGGTGGTGTCGAAGTGAGTGTTGTTGGGCACGACATCACCTTTCCTGCACATGATCGAGAACAGGATCCTCTCGGCCGCCCTGCCCTGGTGGGTGGGAATGACATGTCGAAAACCGAAAATCTCGCGCACCGCGCGTTCCAGCCGGTAGAAGCTGGGGCTGCCGGCGTAGGATTCATCCCCGCGCATGACCGCGGCCCATTGTTCAGCGCTCATGGCGGCGGTTCCACTGTCGGTCAATAAATCGATGATCACGTTTTCGGCGTTGATGAGAAAGAGATTGAATCCGGCCTCCTCCAGGAACCGCTCGCGTTCCTCGCGCGTCGTCATCCGGATCGGTTCGACGACCTTCATCCGGAATGGCTCGATGATCGTCTTCATTGGCCGGAATCCTCACTTAATTCGCGAAGCGCCTCCAGCTCGGGAATCGCCACCAGATCCTTTGCGCGGCCCGCAGCGCGCTTGGCGGCGATCAAGCCCTCCAGCGACAGCACATTCCACGCGATCCCGAATAGTGACACCAGGACCGACTGTGAACAGTGGATATTTGGATCAAGCGTTCCTCAGGCTCCAGCTGAATTCGCTCATAAAGCAGAGTTAGATCCATGCCGAAGTCTCTGGCGGCCGCCAAAGAACTCCTCCGTGGTGGATCTTGCAATCTAGCACGCAGGTCCGTGGGCATCGGGAAGAGTATACACCCTCCATTTACCGGTTGGTCACTCCATCTTCCCCGGTGTGGCCACGGCGGCCGGGGGTGGCTAGGTCAGCCCTTCCATTTTGGTGGTCGCTTTTCGAGGAAGGCCGTCATGCCCTCCTGGGCATCCGAATCCAGCGCGTTCTCCACCATCGCGTTCTCCGCCACTTCGTAGGCCCGCGCCCGATCGAGCGGGAGCTGCGCATAATAGGTCCGTTTTCCGAGTGCCAGTGCGGACGAGCTGGCCGAGGCGATTTGATGCGCCAACTTCATCGTCTCCTCGGCCAATCGGTCGGCCGCGACCACCCGATTCACGAGGCCGAGGCGCTCCGCCTCACAGGCATCGATGGGCAGACCCGTCAGGAGCATCTCCATAGCCTTCCTGGGGGTGATCGCCCGCGAAAGGGCTACCGCGGGTGTGGAGCAGAATAAACCGATCCTTACACCGGGAGTCGCGAAGCTGGCCGACTCGCTCGCCACCGCCAGGTCGCAGGTTGCCACGAGCTGGCAACCGGCAGCGGTCGCCAAGCCCTGGACCTGTGCAATGACAGGCTTGGGCAGCTCCCTGATCGCCTCCATGACTTCAATACCTAGGGACACAAGCGACGCGTATTGTTCTTCCGCTCCCCCGATCAATTCAGTCAGATCGTGTCCCGCGCAGAAAACCGGCCCCTCCGAACAAATGACCACCGCCTTGACGGTTTCGTCCGCGGCAATTTCCCGGAGATGCTGCCTGAGCCGCTCGAGAACCTCTCGCGAGAGAGCATTCCGTTTCCCGGCGTTGTTCAACGTGAGGATCGCCACCCGATCGGAGATTTTCAGAGTCACTAAGTTATCATCCGCCATATTCCACCCTCGACGCCCCGGGACCGGTCGGCCTGGGAGTGCATGCCCGGAACGGGCGCAAACACGCGCATCTTGAATGCCCCTTTCGTGGCTGACCTCGCCGCTTGAGATTGTAACTCACCGTCGCACTACGGCACGCTGGAAGCGCGCGGTCCCAGGCCGCTGGAAGTTCAGGGTCCCGGGGGCATCCTTGGCCGATCATGGGATTCGATGGTATACGAATGGCCTGCGCCCGTCGCCCTTCGTGTACCGGGAGAGGATATCTGAACGTGATCGGCAAGACAGACCATCGAACCGCAAGTCTCCACCCGAGGCCCACGGGCGGCAAGCCGCCGCTGGACCCGAAAAAGAAGCCGAAGCTTGATCGGTCCCGGGTTTACCGTGACCTAAAGGAATTGGTTTGGCCTCGCAGGGGTAAGATCGGCATCGGGCTGGTGCTGATCATGATTAACCGGGTCGCAGGCCTGGTTCTCCCCGGCTCGACCAAGTTTCTGATTGATGACGTGGTGGGCAAGCGGAACCTTTCCCTGCTCGGACCGTTGGCCATGGCCGTCCTCGCAGCCGTGTTCGTTCAGGCGATCACGAGTTACACCCTTACGCAGCTGCTGAGCAAGGCCGCACAGCGCCTGATCGCTGACTTAAGAATGAAAGTTCAGGAACACATCGGACGGCTCAGCTTGAAGTATTACGACGCCAACAAGACCGGGGCGCTCCTGTCGCGCATTATGAACGATGTCGAAGGCGTCCGGAATCTGATTGGCACCGGCCTGGTGGAACTTCTGGGCGGGCTGCTGACCGCGGTGCTGGCGCTCGGCCTGCTGCTGAAAATCAACGCTACCCTGACCGCGTTCGCGCTCATCGCCATGGCCCTATTCGGACTGCTGGCACGCAAGGCCTTCGCTTATATCCGGCCGATTTTCAGGGAACGGAACGTCATCAACGCCGAGGTATCGGGACGATTGTCGGAGTCCCTGAGCGGGGTCCGCGTGGTGAAGGGCTTCCACGCCGAATCGCGGGAGGCCGAGATTTTTGCACGAGGCGCCATGCGCCTCTTCGACAACGTGAAGAAGTCGCTCACCGCGACGTCGCTGATGGGGATGGCGTCGACGCTGCTGATGGGTCTCGTAATGGTAGGCGTCATGGTCGTGGGCGGCCGCCTGATCGTCAGCGGAGAGATGACCCTCGGCGACTTCTTCGCCTACACGCTCTACCTGGGCTTTCTGATCGCGCCCGTGATCCAGGTCGTCTCCATCGGCAGCCAGATCACGGAGGCCTTCGCCGGGCTCGACCGCATGCATGAGGTCATGAGCGAGACGCCGGAAGACGTCGATCCCGAACGCGTCATCCGGTTAAACGGGGCCCGCGGACACATCCAGTTCGATGACATTACCTTCGAATACGAGCCGGGAAAACCGGTACTGAAGGGGGTAACCCTGGAGGCCCTGCCGGGATCGGTTACGGCCCTCGTCGGGCCGTCGGGATCGGGTAAGAGCACGCTGATCGGGCTGGTGGCCGCCTTCGCGAAACCGACCGGCGGAGTCGTAACGGTGGATGGCGTGGATCTTTCCCACGCCCGGCTGGACAGCTACCGGTCGACGCTGGGCGTCGTCCTGCAGGAAAATTTCCTTTTCGATGGAAGTATCCGAGAAAACATCCTCTTCGGGCGGCCCGAGGCGTCCGACGAACAGATGGCTCGGGCTGCTCAAATCGCGTATGTGGACGAGTTCGCGCTGAAGCTCGAACAGGGTTACGACACCATCATCGGGGAGCGGGGAGTTAAACTTTCCGGCGGGCAGCGCCAGCGAGTGGCTATCGCCCGGGC
Organism: Acidobacteriota bacterium; assembly: GCA_016210985.1. GTDB lineage: Bacteria > Acidobacteriota > Blastocatellia > HR10 > JACQTD01 > JACQTD01. Next base: position 6,737 of record JACQTD010000083.1, read on the forward strand.
CATCCTGGCCGATCCACGGATTCTCATCCTTGATGAGGCTACATCCAGCCTCGACACCGAAAGCGAGGCCCTCATCCAGCAAGGGCTGGCGGCCCTGATGAAGGGACGAACGACATTTGTCATTGCGCACCGCCTCAGCACGATCCGAAGCGCCGATCAGATCCTGGTGCTCGAAGACGGTAGGATCACGGAACGGGGAACGCATGCTCAGCTCATGTCCCTGCAAGGCAGATACTTCGATCTCTATACCCGCCAGGCCGGCATCGAAGCCAACCGTTTCGTCAACCCGGGAGAGTTCGCGAAGGAGTCCGAGTCCGCGATGCCACCAGCGAAGGGCACACCAGAGGCGATCGGGCCGTTGGAGGTGCTGAGTGGAGGAAGGCGCGATGTCTGATTCAAAATTGAAATGCTCACGCGGAACCGCAGAGTCGCAGCGATGTGAAGACTCCCTTGAACCCTGCGGCTCCGCGGCTCTGCGTACCCATGCGCTGCTAGAGATTCCTGACTGCTTCTTCAACCTTCTCCCCCAAGTCCGCATAGCCCTCGCCGGTGAGTCTCAGCGGGGGGCCGAACGTCACCCTGACACGACCAGGGCGGGCCATGTGCCAGCTGCGGTGAAGCACCTGGTCGAGCCCCTCGAGTCGAACGGGCACCACCGGCAGATCGAGCCGTGCGGCCATCATGGCCACACCAGGTTCAAACCGGTTGATCTCACCCGCATCGGTCCGCCTGCCTTCGGGAAACATAAGGGTCGAGAAGCCGGCCCCGGCCAGTTCCCCGACATGACGGAGCGCCTCACGTACTCCGGCCTCCCGTTGCGGGAGCGGAAAGGCGCAGAAGTAGAGTACCGCCAAATAGTACTGGAGGCTGTTCACCCACCCTTCCCATTTTGAATAGCGGGAAGGAAAGAAGTGCGGATCGAAGTACGCCTTCGACATCGCGGGTGCAAGGCAGTAACGCCAGCGGGCGGGTAAGGCCGCCAGTATCGCCGGCGTATCCAGGTGGCTCTGGTGGTTTGACGCGAAAATAACCGGTCCGTGAAGGGCTTGGAGATTCTCAAGCCCCTGAACACGAAGGTGCGCGAAGAGCCGTGTCAGTGGAAGGATGAGGAGCGAAAGAAAGACGCGCCGCGTCAACCTGGCGAGCAGACTGCGGTTCCAGGAAGGAAAGGGCGCCGACTCGACCTCTGGATTGCGGATTCCTCCCGCCACAAGCGCCTGCAGATCCCGCAGATCCCGGGCACCTGAGAAGGCATGTTCGTCAATCGTCGTTTGAAATCGATCCTCGAGCGCAAGCAGCAACTCGACCCGCTCGAGGGAGCTCAGCCCCAGTTGATCCAGCGTCAGATCCGGCTGTGACGGACCGCCCGCCACAGCGGGCACACGCGCCAGGTACTTACTCAAGACCGAGACTATAGGGTCCTCCGGCCGGCGTATCCCTTCAGCCGGTTCCTTCGACTCGACACGCGCTCTGATCTCCCCGCGTTTCAATTTGCGCAGACCCTCGGTCCTCGGCAGCTCGCCCCACGCCCAGACCGTCGCGCCCTGGATTTTCTGATGATCCGACAGTCTCAAATTGGCCTGACGGATGATCTCGGCCGGATGTACGATCGGAGCCGCTCCCGGACCGGAAGTTTCAAGCACGAGAACGGCGTGAACCCGTTCCTCGCCTTCCCTGCGAACGCCAATCACCGCGGATTCCCGGACGCCCGGGATGGAGTTCAGGACCGGCTCAATATCATCTGGAAAAACATTGAAGCCTTCGGGCGTGACGATCATTTCCCGCTTACGGCCCCTTACATAGAGACGGCCTTCGGCATCGAGCTCCCCGATGTCGCCGGTACGCAGCCAGCCATCCTCGAATAAACCGGAGGAAATTCCGGAAGCGTCGAAGTAACCTGCCGCCACATTCTCTCCCCGCACGAGGATCTCTCCATCGGGCGCGATCGTTACCTCAACCCCGGGAAGGGGCTTGCCCACGGAACCGGATCGGGCGTTGAGCGGATGGTTGATGGTCACGATGGGCGCCGCTTCGGTGAGTCCATAGCCCTGAACTACGAGAAACCCCAGCCGGGCCCAGAAGCGCTCGAGCCCGGGCTCCAACGGCGCTGCGCCGACCACGAAACTCCAGAATTTCCAGCCTAAGAGCCGATGTATGCGGCGGTGGCGCCACCACCGCCAGCCGATGCGTATGACCTTCGGCGCTCCCGCTAATCGATCCGGGATCCGGCCGCATCCGGGGAAGAGGTGCTCCATGTATTCGCGGAGCACTTCGAGAATCTTTGGTACACCGACCACCACCGATGCCTTCCTGCTCCTGATCTGCCGGACGATTTCGGCCGGGTCGTACCCGCGCATGAAAATGACCGTGCCCGGGAGCATGGGTGGGATGAAGGTGGCCAGCGCCTGTCCGAAGAGATGGCTGAGAGGGAGTAGATTGAGAAACCGAAGTGGCAGGAAGGGACGGGCATAGGCCCGGTACTTCATGATCTCCCGCTCAACCGGAATGATGTTGGCCAGGAGGTTACGGTGGGTCACCAACACACCCTTAGGTTCCGCCGTGGCGCCCGAGGTGAAGATAATCTCTGCTACATCATCCCGGCCAACGGATCTGTCCGGAGCCGATACCGGGCTCGGCGGGGCGCGGTCGCCCCCACCGGGCCCGCGCTCCCGGCTCTCTGCGTTTTTTCGAGCGTGCTCCAGCTCACGTAATAGCCACCAGGAGAGTGGGGTCCCCCCGCCAGGAGGATCATTGAGTGCCGAAACGGGAACTTCGTCGCCTGCAAGAACGAGACGACCTCCAACCAGCGTGCCTATCCTGCGGACAAATTCGGGTGAAGTATGGTCGTCGATCGGAACAACAATCGCGCCCGTGAGCAGGCACCCCCAGAAACCGACAATCCACCCCGGACGGTTTTCCGACCAGATGAGAACTTTGTCGCCTCTTGAGAAGCCGGCCGCCTGAAGACGCGACGAGAACGCTCTCGCCGCGCCGGCTATTTCGGCATAAGTGAAAGTGCGAGCCCGGTACCCGTCGTCATAAACAACAAAATCTCCCCGGGCATGGCCCAGGTCATCGAAGAAGTCCAGCAGGGTCTCTCGGGGCATGGATACCCGGTCTCAATTCGGACCTCTTTGGCTA
>JACQTD010000085.1 GCA_016210985.1 Acidobacteriota bacterium
GCGGAATGTTTTGCCTCAGCGAGGCCCACCTTATAGGCGGTACTACGAACCTCGTACACACTTCTAAAAACTGAGCTTCAGTGCGAGCTGGATGACGCGTTGCGATTCTCCGGTTGCCACGACGAAGGCGGAACTCGGTGTGGAAGCGGAAAGGCAGCAGGTACGGCCAAAGAGCGACGAGGTCAGCGCAGGCGATCCTCCGGTGGCGTGGCGCGGGTTGTCAAAGTTGGTGTGATTGAGGGCATTGAAGAACTCCGCGCGGAACTGGAGCTTGAAGCGTTCAGAGAGGTCGAATTGCTTCAGCGACCCCAGGTCGAGGTTCCAGTAGCTCGGGCCCCGGAACGCATTCCTGCTCATTCCCGACTCTCCAGGCCTGGGGATACATAAGTAGGACGAACCGACGGACACGCAGTTCGTTGCGTTATCCAGCGGTCCGGCATCGATGAAGACCGGTCCGGTGACGCCGGCTCGATCCTGAAGGTTGAAGTCCGGCCTCGGCCCGACAAGGACTGCCCGCGACTGCTTGCTGTTGTGAACGGTGAGCGAGCCGCTGTTGATGGTGAAGGGCTCGCCGCTTTGAAACCGGAAAATCCCGGTCGCACTCCAGCCGCCGATCAAATGCCGCAGCCGCGTGGATTGAACGCCAAACCGCCGGTTAGGTCCGAACGGCAGATCGTAGACGCCGTGGACCACCAAGACATGCCGGTTGTCGAAATCGGAGAGACTCCTGTCGAGTCTCCAGTTGCGAATGTCGGTTGGCGTGCGTGAATTCGTCACGCTGAGCCCGCCGCCGGACGAAGAGCCGACGGGATCCACGGACTGGTTATCGATCGACTTTCCCAGTGTGTAAGCGATCCCAAACTGCAGCCCGGTCGCAAAATGGCGCCTCAATTCAGCTTGCAACCCGTGGTAGTAGGAATCCCCGCCGGAATCGATATAGAGGATGTCGCTGAACTGCGGATTGGGACGGAAGAAACCCGCGGGAAATCCTCTGGCTGTAATGTTCGTCTGATCGATCCGGTTGGCCAGGTTCCCCAGGGCGTTTCGGAGGAAATCGGTCCGGCTCGTGTTCGAATTCAGAAAACCGCTTCCCGCCAGGGCCAGCAGCAGGGCGGGTGGCGTCCCCACAACGCCCGCGGGACAGCCCGCGCCGTCGGGATTGCATCCCATCCTCAGATTCTGTTGTGCCCTCAGGAAATCCGGCAATATCCCGCTCGCATCGATCTGGTTGAGGTTGTACCCGCGGAAGAGCCGGGTTCCCCGCTTACCCACATAACTGACCTGGGCCATCATGCCATTTGGTAATTCCCGTTGAACCGTCAGGTTCCATTCATGAACAGTCGGAAGCTTGAGGTTGGGATCGAACGCGCCGCCGCTAGGGGCGACGCCCTGAGGCTGCGCCGGTAACTGCAGGTACCCGGATGGACGTGCGGTTGGCGCGGGAAGGTCATAGTCGAGCCCCTGACCCACGCGGAGATCAGGAACGGCGGGACATCCCGCGGGTGTCGTGGTTCCAATGTTGTTTCGGCATTGAATGACGAGTCCCGGGATCTTGCCGGCTACGGCGGTGATCCGAAAGGTCGATAGGGTATCGAAGGCCATCCCATATCCCGCCCGAATGACGGTCTTCCCATCCCGGAAAGGCTGCCATGCAAACGCCACCCGTGGCGCAAAGGCCTTCCAGCTCGAATGCTGGTACCATCGGCCGGCCTGCACGAACGAGACCGGACCGCGCGAACCCTCGATCGGACCGTCAGGAACATAGACGCGGCCCGCGGCTTCTCCCGGAGCCAGGTTCAACTCCCAACGAACCCCATATTGGACGGTCAGGTTCGGCCTGATCCGCCATTCATCCTGCGCATAGGAATTGATTTGCCGGTAACGGTAGCCGAGCGCGAACAATCCTCCCACCGACTGAAACGCATCCCGCTCGAGATCTCCAACATAACCTTGTGTGATCCGGGCCGGTATCCCCAGCAGCTCGTTGATGGCGTTCAGCAGTGTGGTGTTGTCGGCCGCATTGATGCCCGCGCGACTCCCGGTTGCAATCGGCGGCGTGTTGAACCCCGCTCCCGGCGGCCGGATCGAGGCGTCGAAGTAAATCGTCGGCGAGAGGCTGAATCCTCCCGCCAGGCCCCGGGTGTCATTGTGCTGGAGGAAGCGAACGTTTAATCCGGTCTTGAAATGGTGCGATCCGCTGATCAGGCTGAGATTGTCGACGAACTGGAAGGTATTCAGTGTCCTGGCCGTGCGTGGAATGTTCAGGACCGGGCTATCAATATTCGAGAAGAAATAGGGCTCGATGTCCGGGAAAGCGGGGTTCGATTCGCCGAAGGTGAACAGGAAACTGAATCGCGCGAACCCGATCGTCAAGTCATTGACAACCGATGGCGAGAACGCATGGCGATAGCCGATGGCGAGGTTTTTCGAGGTCCTGAAGACCTCACCGAGCGGAGGAAAGTCTGGAAATACTTTGGGTCTCGAGTTGGTGAAGTCCCCCTCCCGCGTGTCCTGATCACTCTGAAGGAAGCGCACGAAAATGCTGTTCCGCTGGTCCGGGAAGTGATCCACGCGGATGAGATAGTGGGGACCCACCGTCCGCGACGGAGGATTCCAGGCGAACCCGCCCACATTCAATCCGTCGCCGACGGCAAACGTATTCGGCCGCTGGTACCTGTCCAGAAACGACCTGATAAGGGTATCCGCGCCCAGCCGCGCCGGATCGTTGGCAAAGATGTTGTAGGAGGCTACGCAATTGGTCGTCACCGCGCCGCCACATATCGGTACCTGGGGGCGCAGCCGGCCGGTCGATGGATCCACGAGCAAGGGGGTGTTTCTCAGGATCCGTTGCCCGTCGAGGAAAAATGGGACATTCGGATCGGCCACGAAATAGCGAAACAGGCCGGCCCGGGCCGATGGGGTGTAGACGGTTGGGATCCCGAACGAACTTGCGATCGGCTGGCTCAGAATAATCCGCTGTCCCTGCCAGCTGCCAAAGAAGAAGGTCTTATTCCTGAGGATCGGCCCGCCGCCCTCAGCGCCGAACTGGTTCAGTTTCAGCTCCGGCCGATTCACTTTCAGGGCATTATTGAAGAACTCATTTGCGTTGAGTGAAGTGTTGCGGAAAAACTCGTAAACGGTTCCATGGATCTCATTCGTGCCCGAACGGGTAGCGATCGAAATCTGGGCGCCGCTGTTTCTTCCGTAATCAGCCGTAGCGTTGTGCGTCACGACCTGAAACTCCTGAACATTATCGGGATTGAGCCGGTAGACATTCAACTGTGGATTGGGCACCGAGGGTTCGTTCCCGTCAATGCCGTCGATCGTGACGTTGAAGGCGCCGTCGCGTGATCCATTCACATGCGTGCCGGTTCCGGCGCCGTTGTTCGTGCGTTGAATCAGCCCGGGCTGCAGCGTGATGAGCGCCAGCGGATTGCGCCCGTTCAGGGGAAGGTCCATCAACGCCCGGCGCTCGATCACGTCGTGAATCATGGCGCTGCGAGTCTCGGTCCCCTCGGTGAGGACCGCTGTGCTCATGACGACCGCCGACCCCACTTCCATGCTCACGTCCACTACTTTCGTCGAGCCGACGGCCAACCTGATCGCCGGCACGACATGGAGGCGAAATCCCTCGGCCTCCGCCGTCATCCGGTAGGTGCCCGCGGGGATCGACTCGATGGCGAAGCTGCCGGCCCCTGTCGTCGACATTTTGTAAATCGCCCCGGTTCCTTCATTCGTCGCAGTGACGATCGCGCCCGGGATCACCGCTCCAACCGGATCGGTGACGAGCCCGACGATCCGGCCGGTCCCGGTTTGGGCGGCACCGGGCGTCGAAAGCACCAGGATCAGTCCAAGAAGACGGATTGTGCCCAGGAATCTCAAACCATCGGCCTCAGGAGTAACGCCGTTACCTACGGAGGGCTGGAATCTAGTCCCGTCGATTTCAACCTGTCAACGTCCTCGCCCTCCCCAGGCGAATTTGGCGCCGGCGCGGAAATGGAATCCCAGTGCTGGAAATCCGAAGC
>JACQTD010000089.1 GCA_016210985.1 Acidobacteriota bacterium
CTCGTTGTCTGCCTCCGTCTGACCGAACGCCACCGTCGAAAGGCTCATGCTCAACACCATCGCGATCATTACTGACTGTAGTTTCCTCATTGTTTCCTCCACTTAGATTGAGTTATTGGGTTACCGGTTCGGTTTTCCGATCCCCATGTGACCAGCAGAAGCGAATCCGAACCTCGAATGTAAACACACGATTCCTCTCCAAACGTGCAAAAAGCAACAGCGTCAAACCGCGAACGCTGCCGCTGAGTTCATCGGCGGGCTTCACAACCCGCCACCAGGAGCCGTGGGGCTCCCTACCTGAAAAATCCCGTGGTGCGCATCCCGTAGCCCCTTAACCCTCGGAAGGCGGGGAGGCTCATCACAGGTACGGAATCCTCATCACTGAGGGATCACGCAGGCGATCGATTCAAAGTCCATATTGCTTTCGTTTATCATGAACGTGGACCTTGCTGATGCCGAGAATCTCCCCGGCCTTCGCCTGATTATCCCCGGCCTGAGCGAGGGCGTTCTTCAGAAGAAACCTCTCAACAGCCTCTTTGGCAGCGTTCCATGTGGGAAGCAGGTGGCCGTTGATGGTTAACTTGTTCTCGCTCGTCACCACTATACGCTCGCCGCGATAACGTCCGCTGATTCTCTTCAGGTCGTTTTCCATGACGACATCGCGGTAGTCGGCAAGAAGCTCCGATGCCCGGCCCAGAAACTCCTGACCACGGACAGTCGAGATCGAGAGATACACCTCCGACAGGTAGAGACAGGAGCGAGCAATCAAAGGTATGCTCTGTATCTTCTCTCCAATCTCCAGCGCCCTCGTCAGCATCTTCTCCGCGTTGCGGGTATCTCTCTGTGCCAGGAGGATTCGACCTGCTGTGATCCTGGAGTAGCCCTTCTGGTAGTCATGGTCTCCCAGATCGGCCTGCTCTATGGCACTGTCGATATGACGCTTTGCTCCGACGAAATCGCCTTTTGCCAGGTAGAGCTCGCCAAGGAGTTCCAGTCGAATCGCCGTCCCGGGGATGTCCCCGACACGCTGGCCAAGTTCGATGGCTTCCTTCAACATCTCTTCCGATTCTGCGAATTGTCCCTGCCTCAGCATCGCCCAGGCCAAGTTACTCTTCGCGTGTGAGATATCTTCGAGGATCGCCATTTCAGTGCACACACGATTCGAAGTCTGCAAGGCCTCGAATGCTTCTTCGTAACGGCCGAGTCTAACCAGGAGTGAACCGTAGCTGTTCAGTGCGCAGCCATAATATCTTCCCTCTTCGCTTCGACGTAGGAGCTCAGTCGAGGTCACGTAGAGTTCGCAGGCCCGGTCGAGATCGCCGAGTTGGTGATGGCAAATCGCAGAATTAAGATCAAGCAGACCCGAGAGGAACTCGAATCGTTCGATGTGCTCAGCCGCGTCGTCCTTGATCAGGTCGCGGGCACGAGATGTGAATCCTTCCGCTGCCTGGTATTCTCCCCGTCGACGTTTGATACGGCCCAATTCCCATAAGCACCGGGCCGACTGGAAGCGATTCCCCAAGAGCCTACAAAGCTGCTGCGCGCCATCGAACTCGACCTCTGCGGCCTCATATTCGTAGCGCCAATAGTGAAGCGTCCCCTTCGCCAGTGCATATCGCGCGGCGGCTTCGAGCGGCAATGCGTTCAACTTCTCAGAAACCTCGGCCAGGAGCCCGGCCCCCTCCTCGAGCCGCGCAAAGTAAATCTCTATGTCAGCCTGAAGAATGAGGGCGACCAAATCGTCCTGAATACGAGATCTGGCGAGCGCGCCTTCGGCGTTCCGGTATTGACCGCCATCCAGCAGTCCGGCGATCTTAGTTGATGTGACTAACATCTCTTGGATTCGTTGAGCCATTATTCCCCCATCTATTAATTCGCGGGCCCGAACGCTACCCCGATCGGCAAACGCAAGTCGTAACCGCTACCCATTACCTCGCAAACAGCACCTTGCCCATCAGACACGTCAATTTCTCCCGCTGTCAATTCGGAGTAAAGCAAGGAGATGATAACATCTTCGAAAAGGATTTCAAGGCCTTTTTGTGTCAAATTGTCGTTCGCGGGTAATTCGTAAGGGTTACACGATTTCCGAATCCCCCGTCGGTGTAGTAGGATTCCCGATCACTCACCGCCCCCGAAGGTCGAGCATCCGAAAATGAACCGGGTTTATATCAGCGAAGTCGCGCGGCACGAGAGCGAAGAAGTCACGCTAAAAGGCTGGCTCTATAACCTCCGATCCAGCGGCAAGATCTTGTTTCCGCAAATCCGGGACGGTTCCGGTATTATTCAGGGAGTGGTCGTAAGGGCCGAAGCCGCCCCTGAAGTCTGGTCAGCCCTGGAATCCCTCCCGCAGGAATCCTCCATCATGGTCTCGGGCAAGATCCGAAAGGAGCCTCGTGCGCCGGGCGGATTCGAGATCGACATTTCAGGAGTGGAAGTGGTTCAGACGGCGGAACCCTACCCGATCACGAAGAAAGAGCACGGGACGGAGTTTCTCATGGACCACCGCCACCTGTGGCTTCGGTCGCGTCGTCAGCATGCCATTCTACGTGTACGTCATGAAGTGATCCGAGCCGTCCGCGATTACTTCGATGACCGCGGCTTCGTGCTCTGTGACACCCCGATCTTCACACCTGCCGCCTGTGAGGGAACGACCACCCTCTTCGAAGTCAATTATTTCGAAGATACCAAAGCTTATCTCACCCAATCGGGGCAGCTTTATAATGAAGCCACGGCCGCGGCCTTCGGCAAGACTTACTGCTTTGGACCCACCTTCCGCGCGGAGAAGTCCAAGACGCGCCGGCACCTCACCGAGTTCTGGATGGTGGAGCCGGAGGTAGCCTACGCCACCCTCGACGACATCATGAAGCTCGCGGAGGACTTTCTCACCTCCATCGTGGCTCGCGTACTCGACCGGCGGCGCGAAGAATTGAAAGTGCTGGAGCGGGATACATCCCGGTTGGAGAAGGTTGCTCCACCCTTCCCGCGACTGCAGTACGACGAAGCCGTGCGGACGCTCCACGAGGCGGGCATGCCGTTCGAGTGGGGCGGGGATTTCGGCGCACCCGACGAGACCTACCTGTCGGAGAAATACGAGAAGCCCGTGATCGTCCACCGGTTTCCCGCCAAAGTGAAGGCGTTTTACATGGCGCCGGACGAAGCCAGGCCCGAACTGGCGCTCGGTGCGGACGTGCTGGCGCCGGAAGGGTATGGCGAAGTTATCGGAGGCGGCGAGCGAATCGCCTCACTCGACTTGCTCCGCAAGCGGATTGCCGAGCACAGCCTTCCCGAGGAGGCCTTCGACTGGTACCTTGACTTGCGGCGCTACGGGTCGGTGCCTCATGGTGGATTCGGCATGGGTATTGAGCGATGCGTGGCCTGGATCTGCGCGTTGGAGCACATCCGCGAGACGATCCCCTTTCCCCGCATGCTCTACAGGCTCAAACCCTGATTCCCGATCCCGCGCAGGAATCAAACCGGACGCCTGGACCCTATATCTCCCGAGCAGCGTACCCCCCTTTCGCCGCATGAGCATCCGCGAGCAAACCCGTTAGCATGGAGCATCGAGACGGCACCAGGACGGTCCACATCATCGGGATCCCGATGGACCTCGGTGCGGATCGCCGCGGGGTCGACATGGGACCTTCGGCGATGCGCACCGCGGGGTTGAACATCAGGCTGGCCGAACTCGGGTACGAAGTCCTCGACGTGGGTGATGTCGTTGTACCCAATCCGGAAGTGCTGCGCATCACCGACAAGAATAAGAAGTATCTACCCGAAATCCTCGCCGCCACGAACGAACTTGCCGACCGTGTCGAAGCGATCCTTGCCGGCGGGGCGATCCCGCTGGCCCTGGGAGGCGATCAGGCGATCAGCATCGGCGATATTGCCGGCGTCGCCTCGCATCACCGCCGGCGCGGGGAGCGCGTCGGCGTTATCTGGTTCGACGCGCACGGCGACATGAACACGCCGGAGACGACCCCTTCTGGAAATATCCACGGCATGCCTTATGCGGTCTCTCTGGGACTGGGCGCTCCCGAGCTGGTCCAGTCGAGGGGCTTCGCCCCCAAGGTGGAGCCGGACGCCTGTGTGCTGATCGGTGCGCGGAGCATCGACCCGCTGGAGCGGGAGAATATCAGGCAGAGCGGGCTGCGCGTATTCACGATCAGAGAGATCGACGAACGAGGCATGCGGGATGTGATGGCGGAGGCCCTGGAGATCGCCGGTCGGAATACGGCCGGATTCATCGCCAGCCTCGACATGGATTTCTTCGATCCGGCCCTGGCACCTGGAGTGGGAACGCCCGTTCCCGGAGGAGCGACTTATCGGGAGGGCCATCTGGCCATGGAGATGATTGCCGACTCCGGGCGGTTACTCGCATTTGAGGTGGTTGAGGTCAACCCGGTACTCGATACACGAAATTCCACTGCGGAACTGGCGGTCGAGCTGATTCTCTCTGCGTTCGGCAAGCGGATCATGTGAGGGGCATGTCCAGGAACAAACTCAGAGTGGCGATTATCTTCGGCGGCCGTTCCGGCGAACACGAGGTCTCCCTCGAATCCGCCGCCTCCATCATCCGCGCCATCGACAAACGACGCTACCAGGTGGTTCCCATCGGAATCACCAAACAGGGGCGTTGGCTCTTCTCCCATGATTCGACCCGGCTCCTGCCGGCCGAGATCATGACCGGACCGAACGAACCGGTGGCCATGCTCGCGGATCCCACCCGAAGGGAAATGGCGCGGTTCGGACCTGAATCCCATGTCCGATGGTTGGAGCGGATCGACGTGGTCTTTCCGGTGCTGCACGGCCCCTACGGCGAGGACGGAACGATACAGGGCCTGCTCGACATGGCCGATGTTCCCTACGTCGGCTGCGGTGTGCTCGCCTCGGCCTGCGGCATGGATAAGGTGATCATGAAGCACCTTTTCCACGAAGCCGGCCTTCCGAATGTGCACGTGGTCAGCTTTCTCCGAGACCGCTGGGCCGAAGCGCCCGCGCGAATCCTTTCCCGAATCAACAACGAACTTGGCTTCCCGGTTTTTGTCAAACCGGCGAATCTCGGCTCTTCGGTGGGCATCTCAAAGGCCGCGAACCGGGCGCAGCTGATCCAGGCGATTCATCTCGCCGCCGGCTACGATCGCAAAATCCTGGTTGAGGAGACCATCGTCGGCCGGGAACTCGAAGTGAGTGTCCTCGGCAACGACGAACCCGTGGCGAGCCTGCCGGGCGAAATCATCCCGGGCGACGAGTTCTACAGCTACGATGACAAGTATGTGAAGCATGACGCCAGTCTGGTCATCCCTGCCCATCTCCCGAAGAAGATCATCAACGAGCTGCAGAAGTTGGCCATCCGGGCGTTTCAATCTATCGACGGGTCGGGCCTGGCCCGCGTGGATTTCTTCCTGGAAGCGAAGAGCCATCGCATCATCGTAAACGAGATCAATACCATGCCGGGATTCACTTCGATCAGCATGTATCCCAAACTCTGGGAGGCCAGCGGCATCTCCTATCCGCGGCTCATTGACCGTTTGATTCAACTCGCCATCGAGCGCCACCGCGACCGTTCCCGATCACTAACGACATACAAAGCCGCCAGACCTGTCGGCAGCTCCGATCGAGCGACCAGGCGCCTGCTCCGGTGATCAGAAGGAAGATGGAGCAGAGGAGCATGGCAAAATCCGTCCGCGCCTCATGTGCCATGCTCCAGAACCCCTTATGAAGAAGAATCGGATGAGGATCGGGGCGCGCTGATCGCCGGCCGGTGATAGCCAGTGAGCCCAACCCATGGAAATGCTCCCTCAGACCTTCGCTGTGAAGCGTCCAAGATCGGCGATGCCGAGAAGGCCTTCCAGCCTGGCCACTTTGCCTACGATGCGCTCAAAGCCGTCCTCGCCGAAAAGCGCGTGTTCCTTCTCCTCGAACGCCTCCCCAAGGGCGCCGTACTCCTGAGTGGAGACGAGCGCGCGGAACGCAGGAAACAGAACCGTATCCTCTCTCGATTCGTGGGGACGATACATGCGAACGAAAAGCCGGAGGTGCTCATTCAACCGCTTGCGATCGGCCGCACGCTTCATCGCGGCCGGCGTCGCCCGACCCTTAATCATCTCGGTCAATCGGCGGCCAGACTGGTGCTGCTCGCGGAGGACCTTGACGAGGTCGAGAAGCTTTCCGGCTTTCTCGAATCGGGGGAAGAGATAATCCTCCTCCAATTTCTCGTGATAATCCTCGATGAACTCCCGGATGACCCCCGCCGCGCCCGACAAGGCTTCGGGAGGGAACGCCTTCCCCGCGGTTAGCCGCCCGCGGATCTCATCGTAAACCAGCAGTACGCGATTGAGCACGCCATGCTCGCGCATGAGATCCTCCGCCGGTGACACCTCTTCATGACGAGTGTCCGGTCTGTTCCTAGACGAGTCCGAGTCTCCTTTGCCCTGAGCCGCGTAACCAACCGACCCCAGCGCGGCCAACGTGGTCGCCGAACGGACCGTAGCCTCGAGAAACTTCCTGCGTCCCAATTTTGTTTGCATTGTCCTGGCCATACTTCACCTCCTCCTGTTTTGCACATCCGTACGTGCAGCATTCCTGCATACGGCTCCTACCTTGAATGGATAGCGTCAAAACGCACGTTGGGATAGGGATGCAGAATCCGGGCACTCGGGATCCAGCGATCCACCAGCCGCAGAAAACGCGCACAGGTCATCCGGC
>JACQTD010000087.1 GCA_016210985.1 Acidobacteriota bacterium
AGATAGAGCGAGAAGGCCGGGATGGACAGGATGAAAAGACCGAGGCCCCAGGTCAGGTATACCGCCACCGCCCGCAGTCGAGCTGACCAGGTTTTCATGGGGAGTAGGTTCGCGGAATCTGAATCCGACGGTTCAGGCCCGGAGGATCCCTAGGATTTCGCCTCGGGTGCGTAGTAGCCGCGGCGATGGTTGATTCTGATTTTCTCCCTTCCAGGAATCAGGACTTGAATCGACCGGTAGGTGCCGTCCCGCGCGGCATTGGACGGGTAGTAAGCGAGGTAGTACTGGGTCCGCAATTCGTTCTCGATCTGTTTGAAGGCGCGCGCGAGATCGCCGTCTTTCCTGGGAAAGTAGGCGCGGCCCCCGGTTTCGCCGGTCAGCCGCTTTAGCGCTCCCTCGTTCACGCCGCCAAACGCGCGGTCGCCGATGCCGATGGCGTAAATCGTCACTTCCGATCGCAGCGCCTGGTTGATCGCCTCGTGACTCTTGTACGAGCTGGTCGTGTCCTCTCCGTCGGTCAGCAGGATGATCGTGCGCCGGCCGGCCTGACGCCCCAGGGATTCTTCGCAGGTCACGAAAACGGCATCGTACATCGAGGTTCCTCCGAAGCGGCTGGAGCTGTCGCGCCCGATGGGACGGGTGTATCGGACTCGTTCCAGCCCTCGCTCCAGCCGTTCGAGCGTCGAGGTGAAATCCTGGAGCAGGATCGTCTCGTCCCTGAATTGTGATATCGAGACGGCGTCTTTGTCGGGTCGAATGAACGATTGGAAGAACTCGGCCGCGGCACTCTTCAAAAAGGGGAGCGTCATCTGCTCGCTCCCGCTGACGTCGATCAGTACCGCGATGGTCAACGGCAGATCCGTCTGCCGGAAGAAGGAGAAGAGTTCCTGCGGCTTCTTGTCCTCCAGGACCTGAAGCTCTTCGCGTTTCAAGTCGGTGATATAGGCGCCGCGTTGATCGTTGACGTTGAAATACAGCGTCACCAGGCGCCCGCTCAATTCGATGGGCTGCTCCTGCTCTTCGGTCGCGGGTTTGCGCTTTTCCTGGGTTCCGACGCCGTAGGACCGGCGGGAGATCCGCCCCACAATCGAGAAGGCCGGGACCGTCTGGAGCATCGCGATCGCCAGCAGGGCCATCAGGTTGGTGAGTCGGCGCATAGAGAAGTTGGGATGAACTCCGTCGGGGGGAAGTTGCACCCCTTGTGCGATCAGATCGGGATCTCAGGCGTCTGGGCGGATCAGGACCTCGGCGCGGCGTACCCCCGCTTCGCACGCGTTCGCGTTCCCGAAGCATGGCGCACCTTTACGTCTATCTCCCTGAATTTTCCATCACGCGCCTGGTTTGTCGATATATAGAAGACGACGTAAAGACTGCGGAGTTCCCGGCCGATCTCCGCGAAGCTTCGTTCCAGTTCAATCAATCGTGAGGGGAAGTAAGCCTTGCCGCCGGTCTCGTCGGCCAGTTTCTTGAGTTCCTTGTTTCCCGGGGCGTCCCATACGCCGCCGGAAACGCCGAACCCGCCGGCATTGGCCGTGCCCAGACAGTAAACCACCGTCTCGGTGCGCTGTGCGTAGTCGATGGCTTGGTCCAGCGTGTGCTCGCTGGCGTTGTCTTCGCCGTCGGAGATCGCGATCAAGGCCCGTCGCGCGGCGCCCGTGTGCATCTTCTCTTCACAAACCCGATAGATCGCGTCGTAGAGCGACGTCGATCCGCTGGCCCGGGTCGAGTAAATCGCCTTCCGCAGCGCCTCCAGATCGTCGGTGAAATCCTGGAGTAGTTCCACGGTGGTGTTGAAGGCCACAAACAGCGCCTGGTCCTTTCGCCTGCGCACCACCGTGTCGAGGAAGTTCATCGCCGCTTCCTGTTCGAACTTTAGTTTCGGCCGCACGCTGTTGCTGCAGTCCATCAGCACTCCCAGCGCCAGCGGCAGGTCGCTTTCAGTTGAAACGCTGCGGACCGTCTGCGGCACGCCCTCTTCCTTCACTTCAAAATTGTCGGGCTGAAGTCCGGAGACCGACTGACCGTGCTTGTCGAGGACGAGAACCGGAAGGTTGACCGCAAGGGTGCCGAGTGTGACGTCGTCCGGGTCGGGCGTCTTGACCGGCGGTTTGCGCTCCTGGGGAATCGCCGGGCCGGAAATCACGGCGGCGGAGAGGACGACGGCGGCAAGGCCACGGATGATCTCGATCTTCATGGGCTAGGTCAGCATTATAGGTGGCCTCGTTGGAAGGGGTCAAACAGGGTTCGGCGGAGAGGTCCGAAGAGAGCGCGATCCCATATGGAGTGCGGGGGCAAGCGAAGCGCGACCCCGCTTTGGCTAGGACTAGGGTCAGGAAGATCCTTGAGTAGCCGCTCCCGCAAGAAGTTCGCCGATTCAGCGGAGCCGTGGCGGACGAGGTCTGTGGTAGGATGGGTGTATTCGATGGCACCAGATCACGGGAAGACCTCGTCCTATTTCATCGGCGTCGATGGGGGTGGCACTCAGACCCATGCCGTAATGACGGATGAGCAACTGAATCTGTTGGGAGAGGGCTTTGGCGGGCCTGGCAATTTCTTGCGCGTCGGTCTGGAGCGAGCCACCCATTCGGTCATGGACGCGGTCGCTCGCGCGTTGCGCGACGCGCGAGCCTCCCTCGCGCGGATTGAACGTATCGGCATCGGCCTGGCGGGTGTGCAATACCCCGGACACCGCCCCTGGATGCGAGATTCCCTGACGAGGGCATTCCGGAAAGACGAGCCGCCGTTCAGCCCCCCTCGACCCTGGGAGGAACGGCTGTTCCTGACGACGGACGCCGAAGTCGCGCTCGCCGGCGCCTCGGAGCGAAAGCCCTGCGTGGTCGTCATCTCGGGCACCGGTTCCCTCGCCTACGGCATGAACCGGGCTGGTGAACGGGCGCGCTCGGGCGGATGGGGCCCGACCTTCGGCGATGAAGGGAGCGGCCATGACATCGCTCGAAAGGCGCTGATGGCGGTTGTAGCGTCTTACGACGGGCGGGAGCCCCCGACGGGCCTGACCCGCAAGATCTGTGGATGGTTCGGAATCGAGACACCCGAGGAGCTTCCCCGCGTGATTTATGATCGCGACCGGCGGGATGGATCCATCGTCACGCTCAGCCAGGTGGTGGAGGAGGCCGCCCGCGAAGGCGATGGGGTGGCACGAGCCATCCTGCAGGGCGCGGGCCGGGACCTTGCAAGGGCGGTGACGGCCGTGATCGAACGCCTCGGGATGGAAAACGAAACGTTCAACGTCTGCTACATCGGCAGCGTGTTTCATGCCGGCGGTGTCATTCTCGATCCGATCCTCGACGCCGTCAGCGCGGTCGCGCCGAATGCGACGGTGACGTCGCCACGTTACCCACCTGCCGTGGGCGCGGTGATTTACGCACGGAATCTCCCGTCGGACGATCGGGCCTGATCCGGGATCACCCTCGTGATCGTCCTCGTACTCGGCGCTGCACTCGACTAGAATTCCGCCCGCCATGGATGAAATGTTCGACCATGAGGGCAGCCACTTATGAAGCATGACTGGGAGATCGAGGGCTGGCGTGAGATCCGCCACGGCCGGCTGCTCCTGGGCGGGGTAGACGCCGGGTCGCTGGCGGAACGTGAGGGAACGCCGCTGTTCGTCTTCTCGGAACGGCGGATTCGCGGGAATGTTCACCGCCTCACGGAGGCCGCCCGGAGCGCGTTCAAGCGAACCAAGCTTTGTTATGCCGCTAAGGCCAATTCGCTGAGCGCGGTTTTGAGGGCCGTCCGTACCGCGGGAGCTGACATTGAGGTGAACAGCGGCGGTGAGCTTTACAAAGCCCTCCACTGCGGATTCCTTCCCGAGCAGATCGTCTTCAACGGCGTCAGCAAGACCGATGAGGAGATCGGACTCGCAGCCGGGCGCGGCATTTATGCGATCAACGTCGATTCACTCTACGAACTGGAGCAGATCGCCCGGGTGTCCCGCCGTTTGGGGCGCCGGGCCAATGTCACGCTGCGCATGGTCCCTGAGATCGGTACCCGTTCCCATATCGGGCTTCAGACCGCTCTGCTCACCTCGAAATTCGGAATGTCGCCGGAGCACCTTCCCGAGGCGATCCGGTTTGCGCTCGACGAACCGTCCGCATTGCGGCTGGCCGGAGTTCATATCCACGTCGGCTCCCAGACGCCCGACCCGGGACCCTACATCGATGCCTTCAGCGCGATGTGGCGACATCTGGTTTCGGTTTACGAAGAGACCGGATTTATCTTCGGTCACATCAACCTGGGCGGCGGAGTTCCGGTTCGTTATCTCTACGATGGATCCGCGCTTTCGCTTCCGAAAAAGGAGCGGGAGATGCTCGAGGCGGAGCTGGACACCGGGGAGACCCTGCGGCAGGCCGTCTCCGGGATCGACCGGCTGGCCAGCGACCAGGTGAACTCCACGCTCAGGGAGAAGGTGGAACTGGTGCTTGAACCCGGCCGGAGCGTCATCGCCGACGCCGGCGTGCTCCTGACCCGGATTCGTAATATCAAGCACCGGCCCGAAACCGGAGAGACCTGGCTGATGGTCGATGCCGGCTACGAACTGCTGCTCTCGATGACCAATTACAAGTGGTACTATCACATGGTGGCTGCCGAACGCACAGGCGAGCCGCATACCGCCCGATACAAGGTCGCGGGTCCGCTCTGCGACAGCGGAGATGTTTACTTCGACATCGAAGGGAAGGGAAGGCTCCCGGATTACCGGCTGCTCCCGGAGGCGATGAAGCCTGGAGACGTGCTGGCCCTGCTGAACGCGGGCGCGTACACCATGTCGCAGATGACGGCTTACAACGGCCGTCCCCTCCCGGCCGCCGTGATGGTGACGATGAACCACCATCCGGAGTTGATCCGCCGTCGGGACACCTTTGAAGACCTGCTGCTGAATGAGGTCTAAGCTCGCTGCCGCCGGCACCCATGTTCAAACCGTTGCCACCATCTGCGCGACCGGGACGATCTTCCGGAGTGCTGCTTCTGACCATCGCCATTTGGATCTCGCCCCTCCAGGTCATTTTCGGAATCGGGCAGCGGCCGGCTGAAACGGGCCGGAGACGAACCCCCTACGCGCAGCGGCCCCTGACCGGACGCGAGCAGCGCTGGGTCGCGGAACAGACGGTCAAAGCCTCGCTCGAAGAGAAGATCGGGCAGATGATCATGGCGCCGGTCCCGGCCCGGTTTATGAACCTGCAAGGACCCGAGTTCGGGCGCCTCCGCGAGCTGGTGCTGAATGTGAGGGTCGGCGGACTCGTCATCACCTCTGGTAACGTTTACGAGGCCGCCATTCTGCTCAACCGGCTGCAGGAACTGGCGAAGATTCCATTGCTGGTCGGCGCGGATCTGGAGAACGGCGTCGGAAGGCTTTTGGATGGCGGGACCCTGTTTCCTTGGAACCTCGCGGTGGGCGCAACCGGGGATCCGGGCCGAGCGAGGATCGAGGCCGAGGCCATCGCGAAAGAAGCCCGGGCGATAGGAATCAACATGATGTTTGCGCCGGTGGCAGACGTGAGCAGCAGTCCCGACTGCCCGGGATCGCAGCTCCGATCCTATGGCGACGAGCCCAGCCAGGTCGCCAGGTTCGTGAGCGCATTCATTGAGGGCGCTCAGCGCGCGGGCGTCATCGCCACGGTCAAGTACTTTCCGGGCGCCGGCAACGCGCGCGAGGGATCGCCCGTTGAGTTCCCGTTGCTCGAAGCGGATCGGGACAGTCTCGAGCGGGTGGAGCTGGTGCCGTTCCGTGCCGCGGTCGCGGCCGGAGTTGGCGCTGTCATGGCGGGACACCTCCGGTTGCCGAGGTTCGATCCGGCACCAGCGCCGGCCATCCGGGCCGGCCAAACTGCGGCCTCAGGACAGGAGGATGCCGTGGCCCCGGGCGACGTAACCCGGCCGGCAACCTTCCCGGGAAAGGTGCTCGTTGGAATGCTACGCGAGCGGCTCGGGTTTGGTGGTCTCGTGGTCACCGATGTTCTCAGCCATCCCGCCATGATGGCGCAGGCCGACCCGGAGGAGGCCGCGGTCCTGGCGGTCCAGGCCGGCGCCGACCTTCTGCTCGCGCCGGTTGATCCCGCTGCCGCGATCGGCGCGGTTCGACGCGCGGTTGAACGCGGCGGGATTCCGGCCAGCAGGATCGACCGATCTTTCGAACGCATCCTCGCGGCCAAGCTGCGGCTGGGCTTGCCTTCCGACCGGTTTGTCGAGGTGTACGACATCGATGAGATTGTCAGGTCGCAGCTGCATGTACGCGCGGCCATCGAGACCACGGCGGCTTCCCTGACCCTGCTGAGGGACGAACGGATGGTGATCCCCATCACGCGGGAAAGGTACAAGCGAGCGCTCCACGTGACCGTTACGGACCGGGGGACAGCGGCGGAAGCGAGCGCGAAGCCGGGCGATGCGCTTACCGCCGGGCTTCGGAAGAGCATCGATCGGGTGGAATCGCGGGTATTGGATTGGTCGATGACGGGGTCCGATGGCGATCGGGTGGATTTGCGACCCGCCGATTTCGACGTAGTCATAGTTTCGGTCTACCCATGGGCATCGTCGAGACCGGGGTCTGGCGAATTCTCCGGGCCGCTTCGGGAACTGATTGGCGAGAGCATCCGGAGCGCGGCGAAGGTGATGGTGATTTCCTTCGGAGACCCTGATCTCATTCAAGCCTTTCCCGACATCCCGGGATACCTCTGCGCCTACGGGGACCCGCCAGGCGCGGGGATGGCTGAGGTGGCTGTGGCCAAGGCGCTTCGCGGGGACGTCCCGATCGCGGGAAAACTTCCGGTCAGCATACCCCGGCGCTTCCCCTCGGGAAGCGGACTGGAAACCACCCGGCCAGCCCGGCAAAATACCGCTCAACCCCCTGAATAGCACTGTTCGAATGTTCATCTCGGTGGGGGAACTCATGAATGACCCTGACCCGGAAAAGTCGCGAAGGGTGATGAGGGCATTGCTTCAAATGAAAAAGATCGACATTCCAGCGCTGCGTCGCGCGCATGCTGGAATTGGCGCCGGATAACGGCAAACACGACAACACAGGTGTCAGACCCGCGTATGACTACCCATCATTCAATCAAAGCGAGTTTTTGCCATGAGACAGAGCCTCGTAGGTAAAGTGCTGGTCGCGGCCGTGGTGGCCGCTCTCATCGCTCCCGTTGGTCTCTTGGGACAGACCGGAAGCTCCGCGGAACCGACGCGGGATGATGAGCGGCACGTTCTCCGTGCCCTGCTCGACGAAATCCACCAACTCCGGCTGGCGCTCCAGCGCGCGAATGTAGTTTCGTACCGCCTCCATATCACACTCGAACGTATCAGGCTTCAACAGGCGCGCGTCGATTCGATCTCACGTGACCTGGAGAGCGTGCGTGCACGGCTCGCCGATCTGAAGACGGCCCGTACCCAGATGGAAGAGCAGGTTAAGTCCCTGGAGAGTTTGCTGATTAGCACGGCGGACGCGAACCGACGCGCGGAGTTGGGGCAGCAGATCCAGGAGATGAAGGGCCGTGTGAGCATTTGGACGCGTGATGAGGAGCAGTTGCGCGTCCGTGAGACGGAGTTGATTTCAGCGTCGCAGATTGAGGAAGCGAAGCTGGACGAGTTGCACAACCAGCTTGATCGTATGGCGCGTGAATGGGGAGCTTCATGAGCTACGCGCCTATGAGGGGTCTCCCCGTGCGCCGGGATAAACCGGCGTGGAGTCGTGAATGAAAGAGTCACACAGGAAAGGAGTAGCGA
>JACQTD010000107.1 GCA_016210985.1 Acidobacteriota bacterium
AATCAGATTGAACGCTCCAGTGTGACGCTGGTTTTTGATAAAGGGACGGCAGCGCTGGACAACACGCTGTTGTTGAAGGCAGCGGGTGTGAGTTGGATTTCGGCCTTGCCGTGGAACCAGGCGCCGCCTGAACTGCGGGAGCGCCCGGTCGAAGAAATGCCGTTATGCAGCAGCCATCAGCCCGGCGTCCACGCCCTTGCCCAACGCGCGATCGTTCACGGCGCCGAGTACCTGTGCGTGTTGAAGTATTCCTCTGCGTTCGCCAGCGAGCAACTGCACAGCATCACGACCAGTCTCACCAAAGTCCTGCAGGCCATGCGGCGCCTATCCAGGGACTTGGCCAAGCCCGGGTGCCGTTCGAAAGAATCCTCGATCCGCAATAAGGTTCAGCGTTGGTTGTCGCCGCCCTTTTTGGAAGATCTGATCCAGTGGAAGCTCGATTCGGAAAACGGACGTTGGCAGCTGCAATTCGACTTCCATCACGCTGGTTTCCAGAAACTGCTCACCCATCGTCTGGGTCGCACGATGCTGCTCACCCCTCACCTGGACTGGACCGCCGAGCAAGTCGTCGCCGGCTACTCCGGTCAGGAGCGGATCGAACAGGTCTTCCGTGGTCTGAAAGAGGGTGACTGGCTGGGTTGGGGCCCGATGTATCACTGGACCGACACCAAGATCCGCATCCATGCCTTCTATTGCATGCTGGGCATCTCACTGCTTCAACACATCCACAAGCAAGCTCAGGCGGCTTGGCCGGGACTCTCGATGGAGCAGTTGTTGGAGGAACTCCGACAGATCCAGCAGTTCGTTCTGCTCTATCCGCCGCAAGGTGAAAAAGGACCGCCGCGAGCCGCTGTCGTCCAATCTAAACAAACTCTGCCTCAGCAACAACTCGCGAAGGTCCTCGCTTTGGATGACCTTGCGTCTGTGGCAAACCGTAGGTAAGACAAGACGCGCTGCATAATCGTTCCGTGATAAAACAATTACCCGCCCTCAACGTCCCATCTCAGTAAACTCCCGCTAGTCCCCGCCGAGAGGATCGAGCAGACCATTTTGCTCATTCGCGGCCATAAGGTCATGCTTGATGCCGACTTGGCCGAGCTCTATGGCGTCAACACTAAGCGGCTGAATGAGCAGGTCAAGCGTAACCTTGGTCGTTTTCCAACGGACTTTATGTTCCAATTGACGAGGAAGGAGGCCGAAGCTTTGAGGTCGCAAATTGCGACATCAAAGGCCGGAAGAGGCGGGCGTCGCACCCTACCGTATGCCTTCACTGAGCACGGCGCAGTAATGCTCGCCAGCGTCCTCAGTAGCCCGATTGCCGTCCAAGCAAGCATCCAGGTTGTGCGCGCCTTCGTCCGTCTGCGCGAGATCCTTGCCACGCACAAAGAGCTCGCTCGCAAGATGGACGCTATGGAGAAGAAATACGACACGCAATTCAAGGTGGTCTTCGATGCCATACGTCAGCTCATGGCGCCACCCGTATCAAAGCGCCGACCTATCGGCTTCCGGAGTTCGGATAAGGAGTGAGTGTGTCGCCCGAAGCCAAAAAGACCGCGCCTCCCCGACGACCTCTTGCCTCCCGCTTTCAAAAAGTCTAAGGTCGCAAATTAAGGAGCTTAGAGAGTATTTTTTGCAGCAATCTGGGCGGTACCCTTTCTGTGATACGCGAACGCTCCAGAGTATATTTACATGCGCCGCTTGCGTGCGCTTTGCTTCTACTCCTATCCGCTGGTCTCTCCGGACAGGACTTCACCGCCCGCACCACCTTCGGAGCCCGGCTCGAACCCCAGGAGTCCTTGATGCATGGGGCCGGCCAGAGCAGCGATGCATTCGCCGCATACTGGGTCAAGATGCCCGCCACCCGGCGCCCCGTGGTCTACATGACCTACATCGGCCTGAAGGGTCTGACAGCCAACTGGAGCGACAACCTCAAGGCCGAACTGCTGAAATATCCCGTAGATGTCCGGAGTGGGCACGGTGGTGAGAATCTTTACTGGACAGTTAATGGAGGGTGCTTGGGTGTCAGCGACCGTGACGTTGAATGAACAGCCTGCCGTGTTGCCCGACGCGTCCATCACCGTACACGTGACCATCGTCGTTCCTATCTGAAAAGTCGAACCCGACGGCGGCATGCAGATGGGAGCGCTGGCACCCATACAGTTATCGCTCGCGGTTGGCGTGTAATTGACTACGGCCGTGCAGGCCTTGGGATCCGTGCTCGAGATGATATTCATCGGACAGTCGATCGGCGGCGGCTGGGTGTCATTCACGGTCACCGTGAAGTCGCAGCTCGATCCGACCTCGGGTGTGCAGGTCACGGTTGTGGTTCCTACTGGAAAGAACGATCCCGAGGCCGGTGAACACTCCACAGAACCGCAGCCACAGGTTGGCGACGTCGGTGCGGAATAGCTCACCACAGCCCCGCACTGATTCAGATCGTTAGAAACCGTAATATTAGTTGGGCAGGTTAGTTCGCAGCCGGGACCGTAAGTCAGATCCGAGAATGCAAATCCATTGGCTAACGGGTCAGCGCTGATGACCACCTTGGCAATGTCACATTGGCATGAGGTCAGACCCAGGAACGAGGCCCCGCCCAAGCCATCAATAGTAAGTGTTTGAAAGGATTTGGCTGGGAGGCAGGGATTCGAACCCCGATAAGCAGATCCAGAGTCTGCTGTCCTACCGTTGAACGACCTCCCAGCAGGAGTCGACGAAATATACTTGCCGGATAGAATCCGCGTCAAGACGTGGCACTTTCGGGTAGTGAGTCTGGTTTCAGAGCTCACCACTCTTCCTGGCCGATCGATCCCATTTGGAGTGCGGGGGCAAAGCCTCGCGCGCCACCGCTTTGGCTGCGTTGGGGAGTCGCATCTGCATTTGAAAGCGCCCTCGCTGCAACGCTGCGGCCGGCGCACTCCAAAATGAGCCGATCCATCTTTCCAGCCATCTTTACCGGAAGTTAGCCTGAGGCCCACTTCCTATAGATAGCTCGATCATTCGGGACGGGAGTCTCTATCGCCGGTCCTCACCGGTCACCGCGGGGATGCAGCCGAGGTCAGGTTTGTTTCAGGTAGGCTCGAAGGGCCGCCAGGGCCCGGCCGCGGTGGCTCAACTCCCGTTTTTCTTCGATCGACATTTCGGCGAACGACCGGTTTTCCCCATCCGGGACGAAGAGCGGATCGTAACCGAATCCTCCCAAGCCGCGCGGTTTGCTGAGCAGTCGACCCTCGCACCGCCCGCTGAATTCCCACACTTCAACCGGCGTCACCGCCAGCGCCAGTGCGCATACGAAGGCGGCCCGACGATTCTGCAAGGGAATGCCATGCATCATCTCGAGCATCATGGCGATTCGGTCCTGGTCTGTAGCATCGGGACCCGCGTAACGCGCCGAATGGGGACCAGGTGCTCCGCCGAGCGCCTCCACTTCGAGACCCGAATCGTCTCCCAGGGTGGGGAAGGAAGCGCGGTCACGATAGTAAACAGCCTTCAATCTCGCGTTCTCAGCACAAGTCTCGCCGGATTCAACCGGTTCATCCTTGATGCCGAGATCGGAGAGGCTGATCAGCTCGATCGGGAGGCCTGAAAGGGCGTCCCGGATTTCACAGAGCTTTCCCAAGTTGTGAGTGGCGATGAGGAGCTTGTGGATCACTTCGGGGCGAGGTTTCTAAGATCCTGTCGATCGATCGGGTGCGGTCTTGATGCCGCCCTTACAGGGCTTGTCCGGTACTTGTTGGCAACCCAAGGCGCCGTCCGCCAGAACCAATTGGCGGACTCTGCCCTGGGCTATCACATTTCGGCCTTTCAGGCCGGGGATCTGAGCGTCTCGGTTTCGTCCGTTTCAACTCATGTCGCGGTGACCAAGGACGCACTTTCCCTCGTACCAAGAGTCTTCGCGCTTCGAACTCAAACCTCCGACCTTTGGCCGCTGACCTCTGGCCACTGACCTCTGGCCACTGACCTCTGGCCACTGACCTCTGGCCACTGA
>JACQTD010000088.1 GCA_016210985.1 Acidobacteriota bacterium
CAATACAGCACGCTGGAAGTCCGGGGTGCGGACTCGTTCCGAGCGTGCGGTCCCAGGTATGAAAATGGCACTTCCCGAGGGGATTCGATGTCACGAGGTGCTTAGCGTGGCACAAGGAGAGATGAGAATGCGTTTACGACTTAATACGGTCCTCGCGGTGCCGGCCCTGCTGGCGCTCTGTTCCGCGCTGCTGGCCTTGCGGGGTTCCCCGGCATCCGATCAGGCCGTCGGAAAAGATCCTCGGGAGCTGCCGGTGCGGAGAGTCGGAGACTTCGCATCGGCGGCCGAGGCCTATTTCTCAAGGGACGGCAAACAGCTCATTGTGACCGCCCGGATGCCGGATCATGAAAATCATAACGTGTATATCCTTAATACCGACGGCACGAACGTGAGGCGCATCACGAACAAGGGAAAGGATGCCTGCACCTTCTTCGCGCCCGACGGGAAGCATATCGTTTTTTCGTCCGATCGAGACGCCGACCAGCTCCCGCCCGGCGATTACGCCAACAGCGCGAATTATCCGGCCGGGTCGGAAGTCTATATCGCGAACGCCGATGGAACCGGAATCCGAAGGCTGACCTTTAACACCGCCTACGAGGCCGAGACTTCCTTCTCCCCCAACGGCAAGTGGATCCTTTATACCTCGAATATCGACGGCAATCTCGAGCTTTACCGGATGACGACGAACGGGAAGAAGAATACCCGTATCACCCATACTTCGGAGATGCAGGAAGGCGGTGCTTTCTACATGCCGGATGGAAAGCACGTTATCTATCGGGCCTGGAAAAAAGGGGATGAGGCGAATAAGAACCGGATCTCCCAGCTCTACATGATCCGTGACGATGGCACCGGATTGACGCCGTTGACGGATTCGCAGGAATTCAACTGGTCACCCTACCCGTCACCGGATGGCAAGCACGTGGTCTTCGCGCATAAGGGCACCGGCGATTTTGAGATCTACCTGCTGAATATCGAGACCCGCAAGACGACCCGGCTGACCTATCACCCGAAGTTCGATTCCTACGCGGTGATCTCGCCGGACGGGAAGACTTTGGAGTTTACGTCCAGCCGCGACGGAGCGCCGGCCATCTACCTGATGGATCTCACGCCGATCCTGAATGACGCCGGCAGCATGACGGGGACCGGCCTGGCGGAATCCAAGCCGGCACCGGGACAATCGGCGCCGGCCTCCCTGGCCGTGCCCGGAGAGAAACATCTGGCCAACATCAGGCAGCTCACCTTCGGCGGTGAGAACGCAGAGGCCTACCTCAGCGCGGACGGAAAACAATTAATTCTGCAGTCGACCCGGGACGGAAAAGGTTGCGATGCGCAATACATCATGAAGGCCGACGGCAGCGAGATTCGGATGGTCAGCTCAGGGAAGGGCCGGACGACCTGTGGTTACTTTTTCCCGAATGGCCGCCGGATTATCTATGCTTCCACCCATCTGGGCGGTGAGACCTGCCCTCCGCCGCCGGATTTCTCGAAGGGTTATGTCTGGGCCCTTTACCCCTCCTTCGATATCTTCAGCGCCGACCCGGACGGCTCGAAAGTGAAACGGCTCACCGACAACCCGGGTTACGATGCCGAAGGGACGATCTCGCCGGATGGAAAGTACATTATCTTCACTTCCTACCGGGACGGAGACCTCGACCTCTACCGTATGGATGCGAACGGCAAGCGCGTGAAACGGTTGACCACCGAGCTGGGTTACGACGGCGGCGCCTTCTATTCGCTCGATGGCAAGAAGATCGTCTACCGGGCCTCCCGGCCCAAGACCGACGAAGAACTGAAGGCCTACAAGGAACTCCTGGAAGTGGGTATGATCCGCCCCAGCGCGCTCGAACTCTTCGTGATGGATGCCGATGGCAAAAACAAGCGGCAGATTACGTCCAATGGCGCCGCCAACTTCGCGCCCTTCATGCTGCCGAACAACCGGCAGATCATCTTCTCGTCCAACATGGACGATCCCAAAGGAAGAAACTTCGACCTCTACCTGGTGAACGCGGACGGAACCGGACTTGAGCGCGTCACCTTCAACGAGACGTTCGATGGATTCCCCATGTTCACGCGGGACGGGAAGAAGCTGGTCTTCGCGTCCAACCGCAATGCCCAGAAGCGTGGAGATACCAATATCTTCATTGCTGATTGGATGCCGTAGGCCTCGAGGAATGAATAATGATGAGTAAGAAAGTGGCTCTTCTCCTGACGCTCTTCGTCTTCTCAGGGGTGTTCACCGGAACGCCCGCGAAGGATGACAACGTGGTCCGCTCAGTGCGCGGAAAGTATCTCTACCGCATCATGGACAGCCCGGTAGAACGAGGATATGAAGATTGGTATCTGACTATTCACGTCGACGGATCACGAACCATGCGGTCCAACGTCCAACTGGCGGGCTCCGGAATTGTGCGAGACACCGTCCAGAGCCTGGATCCGAGCATGCGGCCGCGCGAGGCCTTTCAGATGTTGTGGGTGAAAGGCAAATTCGTGGGCTCGGCCTTTTTCACGGTCTTCGGCGATAAATTGCATGCGGTGGTGAATCGGCCGGGTGAGGATCCGCTCGTGCAGGAGACCGCCATCCCCAAGAGCTTCTCGCTGGTCACCCACCCGCTTTCGGGCGACGGCTGGCACTTCTGGTATTACGACCGCGCCAAGGGCGGAGAGCAGGAGTTGACGGTTTATAACCTGGACACTTTCGGCTCCGGTCCGCAGGGACTGCTGGGCAAGATCGAAAAGCACAAGGCGAAGCTGGTCGGTGAGGAGGAAGTCACTGTGCCTGCCGGGAAGTTCAAGACTCGCCACTATGAGTTTGGAGGCGTATTTCATATGTGGGTGACGGGGGAGGACCAGATCTGCGCCAAACTGACGCTCCCTTCGGCGAAGCTGGAATACCTGCTATCCGAATATCGAGAAACACGGTGATGGGGCAGCGAAAAAGAACCGCCGAACCGCTTCGCGAATTCGAGAACCGGAAGGTCCCGCTCTACTACCAGCTGGAGAGCATTCTTCGCGAGAAGATCAACTCCGGTGAGTGGACCGAGGGGCATCAGGTGCCCACCGAGAGCGAACTGGTTGGCCAGTATGGTGTCAGCCGGATCACGGTGCGACAGGCGCTCGCCTCGCTCGCGGATGAAGGCCTCGTCTCCCGGATCCAGGGCCGTGGCACCTATGTGACCAAGCGGAGACCCATCAAGGGCGCCATCCGTCTCACCGGCTTTCTGGAAGACCTCATGGCCATGGGAATCGAGACTAAGGTAAAGACGCTGGAGTTCAAGAAGCTGAGCGCCGGTGTGCAGGAAGCCGAGCAACTCGGAGTGGTCCCGGGCGACTCCATCTGGCAGATCAAGCGCGTCCGCTTCGTCAAGGAGACACCCTACAGTTATATCGTAAGCCATTTGCCGGAAGCGATCGGTGACCGAATCACGGCCGATGAGCTGACGCATGGCTCATTGCTCAAGCTGCTGGAGGACAAGCTGGGTATCCGGCTCGGCGATGCTTCTCAAATGATCAATGCCGCGCTGGCCGATGGTTATATCAGCGGCTTGCTCCGAACGAAGGTCGGGGCGCCGCTGCTCTCGATCGAACGGCGGGTCTCCGGAATAGACGGTCGACCTGTGGAATTCGTCCGCACCCTCTACCGGGCCGACATGTATTGTTACAGCGTCAAGCTTACGAGAGGCCCGCACGAAGTGGGTACGGGCTGGCATTATCAAATCGGAAACCGGGATTAATTTCATACCACTCATGAAAACATATCCAGTAGTACCCCGCTCTCTTTTTTCGAGTTCAAACCTCTATCCGGTAGCAACCTCGAAATCCACGGTCAGAGCGCCTGAGGCCGTTCTGGGGGCACGCCGGTTCCGTCAAATCGCGCTTCTGGGCATCATGGTCTTCATCTTCGGGGAAGCAGGCAGCCTGCACGCACAGGATATCTTCGAGATCCAGGTCTACGAGTACCTGACGGTGCCCAAGGGAAAGTGGAATCTGGAGACCCACCTGGTCGGCTTTCCCAGGGGCACGAAATCGACCGATGATGGTACCTTTCCCACCGACCATCGATTTCATCTCACCTTCGAGTTGACACGGGGTCTGACCGACCACATCGAGTTGGCCGGCTACCTGGTCAACGCAGTGAGACCCGGCGGGGGCTTCGAAGTGGTCGGTTGGAGGGTGCGCCCCCGATTCCGGCTCCCGAAATCGCTCAACCTGCCGGTTGATATCAGTCTGAGCACTGAGTTTGGATTCCCCAGCCGAAAGTACGAAGACACAACCGCGACCCTCGAAATCCGCCCGATCATCGAAAAGACCTTCGAAAACTGTCGTCTGACCTTTAATCCGGTCGTCGGGCGGGCGTTGCGCGGCGAAGCCACGGAGGACGGGTTTGATTTTTCCCCGGGCGCGAAGTTCGCCTACTTCCTTCACAAGCACGCCAATGTGGGCCTGGAGTATTACGGAAATACCGGTCCGATCCGTGATCCCGACCCGGCCGCCGAACAGAAGCATATCTTCTTCCCGACCGTCGATTTTCTGATCAATCCGGACACCATCATTAATGTGGGCGTGGGATTCGCCGCCACGGGGGCCGGGGAGCAACTGATTCTCAAGACAAGGGTGGGCTTCCGGTTTTGACGGAGAAAACATGACCTACCGCCTGGGGATTGACGTCGGAGGCACCTTCACCGACCTCCTGCTCTTCAACGAGACCACCGGGGGCATGATCCTGACCAAAGTTCCCTCCACGCCTTCGGATCAGTCCGTCGGCGTGCTGAACGGCCTGAAGAAGATCGCCGGTCTGGCCAAAGTCGATCCGGGCGAGATCAAGCTGATCCTCCACGGCACTACGGTGGCGACCAATGCGGTCCTCGAAGAGAAGGGCGCGCTGGTCGGCTTGATCACCACCCGCGGATTTGAGCAGATCCTGCACCTGGCGCGTTCGCAGACGCCCGGGCCGCTGGCGGGTTGGATCATCATGATCAAGCCCGATCCGCTCGCGCCGCTGGAGCATACCTACGGCATCTCGGCGCGAATGGATGCGCGCGGTGGGGAGACGGCGCCGCTCGATGAGGACGAGGTGCGAGCCACCATCGAAAAGCTGCGGCGTGCCGGCATCAAGGCCCTGACCGTGTCTCTGATCAATTCCTACGCCAACCCGTCCCATGAACGGCGGATTCAGGAGATTGCCCAGGAGATGTACCCTGACCTCCCGGTCACCATCTCAACCGACATCCTTCCCGAGTTCCGTGAATATGAACGGACCCTGACCACCGTCATGAATTCTTATGTGCGGCCCAAGATGAGCAGCTATCTGGGCGGCATCCAGACGAAGCTCCGGGAAGCGAGTCTGAATCCGATCGTCAATATCGTCCGTTCGGACGGCGGGGTGATGAGCCTTCAGGCCGCCTCCGACAAGCCGGTGAACACGCTTCTTTCGGGTCCATCCGGCGGCGTGGTCGCCGCGAGCTACATCGGTCAATTAGCGGGCTTCGGGAATGTCCTGTCGTTTGACATGGGCGGTACATCGACCGATGTCGCAATCAGCTTCGACGGCAAGCCTAATATTGTGCGCGAGACCCGGGTGGGCTACTACCCGGTAAAGACCCCTTCCGTGGATGTCCGAAGTGTCGGGGCTGGTGGGGGTTCCATCGCGCACGTCCCGATGACAGGTGCGCTGCGGGTCGGCCCTCAAAGCGCCGGCGCCGAACCCGGACCCGCGTGTTATGGGATCGGCGGGGCTGAACCCACGGTCACCGATGCCAACCTCGTGCTCGGTCACCTGCCGCCGCGATTGCTGGGAGGCGAGATGCGCCTCGATCCCGAGGCGGCCAAGCGGGCGGTGCAGAAGATCGCCGACGCCCTCAACCTCGATCTTTACCAGGCCGCCCAGGGGATCATCGACATCGTCAATGAGAATATGTTCGGCGCCATCCGGCTGGTATCGGTGCAGAAGGGCTTCGATCCACGAAATTTCGCCCTGGTCGCGTTCGGCGGCGCGGGGCCGCTGCATGCCAATGCCTTGGCGCAGTTGACCGGATCCTGGCCGGTAATCGTACCCACGACACCGGGGGTATTCTCCGCGCTCGGCTTCCTGCACTCGGACATCAAGAACGAGTTCTCTCAGACGCTCATCCGGCCACTCGATCAAGTCGACGGCACCCAGATCAGGTCGATGCTCGATGACTTGGCCGGTCACGCCCGTCATTGGCTGCGCAGTGAGGAGATTCCGCCGGATCGGCAGCATGTCGAATACCAGGTCGACATCCGCTATTACCGCCAGGGCTATGAGTTCCCGATTCGCGTCGAGCCGGCAGCCTTCGATTCCGCCGAGGGCATGGAGAAGCTCGTGAACGATTTCAAGACGATTCATAACCAGCACTACGGCTTCAATATCGATTCGACCATTGAAATCGTCAACCTGAGGGCAATCGGCAGCGGTGCCGTCCGGAAGGTCGAGCTGGGCAAACACCCGATGGCCGGCCCGGGTGCTTCGGCCGCCGTGGTCGAGAAACACCAAATCTATTTCCAGGGTGGATTTGTCGAGACCCTGATCTACGACCGTGACCGTCTCAAGGCCGGAAATATCCTTCATGGACCGGCTGTGATCGCGCAGGCGGATTCGACTACAGTCATTCTTCCGGGGCACCAGGGTGAAGTCGATCCCTATCTGAACATGCTGATCCGGCCGGAGGACTGACCCTCGCGCACGATGTATAATCTCGTTCATCAAACGTGAAGGAGTGAGATCATGGTACTTGAGATCCAACCCAGACGGTGGCGAACCGTGGATCTCGGGTTGATGCCCGAAGTTCCGTGGCTGCGTTACGAGATCATCCATGGTGAGCTCATTGTGTCCACCAGGCCAAACTGGAAACATCAGTTCATCATTACCAAACTTGCTAGTCTTTTTCTGGAACCCGTTGAGCAATTGGGCGGAGTCGCGCTGACTGAACCCGGCATCGTCTGGAGTGAAGAAGCCGAAGACAGCGTCATTCCAGATTTGGTCGTGATCCTGGCGGATCGTTTGGGCCTGCTTTCGGGGAACCGGCTCGCGGGCACGCCCAATCTCGTTATCGAAGTCGTATCGCCCGGACAAGCCGACCGGGATTACTACACCAAGAGAGAACTTTACCAACGGACAGGAGCGCAAGAGTACTGGGTCGTCGATGACCAGCCACGGACGGTGACCGTGCACATCTTCAATGGGAAGACAGGTACGTATCAAACCTATGGCGAAAACGACACGATACGGACAGGGCTGGTGCCCGGCACGGAGGTGAAGGTGGCGGACCTGTTCCGTTGGCACGACAAACCAGCCGGAGGTGAGCATGGCGCCGAAAACGAGTGAACTCGACAAGATCACACTCGACATCATCGAAAACGCGCTCCGAAACACGCGTAATGAAATGGACGCCGTGCTCTTCCGCTCGGCCATGTCGCCGGTGATCCGGGAACAACATGATGGCTTCCCGATGGTCTGTACCCCCGACGGCCGCATGGTGGTCGGCCAATTCGGGTCTTATATCAGTGGATTTATCGTTGCGTGGAAGCGCGGCATCAACGAAGGCGACGTATTCCTGATGAGCGATCCGTATAAGTGCAAGGGCGCCATCTCCCACATCAACGATTGGATGGTGCTGCTGCCCATTTTTTATCAGGGCGAGATGGTCGGCTGGGGGTCCCAGTTCGGACATACGGTCGACATCGGCGGCCCGGTCTCCGGAAGTCTGCCGACCAATGCCACCTCGATCTTCGGTGAAGGCACGAGGATCCCGCCGGTCAAGCTCTTTGATCGCGGCAAGCTCAACGAAGACGTGCTCGACATGATCATGACCAATTCGCGTGTTCCGACGATGAATTACTTCGATTTGATGGCCATCGTGGCGGCATGCCGAACGGCCGAGCGGCGGGTCAAGGAACTCTGCGATCGATTCGGGATGCAGACTTACCATGCCGCTTGTGATGCCTTGCTCGAGCGCACCTACCGGGCCATGAGCCAGTTGATCGTGAATAACCTTCCTGAGGCGAAGGTATCGTTCGAGGACTACGTGGACGATGACGGGCGCGGCAACGGCCCGTATAAGATGAGACTGACAATCTGGAGGGAGGGCGATCACGGCCACTTCGATTGGACCGGAACCGATCCGCAGGCGCCGGGACCGATCAACTTCTATCTCAATGAAGAGATGTTCAAGATGTTCATCGGCGTCTATCTGATCATGGTCTTCGATCCGCAGATTCTGTTCAATGATGGATTCTACCCGCTGCTGAAGGTTACGCTGCCTGAAGGTTCCCTCCTTCAGCCCAGGTTCCCGGCAGCGCTCGGGTGCCGAACGCACGCCCTGACCCGGCTATTCGATGTGCTCGGTGGAGCGCTGGGAAGACAGGCGCCGGATTTGAGCACTGCGGCCGGGTATGGCACCAGCCCGTATTTTCTCTATAACGGGTACGATGAGAACGGCGACTTCTTCCACCTGATGGAGATTACTTATGGGGGAATTCCCGGACGGCCGGTGGGGGATGGGATGGACGGACACTCCTGGTGGCCGCTGTTCGAGAACATCCCGACCGAATACCTCGAGAGCTATTATCCGTTGACCGTGGAGCGCTACAGCTCGCTCATCGACTCGGGAGGAGCCGGCCTCCACCGGGGCGGAAACGGGATCGAGAAGGTCTATCGATTGCATGTCCCGGGTGAGATCGCCATTCACGACGACCGCGAGCGCTCCAAGCCCTGGGGAATCATGGCTGGCCTTCCGGGCGAATGCTCATCGAAGACGCTGATCCGCAGGGACGGTGAAGAAGTCCCGCTCCCGTCAAAGATCAGCGAGATCCCCGTCGAAGCGGGCGATCGCGTAATCTACCGGACCGCCGGCGGCGGGGGGTGGAAGGATCCGCTCGACCGTCCGCCCGAGAGGGTGCAGAAGGATGTCATCCGGAAGCTGGTCTCACTCGAGAAGGCAAGGCGGGACTACGGTGTCGTGCTCCATCCCAAAACCTTCGCCATAAATCTCGCGGAGACGGACAAGCTGCGGACCCGGATGCGCGAGGAACGTGGACCGGTTCCCACGTTTACCTTCGGACCGGTTCCGGAGGCGATCGGCGTCGTTCGCGATCTCAAGGAGAAGGCGGCGGGTAAGTCGGGGATGGCTGCTGAGTGAGGATGTCGGAATCCGATACATCGGTAAGAGCATTCTACGAAACGCGAGGATTCGCCGGCCGGGTCGGATTCGGCGAGCGCCCGGCGCTGCTGATCGTCGATTTTATCAGGGCGTTTACCGATCTGGCGTCGCCGCTTGCATCGAGCCTGGACAAAGAAGTGGAATCGACACGCCTCCTGCTCGACGCGGCGCGCCGGCGGGGAATCCCGATTGCCTTCACGACCACCGCGTACGATGAGGGATTCCGTGACGCCGGCGTATTTATCAGGAAGGTTCCGTCCCTCGGCGTGCTGAAACAAGGATCACCGATGATCGAGATTGATGAGCGGCTGGCGCCCCTTGCGTCGGAACATGTGCTGGTGAAGAAGTACGCCAGCGCCTTCTTCGGTACGCCCCTGGCCGCGACGCTCACGTCTTGTCGCGTCGATACGTTGATCATCGCCGGTTGCACGACTTCGGGCTGCGTGCGAGCCTCGGCTGTTGACGCCTGCCAGCATGGTTTTCGAACGATCGTGGTCCGAGAGGCCGTAGGCGATCGAGCACCCGGGCCGCACGAGGCCAATCTCTTCGACATCGACGCCAAGTACGGCGATGTGGTCTCGCTCCAGGATGTCCTGAACTATTTACAAGGAGTAGCCCTGTAGGGGGCGGGCGCTGTCCCACCCCCGGCCTTGCTCCCGGTATGTTCCCGAATCGATTCCCAAACAGCCCTACCGACGGGGGCGCCCGGCGGGCGCCCCCTACGGTCCATGGTTTTGAACTACAGATGAAATGATGAACAAAGATACCCCATTAAAAGGTCTTCGCATCGTCGAGATGGGACAACTGCTGGCCGGGCCCTTTGCCTCGGTGCTCCTGGCATGGTTCGGAGCCGAGGTAATCAAGATCGAGCCTCCGGAAATCGGTGATCCGCTTCGCACCTGGCGCAAAGTGTACAACGGAACCGCACTCTGGTGGTATATCCTCGGCCGGAACAAGAAATGCGTCACGCTCAATCTCCGCGATCCACGGGGACAGGCAATTGCGCGCAGCCTGATCAAGGATGCGGACGCGCTGCTTGAAAACTTCAAGCCCGGCACGTTGGAAAAATGGGGCCTCGGGTATGACGCCTTGAAGTCCGTGAATCCCGAACTCATCATGGTGCGGGTATCCGGCTGGGGACAGAACGGACCGTACGGACCGAAACCTGGATATGCCTCCGTGGCCGAAGGCGTGGGAGGACTCCGATTCCTGACCGGATTTCCCGATCGACCGCCGGCGCGCCCGAATCTCAGCCTGGGAGACTCGTTGGCCGGACTTCATGCCGCGCTCGGCCTGTTGATGGCCGTCTACCACCGGGATGTCCACAAGACCAAGGAAGGCCAGGTGGTCGACGTCGCCATTTATGAGGCGGTATTCAACATGATGGAGAGCCTGGTTCCCGAATACGACCTCTTTGGCCTGGTGCGCGAGCGGCAGGGGTGTACCCTGACGGGCATCGTTCCGACCAACACCTATCCGTGCCAGGACGGGAAGTACATCATCATCGGAGGCAATGGCGACAGCATTTTCAAACGATTGATGGTAGCCGCCGGCAGGGCGGATATGGCTGAGGACCCACGCTATGCCCACAACAATGACCGCGTCGAGCACGAGCGGGAGATCGATCAGGCGATCTCGGAATGGACCGAGACCCGCGCATACAGCGAGATTCTCGAAGCGCTTGAAAAAGCGGGTGTGCCCGCGGGTCCGATTTACAGCATTGCCGACATCATGAAGGATCCACACTATCAGGAGCGGGGGATGTTCGAAACCGCCGAACTACCCGACGGTACTCGGGTCAAATTACCGACTTTTGCCCCCAAGCTGACAGAAACGCCGGGACGCACGGAATGGATCGGTCCCCGCCTCGGCGAACACAACGAAGAGGTCTACTGCGGACAATTGGGCATGAGCACGGCCCAGCTGGAGGAACTCAAGGCGGCGGGTGTGATTTGATCGGCAATCATACTGCTCTGCGCCTCTGCGACTCCGCGTGAGCATGATTTATTCCTTATGAATCTCCCTAAGCGAGTACAAATCATCGAAGTCGCTCCCCGGGACGGCCTTCAAAGCCTCCCGGATATCGTACCCACCGAACGCAAGGCCGAACTGATTTCAGCCATCCGGAATACGGGCATTTCCAAGATCGAGATCACCTCCTTCGTCCACCCCAAGTGGGTGCCCCAGCTCGCCGACGCCGAAGAACTGCTTCGGAAGGTAGACCCGCCGAATGGCGTCGTATACCAGGGACTCGTAGCCAACGAAAAAGGCTATGACCGTGCGCGGAAATGCCCGAGCGTGGGTGAAGTACACTACGTCCTGGCGGCGACGGAAACGCTTAACCGAAAGAACGCCAACATGTCGATCGCCGATTCGATGGCCCACTATCGCC
>JACQTD010000092.1 GCA_016210985.1 Acidobacteriota bacterium
CAGAGGTCAGAGGTTAGAGGCCATCGACTGTGCGATCCTCAACACTGACTCATATTGCGTGTCAAACCCCACTCAACTACTCTGCAGCCCTGATCCCGACCTCTGACCTCTGACCCCTGACCTCTAACCTCTAACCTCTGACCTCTAACCTCTGAACTGCGCCAATGACCCGGGCCTGCAAAATTCGAGTGGGTGTTCACACCTCGATAGCCGGGAAGATTTCGAACGCCTTGACGGAGGCGGCAGAGCTTCACTGCGACTGTGTCCAGATCTTCTCGCGAAACCCGCGAGGCTGGCTGACGAAGCCGTTTGTTCGTGAGGACGTGAAAGAATTTCGATCGTTACGGGAGCAGCTGGGCCTCGATCCGGTGGTGATCCACGCCGTTTATCTGATCAATCTGGCGGCCATAGATCCCTTGATCCTCGACAAGTCGGTCTCCGCCTTTCGCGACGAGGTGGAGCGCGCGATTGAACTCGGAGCGAATCATCTCGTCGTCCATCCTGGAAGCGCCAAGAACGGCTCGGCTGACCTTGCGATCGCCACCTGTGCCGCTTCGATCAAGGAGGCGGTGCGTGGTCTGAATCTCGGGGAGCTGACCATCCTTATCGAGAACACGGCCGGTCAGGGAGGTCAGATCGGCCGAACCTTCGAACAGGTCGGCGCTATTCTCGATCACCTTGACGGCCTGCCCGTCGGGTGCTGTCTCGATACCGCCCACACTTACGCCGCGGGCTACGACATTGCTCAACCTTCAGGCTTGGAGCGGACGGCACGGCTTGTCAGGAAGTCGGTAGGAAAGGACCGGCTTCGCCTGGTGCACTGCAACGACACGAAAGTCCCGCTCGGCGGCGCGGTCGATCGGCATTGGCATATCGGCCAGGGCAATATCGGCCTGGAGGGGTTCGGGCGCATTCTCAATCACCCCCTCCTGAAGCGCTTGCCTTTTATTCTCGAAACGCCGAAGCAGACCCCGGAAGACGACCCGCGAAACCTCGCGATCGTGCGAAACCTCGCCACGAGGTAGCCTTCGCAGCCCGGTGCGCGGGTTGATTTCCCGGCTCAGGATGTGACACCATTCACCGATTGAGAGCCAGGATCCAATTCCCCTGAAACCCCATTGGATTCCGTCGCGTATTAGTATTTTGGCAATTCATTCAAGGAGCAGATTCATGAAGATCAGGCGCCAAAGAATGGCCCGAGCCACCTCTATCCTCATGGCCGTGAGCATCCTTATCAGCTCAACCCCCGCATGGGCATCAGGCGGACTGCCGCGATCCGGAACGCCGGCCCCGCGTTCAGGAGCGGCGGTACCGCAGCAAGCCGAGCCCGTCAAACCCGTCCAGGAACCGGTCATCGACCGCGTCAGTCCGGTAATGGAACCTCGCGTGGGCGTGGACAGCAACCAGATCGTCTACCTGTCGTTGCACGACGCGATCCTGAAAGCCCTCGAGAACAACAACGATATTCAGGTAGAGCGAACCCGGGTCCGCGTGAGCGAGTATCAGATTACCGGATTGCGCGGCTTTTATGATGTAGTGGGAGGTGGGCTGATTCAGCTGGATTCTTCTGCCATACCAAACTCGAACGCGCTCGCCTCGGGAGAGGGTCAGAACACGACAACCTCCAAGAACTACACGGTTAATATCAATTTTCAGGAGCAACTCCCGATTTTCGGCGGTAATTGGTCGTTGCAATTCAGAAACTCAAGGGCGAGCACCGATCGCTTTGGAACGACCCTCAATCCGAACTACACAGCGGGTATCTTATTTGATTACCAGCAGCCGCTTTTGAAGAACTTTTTGGTCGACAACAACCGGAATCGGATCAGGATCGCAAAAAAACAACTGGACATCTCGGACAGCTTATTCCGCCAGCGTGTGATCGAAGTCATCGCGAGCGTTCAGCGATCGTACTGGGATTTGGTCTTTGCGATCCGGAACGTCGAGATCGCAAAGGAGTCTATGGCCCTCGCCGCCACAAACCTGAGCAACAATCGAAAGCAGGTCGAGGCGGGAACGCTCGCGCCGATCGAACTGGCCCAGTCGGAAGCGGAACTGGAGACCCGGCGCAAGGACGTCATTTCCGCAATCGGCAACGTGAGTGTGGCCGAGAATGGGCTCAAAACACTCCTGTTGGGCGATCCGAACTCGGTAGAATGGAGGGATAATCTTGTTCCGACCGAGAGTATCGATTTTCTGCCTCCGGCGATCGATTACGAGAGCGCGCAGCGGCTTGCGTTGGCGAATCGGCCGGAACTCATCCAACTCCGGTTGCAGAAAGAACAGAATGTCTACGATCAGAAATTCTATCGGAATCAGTCGCTTCCACAGGTCGATTTCATCGCGAATTACTCGAGCACGGGTCAGGCGGGACAGCCTACCGGGTTCTCTTTTGGTGGCAGTAACCCTTTTATACCCGTCACGCAGATTCCTGATCTCCTGATTGGCGGTTGGGGAAGGGCTTTCAACACTGCGATCCAAAATCGGTTCCGCGGATATGCCGCCGGGATCCAGATCAGTTTCCCGATTCGCAATCGTACGGCCCAGGCCAATCTCGGCCAGTCCAAGGCCAATGCACGTGTGCTCGATTTTCAGCAGCGGCAGCTCGAGCAAACGATCCTCAGTCAGGTTCGAAACGCCATGCAGAATGTGGAGACGGCCCGGCAGAACATCGAGGCCAGCAGGGCTGCGCGAAGAAGCCGCGAAGTTCAACTCGCCGGCGAACAGAAGAAATTCGAAGCCGGCCTCTCCACCACGTTCTTTGTGCTGACGTTCCAGAATCAGCTCTCGCTGGCCAAGGGCGCGGAACTTCAGGCGCTGACGAGTTACAACCAGGCCATCGCCGAGTTGCAGCGAGTCGTTTCCACTACGCTCGATGCCAATAATGTCCTGGTGACTTCAGCCCAGGACGATGCGCCGGCGCCCATCACCACGGCGCCCCGGAACTAGACCAGGATAGGGGAGACAAAGGCCCGCCGAGCCGGGCGCCGCGTACGCTGGAATGGCTCCCCCAACATTTTCGATTCCCCGCCGAATGTGAAAATCACGGTCGCCATGATCACCCGCAATGAGGAGGATCGCATTGTGGATGCCTTGGCGTCCGTCCCGTGGGCCGACGAGATCGTCATCGTCGATGCCCAGAGCACCGACCGGACAGTCGAGGTAGCGCGGCGTTTCACGGACAGGATCTTCGTCCGCTCCTGGCCCGGCTATGCCGCCCAGAAAAACTTCGCCGATGACCAGGCCAGCCATGAATGGGTCTTCAGTCTTGACGCGGATGAGCGAGTCTCATCTGAGTTGAGCGAATCGATTCTCGACCGCAAGTCGAAGGAACCCGATTGCGACGGCTATCGCGTGGCGCGCCGGGCCTGGTATCTGGGCCGGTGGATCCGGCATTCCGGCTGGTACCCCGACTACCAGCTCCGCCTCTACCGCCGCTCAAACGCGCGTTGGCGCGGAGACTACGTTCACGAGTCGGTCTGGCTTCAGGGGCGTCTGGGACAGTTGGACGGGGATCTCCTCCATTTCACTCGCCGCAACCTCGCCGAGCATCACACCGTACTCGGAAAATATACGTCGCTTGCCGCCGACTCGGATCTCGCCCTCGGCCGCCGGGTCACGCTGTTACAACTACTCTTCCGGCCTCCCCTCACCTTCCTGAAGAGCTATCTCCTCCGGCTCGGTTTCCTGGACGGCACCGCGGGCTTCATGATCGCAGGTTTCGCCGCGTATTACGTCTTCCTCCGACTCGCAAAAAGCTGGGAAAAGGAACACTTTCCACATGGCTGGGGAAAACCGGGGGATTAGGGGGCAGGGATCAGGGGTCAGGGATCAGGGATTCTGGGACGCAGGGGCGGCATTTAAAAGAAATCCAATCGTGAAAGGAACTCAGGAAGTGTCGGGTGCGCTAACCCCTAGCCCCTGATCCCTGACACCTGACCCCTACTCCATCACCTCCCGGTACAAGGCTTCAACCTGGTCCAAGGCTCGATCGAAGTTGAAACGAGCCAGAACATCCGTTCGGGCCGCCGCTCCGAGTCGGAGCCGCCGGGACGCGTCACCAAGTAACGATTCGACGGCGGCGGAAATGCGAGCGGGATTCTTAGGCGGAACGAGTATGCCGGTCTCGTCGTGCCGGACGATCTCAGAAGGTCCACCGACCTCCGTTGCTATTACGGCAAGCCCGGCGGCCATGGCCTCGATGAGGACGAGTGAAAACGCCTCGTTCCAGGAAGGCAGGACGAAGACATCGAGCTGATTCAGAAAAACACGCAACGGCTGGGCCGGGGGTAATATCCGGAATCTGTCCTCGATCCTGAACTCTCGGATCAAGGTCTCGAGCCTTGAAGCTGTTGGCCGTCCGGGCTCAGGATCGCTTCCCGCGATGGCGAACTCGGCGTTCGGGATTGAATCAGTGACCGCTTTCGCGGCCCGGATAAGATCCTCGTGACCCTTTGCGGGCGTAAGCGCACCCGCCGAGCCCACGATAAGCGGCCGGGTGAATCCCCACTCGTCACGCCCTCGATCTCGCGATTCGAGCCGGTCGGATGGAGTCGCGTCAGGCGAAAGCCAATTGTGAATTACCACAATTCTCGATTCTTCCCATCCTGATCGGAGGAGCTGCTCGCGGACGTAGCCCGAAACGGCGATGATTCGACTCGTGTGGTTGAGCAGTCTTCGGTAAACGGGATTGCGGCGCATCGGAAGGTAATGATGGCGCGTCAGCACCAGGCGGACC
>JACQTD010000097.1 GCA_016210985.1 Acidobacteriota bacterium
AATCCGCTGCTCCTGGCGGCCGGGATCCACCACACCGACACCCCGATCCCCTGGCTGGCGGGAAAACGACTGCGCTTGGCATTTGGGTGAATCGACCCCATGGTGTTAACTCAATGAGCTAACATGGGAATCCAGGCTAGGGAACATTTGGAGTCAGCCCTCGGCCTCCTCGGCAAACGGCCCCAACCGGATTACCGCAATGCCATAAAGGAGGCGATCAGCGCTGTCGAGTCAGTCGCCAAAGTCATTTCGGGAGAATCGGGCTCCGGATTGAAGCCGGCGCTCGACGAACTAAGTAGATGCGCACCGATACACGGTGCCCTCAAGACGGCATTCGAGAAACTTTATGGATACACGTCTGACCAAGGCGGGATCCGCCACGCACTCTTGGACGATCCGAACGTAGGGTTTGACGAAGCCAAGTTTATGATTGTCTCCTGTTCAGCGTTCGTCAACTACCTCATATCGAAGGCTTCGACCGCGGGCCTTATTCCTTCAATTGACTCA
The DNA here is from genome assembly GCA_016210985.1 of Acidobacteriota bacterium. Lineage (GTDB taxonomy): Bacteria > Acidobacteriota > Blastocatellia > HR10 > JACQTD01 > JACQTD01. Next base: position 508 of record JACQTD010000097.1, read on the forward strand.
TGAGAGTCCAACCTGGATGTGCAGAGATCTCTATCCATTTCGAACAGTTAGGTCGCACCCAGGAAAACGGGAAAGCTCATCCTTGGGTACAAGTCTGGCTCATCATTGAGTTGCCTCCCGCCGTACGAGCATAGGAACTAACACCGAAGTTAGGTCTCTAATGCACTCAGCAACCTCGGAGACATTTGGTGAAATTGCTCCGAATCTCCCAATAAACGATATGATTCTCCCCCTTCTGAGATCTTTGAACTTGTCCAGATTATTCAGCAGAATCACGCATCTCTCATGAAGATTCTCCCCGGTGGCTTCGTCATTCGCTATTTCGCGCCGGCAATCTTCATATAAGGCCTCTAGTTCACTGATCGCGGGTTCTGGGAATTCGAATGGCGTCATCACCAGTTCGACATCAGCGAAGTTTGGTGCACTACGAAGAGCCCCCATCGGAAGTACGGCTCGATCCTTGGTGTGTGTGACGACCTTGCTTCTAAACGCGGAATACCGCTCCAGTTTTTCCAGTAGTGGCCCCGGAACCAGACCTTCAATCGTCGGATCTGTTAGCAGTTCCGATAGGTGATAGAGCCACTCGTAAAGCGCCTTGACCAGCACTTGAAGCTCCATGCCGGTACTCATCATTTGGGTTTGCGCATCCTGAATCTGCGTCTTATCGCCGACACCCGCGTCGGCAGACCTCGGCGAGGTCGACTTCAATGAAGCCATGATTGTCAAATAAGCGGCCCCCCTCGCTCGAAGGGCACGGCCAATCATTTTCAACAGAATTAAGATCTCATTGAGCTCCGAGATGGTAAGTCTCTTGATAACTTCCATTTGTGCCGGCATGGGCCTCAAAGCCGTGATAGCGAACGCGTCTCTGTGTTCGTTCAGGACCTGATCAATCTCTAGCATAAACTCATCCAACTGACTGGAATTGATTCTCATCTCCATCACTGAGCCTCTCCTTGCTCGATATATCGATGACCTCGGCAGCATCGGTGGCCATCCGGTCGATCGCTTCTGCTACCCTGTTCGGCAGAGCGTGGGCGTACCGCATCGTGGTAGAGATTTGCGAGTGGCCGAGTACATGGGCGACGTCGACGATGTTGCCGGACTCTGCGGCGAGGCGAGTGGCGAAGGTGTGGCGGAGGTCGTGAAATCGCAGACCGTGAATTCCTGCTGCCCTGCAGACCGAAGCAAATCCGCGCTTCAGGTCTGTCCGTGCCTCTCCCGTATTCGGATTACCGAATACGAATTCCGTCTCGGCCGCGAGTGGAAGGAGAGCTTGGACCTCGATGCTCACCTTGGGCGCCAAGTGGATGGTTCTGGGTCGGCCGCTCTTTGATTCTCGCACTTGGATGAGGCTCGCCTTGAGGTCGACATCAGCCCAGCGGAGGTTGAAGATCTCGCCCCGGCGCATTCCCGTATAGAGGGCACAGACGATTATGGGGTGGAGATGCTCGTAACGGCCGACGCAGGCTGCCAGCAACCGGCGTTCTTCCTGCTCGGTCAAATACCGCTCGACCTTATTGTTCTCGCGATAGAGTTTAACCTTGCCCTTCAAAGGATGTGCACGGATCACGCCGTCCCGCAGCGCCATCGAGAAAACATGGCGGAGCAACTGAAGCTCCCGGTTAACGGAACTTTGTGTGCGTAGCCGGCCCGTCCTGGTGATGGATTTCCGTCGCTCAATCTTGAATCGTTCGATGTCGATGGGTGAGATGTCGCACATTCGTGTGCCTCCAAAGTGATTGACGAGTGCAGTCATGCGGCTCACATCGGAGGCCCATGACTTCTTGTTCTCCTTGGACCAGCGAAGGTACTGCTTGGAGTATTGGCCGAAGGTCGTGTCGAGGCGCGCCTCATCTACGAGGTCATACTTGCCTTGTAGCAGCTCGTTCTTGAATCGAGTCTCCGCGGCTTGAGCCTGCTTCTTCGCGGTCGCTTCCGGTACGGCGCGTGCATAGCGCAGGCCCCGGATCTGCAGCCGGAACCACCAGCGATTATTTCTTCGATAGACGGCCATTTCGCTCACCTCCTTCATCGCGTTTGGTGCTCTTGGAGTTTCTTCCGGTCCCGCCCGAGTGCTCTTGACGATATTTTGCCGCGGAAGCGCGGTGCGTGCATTCGGTGGAGTGATACTTCTGGTCGCCTCGTGCGGGTCTGAACCACTGGCGGCAGTTCTGCCAGGCACATCGTCTCACCAATCCCTCACCGACAATATCGAGGGCCAACATGAGGTATAGGCAGTCTAGAGTTCCCGTGAATCGCCAATCGAGAAATAGGTCGCCCTTCTTGAGAGGTGCCCGGTCGTCTGATAAACCCCAGCGCCAAATAGACGGATGGATTTTGCTCAGCGGTTCATTTACTCGATAGATCAGATCGGTCTTGGAGGCATCAATCACAAAATCTACGTCCTCTTGAGAGGTTGCGTACTCCGGACGAATCTCGAGCAGAGCCTCCAAGTTGCGGTCCTGGACAGCCTGCCAAAGCTTAATATTCTCGCCGAACTTGACGATTTCCTCGCTGACGTCAGCTAGATAAGCCCATTCGAGACCCGGCCGCCGCCATTGCGACTGTTGAAGCCGATCAGTGGGCAAGCCGTACGCATTGACGAATGCAAGAATGGCGTCGGAATCCTCTGGCTGGAGATTCCCAAAGACGAAGTGGGGCTTCGGGCGGACCGCTTGGTCGTAGTAGTCCGTGAGTGGGTTCCTGTAAGTGACGGTAATGTCGAACGGTTCAATCTTGCCGAGACGCACGACGTACTCCCGTGCACCAGCGATTTGGGCAGTAAAAGGGAGAAGTTCAAACTCGGACTTTGCTTCTGCATCCACCTCCGCCTCCGTTCAATCTCACACGATCTTGGGGTTGAACTTACATCGCTCACTTATTTAATCACAGAGAGCCTAATAGTGTCAAATAAAAGAATTGAATTGGCTGCAAAACTTTGTATAGAGTTAGAGTGTGTTGCGGATGATTTAACGAGAGGTGATGGCATGACGAATCGACGAAGCCCCGGAAATGAACCCGACAGAAGGCAGGCCAAGCCCCTTCTGACAGCAAACGAGGTTGCTCGGCGATTCCGGACGAATCGGGGCAGCATTTACAACTGGGCTGCAGCAGGTAAATTACCTTTTATCAAAATCTTCGGAGCACTGCGGTTCGACCCAAATGTCATCGAAAAGATCGCCAAAGAGGGTACCGTGCGAGCGCGCTGAACAGTGAAACTTGTGCTCCTCTGAGGTACCGCGTCCTGCCAAGCCTGCTCGCACTCCTTCATGCCGATCCCAAGAGGTTCGAGCACATTCGGTGTCACAGAAATCAGCTGGGCGTACCCGAAAGAATACAAAGAGCATGAGCGCAAGCTCGACAAGTGAACCAGTAGACCGCCTCCTCAGCAAGCTCGAGGAGTCGAAACGCACCCGAAACGGCTGGATGGCTCGGTGTCCCGCTCATTCTGATCGGACTGCTAGTCTCAGGTTGAGGGTGGGAGACGATGGCCGAGTCCTTTTGAAGTGCTTCGCCGGGTGTTCCGTGGAGAACATCGTAGCCATTCTGGGGTTGACAATGCGGGACTTATTCGTTGGGAACGGCACGCGCGCAATGAATTCCTTGAGGCCTAGGCGGGCAAGTATCACGATCAGGGACTTGGCAAAGCACAAGGCTCTGCCGGAGGAGTTTCTCCGCAGCTTGGGCGTGACTGACTTACCGAACGGACGAGGCGTTGGTATCCCATACAAGAATCCAGAAGGCCAGACCCTGGAGGTCAAGATCCGAACGGCTCTGATTGCAAAGCGCGGTTCTTACTGGCCGAAAAACGAGCCGATCACAGTCTATGGGCTGGATCGCTTGCGCGAGGCTCGCACGGCAAGTGAACTGATACTGGTCGAGGGCGAGAGCGATTGTTGGACGCTATGGTTTCATGGCATTCACGCACTTGGGATACCGGGAGCAGCCGCATTCAATGCTCTGGAGATCGCTCACGTTGAAGGCATTGAGCGGATCAAAGTCTTTCAGGAGTCCGACGAAGCCGGGCAGAACTTTGTCCGCGGCATCGTTGGGCGCTTGCGGGAATTGGGCTGGCGGGGGGAAGCGTTCGTGGTTCGCTTAGACAAAGCGAAAGATCCCAGCGACCTCTACCTGCAGAATCCTGTGGAATTCGTAGTTAGTCTAACGGAGGCGTTGAGTCGAGCCGAACCAATACACATCGGAGTGAACTTCACCGGGAATGTGACTCCATCAGTCACGCAGCCTGCCCCCGATGAACCGCTCACGCGAGGTCTGGCCGACGTTGTATCCAAGCCTCTCTCGTGGCTCTGGGAACCCCGCATACCTCGCGGAAAGGCGACGATGCTCGAAGGTGATCCTGGTCAGGCAAAGTCATGGATCGCGCTCGCCATCACGGCAGCAACAACGCTCGGGAGTGTCTTGCCCGACGGTATGCCAACGGACCCAAGTAACGTGCTCCTCCTGACTGCAGAAGATGACTTGGCTGATACCGTCAGGCCCCGTCTGGATGCGATGGGGGCGGATGTTTCTCGCGTCTTTGCGATTGAAGCTCCCATCGTTTTTGATGACGCGGGATTATTCCACCTCGATGCCGCGATCGCAGAGCACAAAGCCGCGCTGGTAATTATTGACCCGCTTGTGGCGTACATGGGTGCCGGAGTTGACATACACCGGGCGAACGCAACCCGCGCAGTCATGGCAAAACTCGCCGAGATCGCGAGCCGCCACAATTGCGCCATGCTCCTCATTCGCCATTTATCGAAGGGTGGGACGGACCGGATCATTTACCGGGGGTTAGGCTCGATTGATTTTACGGCAGCTTGCCGGAGTGTGCTGCTCGCCGGTTCAGATCCGGGCGAACCAGGAAAGCGTGCTCTCGTGCATATCAAGTGCAATGTCGCCGCCTTGGCCGACTCCATTGGATACAAGATCGAAAACGGCGCGTTTTTTTGGACTGGAAAAAGCGACCTCAACGCCCACCGCATCCTCGCCGCGAGAGCAGGTTCCAACGACAAAGCAGCTCTCGACAACGCGGAAGAGCTCCTCCGCGGAGTTCTATCTGAAGGTCCGCTCGCGTCGGATGATGTCAAAAGGCAAGCCAAAGCCGCAGGCATCGCCGAACGCACTCTCTGGCGTGCGAAATCCTCCCTCGGAGTCAAAGCCCGGAAAGCCCCAGGGCTGGGAGGCGGGTGGACCTGGAGTATGTCTGTCGATGGTAGGTCCGCAGCAGATGAGTCGGAGGCATGCCATGAGCAACACCCTGGCAGCCTTGGCACACTTCGCTCAAATGGTGATTCTAAGCTGACTTATGTCCAGGGGTTAGACAAAGGCGGCCAACCATGCCAGCCAGACGTGCACGACTCTCTTCCAGCCAGCTTTGATGGAATACCCTGTGAAGAATGCGAGATCCGCGAAGCGGAGGGACTGGCGCGCTGTCAGAAACATCGGGCGGGCATCACACCATGAGCGATCACCCAGATTTCACTACCGGATTTCTCCATCAGGGTGAGAGGTGGCTGGTGCAAGCGGGCCTGCGACTCCTCGACGCGATCGCAGCCACGATCCACCCTCGGGACCTATTCCCAACAATCTCGAATCCCGATCTTGCTATATGGAGGACCGCCGATCCGCCCCCGATCATCCACTCATGCTTGTTCAAGAGGAACCGGAGAATTCGTCGGCAGTTTCGCGACTTGAGGTGGCGTTCATTCACTGCAGACCACCTCTGAGAGGCATTATCGGAGAAAGTTCAGGAAGAGCAGGCGATTACAAGATATTGGTTGTTAAGTGCTTACGGGCGGTTGACCGATGGCAATGACCTGCAAGGCATGTACTCATCCGAGGCGTCTGGAATTGGACAGCCTCTTGGCGACGAACTTTGCCAGCAACCGACGCATAGCGTCGCGGTACTCCCTTACTGAAGCTGCCATTCGACGCCACAAGTCTCTGCATCTATCTGCAAGGCTCGCTAAGGCGGCGAAGGCACGCGAGATAGTGGACGCGGGCACCGTCCTTGACAGACTCAAGCTCGCCCACGAGGAGGCATGGGAGATCCTCGCCGAGGCTCGGCAAGCAGGTGACATCGAGATTCGTTTGAAGGCCTTGGCACGCATCGAGCGCCAGTTAGAGCTTGAGGGAAGGCTCATCGGTGAGTTGAGAGACGGACAGACGATCAATCTCGTGCTCTCGCCCGACTGGCAGCGAACCCGACTGGCGATTCTGGAGGCACTTGCGCCTTATGATGATGCGCGGAGAGCAGTCCAAAAGGCGTTGAGGCAGGCGAGCTCATGAACCGGTTAGCCTGCGATCTGCTGATCGCTTTGGAGCCGGCCTGTCTGATGGAGCAGGCTTGTTTGACGCCTGATCCCTGGCAGGCGCGCGTGCTGTCGAGCGATGCCGTGCAGATTCTCCTCCTCTGCGCCAGACAGGTGGGCAAGAGCACCGTTACTGCTGCCATGGCGTTGTATAGGGCCATAATGTGGCCGGACTCATTGATCCTGCTGCTCTCGCCGTCACTGCGTCAGTCGGGTGAGCTTTTCCGCAAGGTGGTGGCCTTGTATCGAGCGCAGACCGACCCAGTGCCCATCGAGGCAGTGTCGTCCCTTAGGCTCGAGTTGGCCAATGGGTCGAGAATCGTCAGTCTTCCGGGGACGGAAAGCACGATTAGAGGATTTTCCGGCGTACGCCTCCTGATCGTGGACGAGGCAAGCCGTGTTCCGGACGAACTCTATTTTGCGATCAGGCCCATGCTCGCCGTGAGTAATGGACGTCTTGTAGCGCTCTCCACACCCTTCGGCAAGCGTGGCTTCTTTTTCAACGCCTGGCAAAACGAGTCAGAATGGCAAAGATTTAAGGTCACGGCCGCTGACTGCCCCAGAGTCAGTAGCGATTTCCTCACACGGGAGCGGCGATCGCTCGGAGAGCGATGGTTTAATCAGGAGTACCTTTGCGAGTTCGCCGAGCCCGTGGATGCGGTCTTTTCACTCGAGGTTATCCAGCGGGCGATCACCCCGGAGGTTCGTCCACTCTTCAACAGTTCAGCAGGAGGTTGATGAATGACTTGCATGATCGGTGTAGACGTTGGCCAATCCCAGGACTACACGGGGATCAGTCTGATAGAAGTGATTGACGAATACGTGCTAGGAGTCAGGCAATTTCATTGCCGGCACATAGAGAGGCTGCCATTGGGCCTCACGTATCATGACATCATCTCGCGGGTGGGCGAAATCGTTCACGAGGTGCGTCGTGCTGACCCTATGGTCGTGATTGATGCGACAGGTTGTGGTAGACCCGTTGTTGAGCTTGCCAGGCGAGAGTTGAAGCGTAGGATTATCGGGATGACGGTGACTGGCGGCCATCAGGCGACAACCGCGGACAACGACTGGAATATTCCGAAAGTCGAGCTGATATCAACGCTTCAAATAGCGTTGCAGGCAGACCCACCGGACTTGCTGATTGCAGCAGAGCTGCCAGGGATTCAAGCTCTCATAGAAGAACTGTTGAACTACAGGGTCGAGATTCGAAGCGAGAGGACCGAGACCTTTGGGCCTTGGCGCGAAAGCATCCACGATGACTTGTTACTAAGCTTGGCCATTGGGTTCTACGCTGCGAAAACTATCGCGGGTCCACTGCGGCAACCGGGTGATATCGGCATCGTAGTCGGCACCATGAAGCTTCCACCCTGGCTCTGGAGCACGTCGAGATTCAGATTCTGACCGTCGGCCCATCGCGTCGGGCTTGAGGGAATCCGATTCGGGGACAGGAGCATAGGTCGTCAAGGCAGAATACGACCATCAGCTCCATCGCCGGGTCGAAAAATGGAATCATCGTACGGGACCTTCACGATCATCGCTTGGGCCTGACAATGTCATCAAATCGCCTCTCAGCGAACTGCGCGAATCTCAGTAGAGTTAAGAGGGCAAGAAACCCCGTTTCTTCGTCGAATTGTATTGCAACGGCGTGCGCCGCGTCATCCCGCCAGTATGTCAGGAGGCCGAAGAAAAGAATCATCTGCTTACTGATATCACCATTGGTGTCATGAGTGATGAGATCAAAGATTTTCTTGCGGCCATGCGCGGAGCGGTAGGTTTGATCGACCTTCTTCTTGTCGCCACATTTAGAAGTTGCCAGGTGCAGGACTACCGCTTCGCCGGCGGCACCGCACATCGTTGAGCCCGCCATGTGAATGCCTGCCCGGTAGCAACGCAGCGCTTCGATGGAGCGAGTCCAATAGATCTCACCGAATCTCTCTCGGTGTCTGCTCAGATGCGCAGCAAAGCTATCAAACTCAGATGGAACGACTTCCTCCCCGCCGCCGTGCTGCAACCAAGTCCTGCCCCAAGGCGTGAGCCAGAACTGCCAGCCAGAGAATGCAGGGTTCAGCGTAGGATCTGTATTGGATGTGAATGCGGGAGCCAAAATCCCCCGTCTGCAGAGGTCCCAAGCAGCGATCACGTATGGCGACGTGTTTTCAGCACAGTTTGGAAAGGAACGAGTTCCCTCAACCCTTGAATGGACCTCGCTGATGGCCTCGGCGTTACTACTGACTATTAGATCTCGGAGGTAGCCGAGCAGGTCCAACGTAAACTCAGATTCGGCTTGTCCGCTAGATCGCTGCAAATCAGACTTCTCCTTCAAAAACGCACGGAGTGCGCGGGCAGCGTCATCAACAGACGGGCCCCCGGAGAGAACTGGGAATATGTCGTTCGTCATGTTTTCAAGGGCCTGTAATTGAGGGACACGCAGGACACCAGTATCCAGTCGAGGAATCGCTGCAATCCTATCCCCGAAGGACCGTTACAAACTCTGCCAAAATCTCCACGTGCTCCGCGTTCTCGGCGGTGAAGACGATTGCTCGATATTCCGGGGAGGTGGGTGACAATACAACATGAGTGTGTCTCCAGCCCCCCTCGCCATCGCTCGCTTTCTCGGATGAGTAGCGCTTCACCGTGAATGCTCCGCCTGTATCAGGGTCCGCGGGTCCCCGGTACTGTGCGAGCACGATCTTGCCCTGGCGTGTGCCCGCCGGTCTCGCGCGGAACACAAGATAGTCACCATCGTGAATGGTTGGCTCCATCGAGCGACCCACGGCACGGCAAACGAACATGCGTTCGTCGAGGCGCCCCAAGTGATCAGCCTCAACCCAACCTTCGGGTTCTACGGGCTCGGCGTTGCCAAAATAGCCTGCGGCCGCCTTGAGGGAGTAGAGCGGCAAGAGCTTTTTGAACGCCTCGCCCGGCACACGCTCGTCCTCGAGCGAGATCAGGCGCAACTGGAGCTCTGGCCGTGGCACGACCAGGCTCTCGGCCAGCTCGGTGAGTGACTTCACGCCGGTGACAATCGCACTCTCAAATTTCCGCTGCTGGACGAACAGATATCGCCAGTGGCCGTACTTGGTGCCGCTCATCTTTTCGCACCAGAGCTGCGCCGCTGCGGTCTTAAGTGCCGTGTTTGGCCGGATCTCACCTTTAGTCTCGGCCAGCCACATCGTCTCTCGGCCATCGGTGTCGCGCGTGGCGATGATGAAATCCGGGTAGTACTGCCGCGGACGGTTGCTTTCGTAGTAGGTGATGGAGAAGCCGAGCCGCTCGTTCTTGAAGTAGCGGATCGCGTCCTTCGCGCCGTCGAGAAACTCGGCGAACCGTTTCTCCAAGTCGGTGTGGCACGGCACCTTGTTCGAGTGGCACCGCTTGCCTTCGGCTTTAAGTCCGGTCCACTGGAAACGGCGAAGGTGCGCCGAATCGAGCCACTCTGGCGAGCCAAGGATCGGCACTGCCTCGACGCCGGGGACACCCGAACCGCGGATGGCGTTCTCCAGCACGTCCACCGCAGGACCCCGCCAGTACGGGATGTCGATGTCGCGTGGGTCGCTTCGCTGTCCGCCGACCTCCATCGTGACCACCCGGCGATCCACGTACCGCCGGCTTACTTCGAGCAACTCCTCGAACGTGGGTCCTATGCCAAGCTCTGTCGCCTCCCCCGGGTTGGTCTGCTGAAACAGTTCTTCGGCAATCCGGAAGACGCTTCTCAGGGTCGGCCACTCCGCACGGAACTCCTCGAGGTGCATCACGGTCTCCGGTGCCCCACCGACGACGGGCCTCATCCGCACGTCCGGAGGGGTTTCCTTCGGGTTGATGCGGATCTGCGGCAAGTCTTCCACCTGGATCAGATCGGCCAGCGACTCCGTCACCCCGACCGCCCATGAGCGCACGTTCGGCACCTGCACGCGGTACTTCGCCTTCTTCGGGTCGGGCTCGATCCAGACCGGCTTTTGTCCCCACTCGCCGGTCTTGGGACGCTTCCGCTTCTCGACCGGGAAACCGACGAAGGGAATGCCGAAGGCGTCCACCGTCTCCTCGCTCCCATCAGGACGTTCCTCAATCGGCTGGTTCAAGACGTCGTAGTTTGTGCGCCACAATCCGCGCCCGATGATCTGTTCAGTGAGCAACGGCGAACCGAACGCGCGCAAGCCGAGGATGTGTGTCACACTCTTCACGTCCCAGCCCTCGGAGAGCATATTGACGCTCACAATGGCGAGGACGTACTCACCGGGCTTCCCCTTCGAGCCGACGGTGTTCACCATCTCCCGCAGCACAGCCTCGTTGCCCTTGTCCGCGTCAAACACCTTTGAGTCAATCGGAATCGTCACCCAGCGTGTACGGTCGTCGTCCGGGTTGCGGAGCAGGGGGTAGTCGAGGGTTAGGTGTTCGAACAGCCAAGCGGCGCGCTGGGCGCTGTCAGTCACGCAAAGGAGGACGGGGCTCGGCCCGGGTCGCATCATCTCGAACATTTCCGACCATTCGTCGTGGTCCTTCTTCCACGACGAGTACATGCTCTGGATCGCTCCCCTGCACGCGCGGAGGTACTCCTCCTTGGTTTTCGCGCCCTTCACCAGGTCCCACAGGTCGAGATACACCCGCCCGTGCTCGTCCGGATCAGGCAGGCGCACAACCTTGACCAGCCCGGACTCGAAGGCGTCATAGACTGAGAAGTCGCATACCAGCCACTCGAAAAGCGTCCCCTCTGGCTTGGGCGAGCCCGAGCCGTACCAAGGCGTCGCCGACAGGTCGATCACCAGGCTCACACGCGCCGCCTTGCCAATGCGCTGGAGGATCTTGCTCCACTTGATGTGCTCGGCCTCGTCGCCCTTCCGGCCGCGCTTCTCGCCGTAAACATGGTGCGCTTCGTCGTTGATCACCACGAGGTCGCGCCAGCCGCCGAGCAGCCGCCGGATTGGCGCGTTCGGGTCCTGCCGGGCGCGGCGCTGCATCGCGCGAAGGACCGCCTGTGGGATGAACCGCCCTTCCTCGAGCGGTACCTCGCCCTCGCCGATCCAGTCCTCGCGCTTGTTCTCGAGCGGGATGCCCTGCCAGTTGCGCACCAGGACGTTCGGGTGGAACTCCTCCCGGTACTCGGGCGGCACCATCTCGAAGCCGTCGTACAGGTTGTGCTCGCCGGCCGGGTCGAGCCCGTCGCCGCGCGGCTGCCCGCTCACCCGGTCGCGCACCGTCAGGTTCGGCGCCAGCACGAGGAAGTTTGCCGAGAGCGACGAGCCGCTTACCTTGCGCTTGTGCAGCGTCGCCCAGGTGACGAAGAGCGCCATCACGAGGGTCTTGCCGGTGCCGGTGGCGAGCTTGAGCGCGTAGCGCAGGAGGTCGCCCGTCTCCGGCATCTTGCGCCGCGCCTGCACCTCGTACAGGTAGATGACCGTCTCGACCGCCTCCTGCTGGCAGAAGAAGAAGCGTTTGGCGGCGGCCCTCCGCTCCTCGTCGCGCTCGAACCACCACTCGAGCAGCCGCCGCGTCACCAAGGCCGTGCCGGGGTAGCTGGCCTCGCGCCACGCCCGCACATCGTCACGGAGCTGGTTGACTAGGTCGTTGCGCTGCTCACTCGATGCCAGCATGTCCTCAAAGAGGCCCGCTTGTTTCCCCACCACCCCGGCGATGCCGCCCTTCACGTCCTTCGCCGAGGCGAGGAAGCGCATCGAGGGCCGGCGGGTCTCGACCCGCTTCGAGCGGCCGCCGGGCAGGAGCTGGTAGTGCCGGTCCGGCTCGCGGAAGGCGTCGCAGATGACGACCCGATCGACGACGTAGGCCATCGCGCCGCCTCCTTACTCCAGGTCCCGCACGATGGTGGACTCGTTGCCGTACACGTCCACGACCTTGACCGCGATGCGCTTGTAGCCACGCACCGGGAACGGCTCCGAGTCGAGCTTGAGCACGAACTCCTTGGGGTCCACCTCAGCCTTGAGCGCCGCCTTGATGTTCGGCGTCTTCTTGAAGTCGAAGAACATCTGACAGTCCACAAAGCAGTCGCCGTCGTAGTCCTCGTCGAGGTACCACGCCGAGACGTAGCCCGAGTCCGCCGCCTTGTACTCGGTGGAGCGGCGTTTTCGGTCGAAGAGGGCGACACCGTTCAGTGTGACGTGGACTTGCTTCTCCTTGCCGTTCTTCGCGACCGCGACCTCGATGTCTGGCAGCGCGAGAGGTGAAAAGAGCATCTCCGGCTGCGTCGCCTTGAGTCCCTCGGCGAGCGTGTCCGGGCGGATCATGATGAGTTCGACCTTCACCTTGCCGCGCTTTTCGAGCTGTGATTTCACCTCGCCCACGTTCGCCTCGAAGGCCCAGCCGTGTACGTGCACCTCGAGGATGCCCGAGGCGAGCGCGTCCTGGACGGCGTCGTTGATCTGCTTGCCGCTCACGCGCCCCGAGAGCGGCCCGACAGAGATCGCAATCTTCTCCTTCTCGGTTTCCGCCACCGCGTGGACGAGGCCGGTTGCGCCCTGGATTGCCGCATCCCTGCGGTAGAGGCGGCAGATGACCTCAATGTAGTTCTCGAACTTCGCCGCCTCGCCGACGCCGGGCTCGCGGACGACGTACCCCTTCCAGTCCTCGACCGAGTAGCGACCGAGGGACATGACCTCGAAGGGACCGCAGACGCGGATAGCCACAGGATCTACTTCGGGATCATCGACAAGCTCAACCTGCTCGGGTTCGAGCTTGTTTATGACCGTACTGCTCGTAATGCGTGGTGTCCGACGATACTTGAATCCACCATCGACACTTGTGGTGGCTAGCTTGAAATGTGCGAACGTGTTCGCCAACAGCTCTCGGCGCGCAGTATTCACAGCTACGCGAGATGTATCAATCGTTATCCACCTTCGACCCCATCGTTCAGCACACAATGCTGTCGTGCCTGACCCACATGTTGGATCAAGCACGATGTCACCCGGCACCGTAGTCATCCACAGACATCGCTCCACGACTTTCTCGCCAGTTTGTACCGAGTAGACCCTCTTCCCAGGACCTGTGGTGTCGTGCCATGGATTCGTGAGGACCGAAAGCGGGAAGTCGTCGTGATAAAGAACGTACGACAGATTGTCGCCCTCTGGCAGCAGCCTACGCGCTTCCGCCAAGGTCTTCATGCCTTCCTCATTGGTAACCCAGCAACCACCAGTGGGCGGCCTGTACGTCTGGCCATCCAGGACGACTGGGAATACGTTTGTTGCATTGAAGGACGGCGCCCGCTGAGATACGAGTCTAAACACGCGGGCCTTGGCCGGGAGAAGCCGATGGTCGAGCGCCTGTTGCGAGGTCATACGGTGTCTGGACCCGTCGGGAAGTTCGAACCATGTCCATCGTGATTTGCCCTGAACATCCTGCTCAACGAAAACAGGCCGATAGGTCAACATCTCCTTGTCTCGGGCGTACCAGACCAGGTAGTCAGACATGTTCTCCAGCGTCTTCGAGCCAAGAGGCATCGTCTTCTTGCGAAAGGGAATTAGGGCTACGAAATTGCCTTCGCCAAATACCTCCGACATGAGTATCCGGACGAGATGGATGTGAGCGTCATTGACCTGGACAATCACCGACCCTGACGCCTTCAGGAGCTCTCTACAAAGGTATAAACGATCGGCCAGATAGGACAGATAGGAATGAACGCCGAGTGCCCAGGTGTCCCGAAAAGCCCTGATCGCGAGAATATCGTCACCACCTGTGGCTTTAGGGTCGTTGTTTGGTGAATCGATGCGCTGCTGGAAGTTCGAATCGTAGTCAATCCCGTACGGCGGATCGATGTAGATCATCTGCACCTTGCCCCGGAGGTTATCGTAGTGTAGAAGCGACTCCATCACGTGCAGCGAGTCGCCGCATATGAGCTTGTTCTTCCCGCCCTCCTCGTGGGTGTAGAACTCGACGCGCTTCTTGCGGTCGGTCTCGCGTAGAGTCTTCTCGAGGTCGGCGAAGAGGTGCCCCTGCCGCGCCGCGCCCGACTTCTCCTCGGCCGCCCGTCGCGCCCGGTCGATGATCTGCGCGATGCGCGACTCGGAGACGATCTCGTTGCGCTGGAGCGGCAGTACCGACACCTCGCGCTTGTTGCGCTTGCCCGACCAGAACAGCACCGGGTCGGCCGCCGGGTCCATGTCCACCACCACCGGCCGCTCGTCCCCCTCAGGGAGCTTCCCGACCTCAATCGCCTTGCTCCACCC
>JACQTD010000104.1 GCA_016210985.1 Acidobacteriota bacterium
AACCAGCCGCTTGTCTGCGACGCATAGAGCCGATTCGGGTCAGCGGGTGAAGCCTTGAGGTGATAAATCTCCCAGCCCCCGAAGTGGGGACCTTGGATGTCCCACCGGTCGCGTTTTCCGTCCGACGTCAGGATGAAAGCGCCCTTCCTTGTACCTACCAGTACCCTTACTCTGCTCATAGATTGCTCCTTTCAATCAAAGATTCTCGGCTCATAGGTGACTTCGACGTGGCCGAAGAGGCGGCTCAGGAAGCATTTGCGGTCGCCGTGAGTCAGTGGTCAGCCTCCGGCATACCTGCCCACCCTCGTGCATCGCTCATCCAAACGGCACGGCACAAAGCCATCGACCGCATCCGGCGTCGAACGCGGTTCGAGGAAAAACTTCAAACGTACGCGGCTTCCGAGTTGTTCCCGACCATTGAAGAGCCGGATTATGTCAGGAGTGAAATCCCTGCTGACGGTGATCTATCTCATCTTCAACGAAGGCTATGCGGCCACCCGGCGCGAACCGCTCGTGCGGGCTGACCTCTGCGCCGAGGCCACCCGTCTGGGACGCCTGGTGAGGACACTGATGGAGCCGAAGCCGGCCACGGAGTCGACCGCGCTCCTGGCGCTCATGCTGCTTCATGATTCGAGACGTAAGGGGCGGCGAAGAGCTATACGAGGGCCTTGGCGCTCGTTACCAACGACAGCGGGCGCCGGTTCCTCGAGCGGCGGCTTCGGGAAGTTCAACCGCGGGATGGTTGACCTGCCATTGCGACCGGGTTGATGGCGCGGAGCATTGGTGGCAAGCTAAGACGGTAGTGTCGTTCCGGACCACGCCAAGTTTCTCCTTTCCTGCCGCGGTGCAACCCGGGAGATCAAACGCGGCGTTCGTCCAATGCCGGCAAGGTTCCTGACCAGCGCCTTGGCATCCGGCTGTCACGGCCGAATGTTCGTCAAGCACGGCTCGGGCAGTCGTGGAACCTGCAGGTTCGGCATTGGCCGGCCCCGGAACAGCCGCAGGCAGATAGCCCCCATGTATCGCGCCCACCGGTTGGCGCTTTTTCGGCGAGCGCTGTCGGTGGCAATTCCAGTGTTTGCGTACATCTGCCGGTACAGTTTTGATATAAACACGAAAGCGAGGCGGGATCTCAGCGATTTCACGCATTTCGCACGCTTCCAGATCTCGGAAATCCGGTAAAAGCTATCCCAGACCATCTGGGTGCGCATCCGAATCTCCTCCCCACTCATGCTCGGATGAGGCATGTAAAGCTTGGGACGACTATGACCGGGAATGAGCCAATAGCGCGTGACCGGTATGCCATCGATCCGTTCAGGTTTGCCGTCGGCATGCTTTTCCCACCGTTCGAAATCCACGGTTCCCGGGAAGGGTGTCATCATTACAAATTGGGCGAATGTCAGTTCGGCTCGTTTCGCAAGATCGGCCGTGGCCTCAAAAGTGTCCTGGCGATCCGTGGATAGTCCGAAGATAAAGGACCCAAGCACGTGGACACCGTAGGTTTTGAACAGTCTAAGACGCTCCACCAGGTTCTCGCCCGAAAGATTGAAATCCTTGTAAATCGATTTCAACCCCTCCGGCGTCACGGCCTCGACTCCGACCAGCGCTCCCTTGATTCGAGCTTTCCGCATGGCGTCCAGGAACGCCGTGTCTTCGGCCGCTTCCATCGTGATTTGAGTAAAGAAAACGGTGTCGGGAGGGAGTTCCGCGAGACGGGCCATGAATTCGAAGCGCTCGGCGCGCAAACTGCGCAGTTCGGCGACTCGATGGATGTTGTTCTGTCGTTCCGCCAAGGCGATGTCAGCGAGAGCCACCGGGTAAAAGTTATCATCGGCGAGAGCAATGAAACGATACCCCAGTCTCCGCAGTTGCACGATCTCCTCGATGACTGCGTCGCTGGGACGCTGGCGCGGCTGCTGACCGTCAGTTCGCCAAACGGAACAAAACGAGCAGTGCTTGGGGCAGCCTCGTACGGTTTGGACGGATGCCCACATATAACGACTCGGGGGGAGCAGGTCCCATCGGGCGGGAAGGAACCCGCTGGCGTTCACTCGGCCGCCGTCATATAACGGCTGCGGTCCGCCATTGACGCAGTCGGCCAGCACCGTAGCCCAAACGACGTCGCCGTCGCCCTTCACGACCGCGTGCGCGGCCCCTAATTCCTGCGCCTCTCCAGGATAGAGGCTGGCATGTATGCCGCCGAAAACGACGAACGCTCCCCGCTCCCGTGCCAGACGTCCAACCTCAAAACCGCGCAGTGCGTTGGCGGTGTGGATGCCAATGCCCACCACATCGCCGGGCTGTATGTGCCCGGGACGAATGGGTTCAAGCGTCTCATCGACGATAACGGGATTTCCGTACTGCTCCGGTGTAGCGGCGGCAAGCACATACAACCAACGCGGGGTGATTACGCCAACACCGAAGGCAACGTCACTCGGGTTGACCAGATAGATGCGCATTCGAATACTCCGTGATAGACAGAAGCCGGGATTTCCATTTTGCCGTCCCGGCCACCGGACAGTGTACCTCCAATCGCCTCCGTTGGGGCCGTTTCCTCATCTTCCCCATCCCGGCAGACTCCGGCGGCCCTCGAAAGGGGCGGTCCTACCCCTTCCGGGGCTGAATACTGGGAAGCACGATACCGCAAATCGGGCTGCCGTGCGGGCGCAGAACCCGATTCCAAATACCGTAGATTATCCGAGTTTCATCAGTGATTAACTCCTTTTGAGGAATGGTCCCGCATGCCTGGAAAGCATCTCAACTTCATCCCGAAAAAACCTCTCACTATTGATAAGCGCCCGAGGCAAGAGAAGGACACGAGATGAACGAGGTTTTCGCCGCTACCGACCTTGAGGAGGTGAGCGGCCTTGGAGATGACGCCTTTTGGAACAGCCGGGTCAAGGGACTCTGGGTACCCAAGGGCAGGTATCAATTCAGTGTTCATAGCCCGCCCGATGCTGGTACCGCGAAGGGTTTGGCCCTGAAGATGCTGGACAGACTCCCCGGCTGATCGAATAGAACCGTGTCTGATGTTCGGGCAGCCAGCTCGAGCGCGATCAAATTGCTCGAACTGGCTGCCCGGTAGAGTGGACGAATCCTCAATCCTGGTGACGACTAGGGAAGCGGTCCAAACTGAGCCGGAGGTATGCGGTGTTTCGTCTTGGCTTCATACGCTGATCCGATTTTGAAGAGCGTGGGCTCGTCAAACGGCCGGGCAAGGAAATCAATCCCCACGGGCAGCTTGGCCGGCACCGGACCCACCAGGCGCCTGCCGCCCGGAACCGATGCGTCGGCAACGCGATCGTAGACCTCGGTTGTGAACCCCGCCGGGACCGTCATCGCCGGGAAGCCCCTGCTGTTGATGAATGTCCAGAGACCAGGGCCCCTATCGTTAATGCTGGGCTCCTCAGGATTTGTAATGATCGCAGGAGGGACATTACCCGTTGGGTACACAACGGCGTCAAGGTCGAGGTCCTCAAAGCATGCGAGGACGACCGTCTGCAAGGCAAACCGATTCTGCAGCGTGGCTGAAGTAGCCAGCGTTAAGGCGTTATCCGTGTTCTGTAGATTCGATTTCCGGTTCTGGATAATTGGATCAGTCCAGAAATTCGCCTTGTTGATGAGATCGGTGACGCTTTGGATATTCGTATCGCCACGTTCTTTTAGATAGGTATTGAAGTTATATTTGGCACCTCCTGCGTCGCCACCTGCCGGTCCCAGATTCCTGATATTTGGTTGCCCCGAAGCCGAATGCGGGACGAGAGAGGTGTCAAAGAACATATCTACCAGGAGGGGAAGGTGGCTGCCTCCTACCGGGAATTGGTCGGGGAACTGTCCGATAAAGTACTGATTACGCCATACCGGACTGTACTTATCGACATACTTCTGAAACAGGGCTCCATGGGGTCCCGGGTCAACAATGGTAGCTCCAAGGTCACGCAAATCGTTAATGGCCCGCTCAATGATATCGATGGTTTCCGCGTCTGCTATCGTGAACAGGTCTTTGTCCATGTACTCCCGAACCACACCAATCCGCATACCGTCCAGCCGGGTCTCTTTCGCATAGCTTTCGTAGGGTCGTCTGGGCATGCGGCCTGAACTGAAGGCAGTCAGCTCATCTTTCGGGTCAAAGCCGGCATAGACGCTGAGCACGCGGGCGGTGTCCTCCACCGTGCGACAGATGGGTCCGACTCTGGTCGTGATCCCTTTTTGAATCATCCCATCCGCGCTGACCAGTTCCCGTGTCGGTGCAAGTCCGACCGTGCTGTTGTTCTTGGCGGGCTCGCGAACCGATGTGCCGGTCTCTTCCCCAATAGCGCACGTGACCAGGTTGGCTGACACCGCATTGCCAGAGCCTCCGCTCGAGGCGCCAGGATCGCGTTCGGTATCGTAGGCGTTGCAATTGGTCCCGCCAAACGAGCTTCGAACTCCGGGAACGCCGCCTGCCGCGTATTCTCCCATGTTCGCCTTGGCGAGGATGATCGCGCCGGCATCCCGGAGGCGCTTCACGAAGGTCGCATCATCCGGGGGACGATCGTTGGCATAAAAGGCATCGGCTCCGGCCGTGGTGCGCATATCGAACGTGTCGTACTGATCCTTGATCGCGAACGTGATGCCGTGCAGCGGTCCGATCAGCTTCCCCGTGGCTTTGAAGAAGATATCTTGCTGGGCAGCCACTTCCAGCGCATCGGGCATCGCCGGATTATTGTCGACGAGGTCCGTCATGCTTCGCGCCTTCCTGGCGTCAAACCCCCATCCGATTCTCGCGTCGGGTCTCAGGTTTAACGTCATCAAGGCATTGATCTTTCCCGCGTTCTTGATGGTGGTGATAGGACCTAGCATCCCTTCCGGTTCGTTGACGCAGGTGCCGTTATAGGCCCTGATCCGTCCCAGGTAGAGGTGAACCACCTCCGAGGAAGTCAGCTCTCCCTTCAAAATGGCCGACTGAATAGTTTCGATCGTTGCTTCTTCGATCTTGAATTTTGGGGTTTGCCCAAAGACAAGCCCGGGCGTGAGCTGAAACAGGATCCCGGCCATCACCAGCGTGGCCAGAATGAAGCGCACGGATCGTTTCGACTTGATATCGTGCTTGATCATCGTCTCCTCCTACACTTGAACGAGATTGGCCGATGGATAGGAATCGGGTCTGCGACTCGTCGGTTCGAGAATGCGCAGTCCGGGTTGTTCCCGGCAGCAGAACCTCGGAACCTCGTCGCCATCTTGCGAGTGCACAGGAGGGTCGGCTAGAGTTGAGGATGCTGCGCAGGTAGCCGTTCGGTCATCTGGGCAGAGCGTGGGGGGCACCGTCGAAAGATGGTTCCAATCACTCGTTCAGCGGTGCCCTCACACGTTCCCGCCATCAATAGGTCTTAGTCTCTCTCCCTTGCCTCCTTTCCAGCTCGCCGCGAGCCGACGAATATTCTCAAGCCTCAGAGGCATTCCATGCCAACACGATTATCAGGATGCAAGGATGGTGCCAGAATCCCCGGAGTCACCGCTAAGTAGCGTCGGAGCCGACTGCGGCCCAATGTTTACAGGCCGCGAGACGCTAATTGAGGCGTGTCTCCGCGGCGCGCGACAGGAAGACGTTTTGACATAAATGTGAGTTCGCAGAGGTATAATCACAATTACGTAACTAGAATGGGCTAGCTCTCAGATGCGGCCGTTCGCCTGTGCTGATCGCCCGCCCCCGAAACAATGAGCGGTGTACCTGGGGAGTATGGCGGCGGGTCTCGGGGACGCGAATCGCCCACCCGATCCCGGAAGTGAAACCCGCGGACGGTTGCGCCAGGCCCCGAGCCCCGCCATGCCTCTCCCCAACGCGCTCGTCTCCGGATCACGGAAATCCGACGGGTGCGGCCATACTACAAAACTGTTCAGCTGAAATCCAATAGCTACGTTTGTGTAATAGCCCTCGAATCGAAGAGTTCTCGCTGACCCGGACGCTGAGTTATTTCCCGCGAGTCCAATCGCAACCCGTCCTGCGCAAGCAACGGTCATAGAGGACTCTATTGACAATTCCGGATGCGGGCGTAACATATCGAGCAGTCGTATCCAGTGGAACGCGGGTGCGGTGCATCTCCGGTCTTTAGGCTGTGCGCAGGTGTCGAGGGCCGGGTAGAATCCTCTCATGACTGCCCGGGCCGGAAGATGGTGCTTAGCGCTACCGGAAACCGCACGCCAAACTTAACTCCGGATCTCGACTGCCACGTCGAGGATCGACCGACTCGAAGGAAGTCCGCCGATGGTTGGGATAAGTATTCGGACCGCAGCCGTGAGGGCCACGCTCTTCGTGACGTTCGCACTTAATCTGAAGGCACAGGTAATACCAATCCCGCGAAGCGCCCAGTACAAGTTTGATTTCGGGGATGGCTCTCCGACGGAATGGCTTGCCGAGCCTGCGACAAGCCATCAATATCTGACCGCAGGTACCTACCAGCCATTCCTGATTGCCCAAGTCGAGGAGAGGGAATTCCGTAGTCCTTTGATTTCGATCGTCGCGGTCGAGCCCGGGTTAGCACCACCGGTTGCCTGAAAGGTTCCGGCTCAGGTCGTCGTGGGAATACTCATCGCCGTGGCACTCGGAAGCTACTTCTACAAGCGGTCGCGATGGCGTCTTCAACAGCGGACCATCCAGATAAGGCCTGAGGAAGATTACGGCGTTCAGCAGGTCCACTCCCGGCAGACTATCTGCACAACATTGGTCTCGTGGACATCATGGTGGGTGCGTGGAATAAGTACCGACCGCTTCTCAAGTATGCCGATCGAAGCAAGTATCCTCCTGAAGAGGTCGCGCTCGTGCCCCTGGCGGAACATACGATCTCGTCCGAACACCACCCCTATGTCGAAATCATGTGGGGCGAGCAGTCGCTCGGGAAACTGGAGTTCGGCATTGAGTTGGAAATTACCCTTGAAGGTATCGTGCTGAAGAACCAGGACGGGAAAATCAAGGAGATCAAGACGGGAACCTGCAAGGTCAAGGGGACCGTGAAGTATGCGGACCTGGTCATTCTTGAGAAAGACTCTGAGGAGATCTCGCTGCCCGGCCCGATTGATCTGGGCGAAGGCGTCGCCATCAAGCCGCTGTGAGCACCCCTGTGCCCTACCCGCGAATCTTGACAGCACGGCGGGTGCGAGGGTTTTGCCGGCGTTCCACTTCGCCTTCGGGCTGTGGCGGTAAGGCGGCGGGGTTCCCCGCCGTCTGGAGTTTCTACATTTTGCGCCCGGCGGGTCAGAGCGAGAACTGGATGTCCGATATTCGTCTGTCGAATTATGTTCTCGGACTGGCCTCCGCCGTTTGCGGAGATCTCAAGCCGTCTTCAG
>JACQTD010000091.1 GCA_016210985.1 Acidobacteriota bacterium
GACCAAGTGATCCGAATCGCCCATCCGGACAACGGTGAGCCTCTTGTTGCCGGCGTCGATCTTGATGATGGCCAGATCGGAGTCGGGATCGTTCCCGATTCTCCGGGCCTCAAACTCGGAGCCGTCCGACATGGTGACATAAAGTTGTGCAGCCCCCTGAACCACATGGTAGTTCGTGAGAATGTGTCCCTTCTCGTCGATCACGGAGCCCGATCCACCGCCTTCCGCCTCATAAACGGCAAAGAAGTCTCTGACCGGCGTAATGGTCCGGATATTGACCACGCCGGGTGATACGGCACGGTAGATGTCGATATTGTTCCGCTCATCATCGACCACGGTAGGATTGGAGATGGGGGTCTGCGCTGAAGCTGGGGCGCTTTCGGCCCCTTCTGTCGGCTGGTCAACATACCGGTCATATCCAATGACCAAGCCGGCGGCGATGAGCGCGGAGACAAGACCCAGCAGTACGAGTTGTCGAACGGATATTTGGATCACGATGGTTTCCTCTTTCCCGCAGTACCGATACGCCCCAACCGGTGCAAAGTTCCGTGCCTTGCGCGCCTCCGCTCACATCGGAGCGGCTTTCTTCGCAAGCGTTTGGAGTCGCACTCGGGCGATTCGGCGGCCGAGGACGCGCTCGACGGTGAATCTGAGGCCCTCGTATTCAATCAGTTCCCCGCGCGAGGGGAGCCTTCCGATCCGGCTCATCAGAAATCCCGCGAGCGTGGCGTAGTCGTCCGATTCCGGCAGATCCAGCGCCAGTCTCCGATTTGCATCCCGGATGCTCAGGGTACCGCTCAACAGGTAGGAGCCATCGGCCTGCCGAAGGATGGCGTCGACCTCGTTGACATCATATTCGTCCTGTATCTCTCCGACGAGCTCCTCGAGGATGTCCTCGAGCGTAACGATTCCTTCGATCCCGCCATACTCATCGACGACCAGGGCGAAGTGGGTCCGCTTCAAACGCATCTGCCGGAGCACCTCGGCAACCGACGCGGTCTCAGGAACGAAGAAGGGAGGGCGGAGCAGCCGGAGAATGTCGACGCCCCCACGACGATCAAAGACCGAAAGCAGATCCTTGCTGTACAGAACGCCCGCAATCTGGTCAAAGCGCTCGCGGTATACCGGCAACCTGGAGTAACCGCTCCGGTTGAATACGGCTACGATCTCCTCGACCGGTGTGCTGCACTCCACGGCCGTCACATCCGCCCGCGGGCGCATGACTTCTTTGACCGTGATGTCGGAGAACTTGAATATGTTCGATAATAACTGATGTTCCTGAACCTCAAGAAGGCCGTGCTGTTGGGATACATCGATAAGATGACGAATCTCCTCCGCATAGAGCTCCCGTCCCTCTCGTCTGGGGCGCACACGGAACAATCGGAGAAAAGCCACCCCCGAGAGATTGAGCATCCGAATTAAGGGCAGAAATAGGATATTAAAGACCCGCAAGGGCCAGACCACGACCAGCGCGATCTGTTCCGTGCGTTCGAGGGCCAGGGTCTTGGGTACGAGCTCACCGACCACCACGAGGATGTAGGTGATGAGCAGAAAGGCGACCGCGACGGAGATCGAATGCGTGGCCACCTCGGACCAGAATGGAGAAAGGACCTGGCTGATCGCGGGACCGAGGATTGCCGCGAGGGCGGGTTCACCGGCCCAGCCCAGGCCGATGCTGGCGCCAGTGACCCCTAACTGCGTAGTGGCAATGTAGTTATCGATGTCATCGAGGACTCGCACCAGGAGCTTCGCCGAACGGCTTCCCTGTTTCGCGAGCGTCTCGATCCGCGACCGTCGGACGGCTACGAGTGAGAACTCCGCTGCGGTGAAGAAACCGTTGACCGCGACGAGAGCTGTGATACCGAGCAGTCGGAGTACAAGAGAATATGGGTCTGCGTCATCCATACAGGAGAGCTTACCCCGGCCGAAACGGAGTTCGGATCCCCGGACCCCGTGCCATCCAACCTAACCAACGAGAGAACTACCGAGCGGCCGCGGCGACGGCAGGCCGAGTGCGTCCGTTCCGAGCCAGCCGTTTGTTACATGCCTCATCGAGCGCTTCATCGATCTTGGGGTCAACTTGCAGTACCGTCTTGCGGGTGACTTCGGCAATCTCGCTGGCGACGAGGTAGCGAGCTTTCTCCAGCAGTCGTTTCTCGCGGAAAGAGAGCGGCTTCAGCACGTTCAGGTAAACCAACGTCTTCAGGACCTGAGCAATCTGGAACACATCGCCGGTCTTCATGTGTTCGAGAAACTCCTTGTATCGATCCTTCCAATCCGCGGCCGGTTCATCAAAGTCTTCGGAGAGGGATCTCATCAGCCGGCTGCATTCTTCATGATTTATCGGCGGACGCAAGCCAACCTCTTTGGCATTCGTGATGGGAATCATCACCATCGAGTTCGTCGCTTCCAGACGCAGGTGATAGAACTGGCTGGTCTGATCACGACTGACCTCTCGCACGGCGATCTCTAAAATGACTCCAATACCGTGATTTGGATAGACCACCTTTTGCCCCACCTTGAAATTCACTTTTATCCTCCTCCTGCCGCACCCCGCGGAGGCTCCAACGTAGGCCTATCGCGAACCGATAATTCTGGAAGATGGCAGCAACTTAATGAAGCTCGCGGGCGAGGTAACTTTTGCAGACACGCGACAGTCTACCACCTCTATTCGGCTCCGTCAAGAATCGGATTTCCTGGGAGTGCATGCGCGGAACGCGTCCGCGGTCCTAAGTGGCGGCCTTACCTGCTTGTAGCCCTCGGTTCCCGCCACCTATACTCTGGAGCCCGATGCTTTCCTTGAAAACACCTCTGAACCAGCTCCACCTTCACGGAGTTAAAGGGGTGGGATTTTCGGTCGCGCGAAAACTGGCGGCCGCGGTGGCTGATGAGCAGGCTGAAGCCTCGATCGAACGGATGACGGTCGAGGACCTGCTCTATCACCTGCCCGCGCGCTATGAGGACCGGTCCCGAATGGTTCGCATCCGAGAACTCGCGGAAGGAATGGCGGCATCGATTCTTGCCACGGTGCGGGTGTCGGGGGGCTACTTCGTCAAGCGAGGACGCCTGCGCATTTTTGAAATCAGCGCAACCGACGGGACCGGCCAGGTTCGGGCCTACTGGTGGAATCAGCCGTGGCGCGAGAAGACCCTCAAACCCGGCGCCGAGGTCATCCTCTACGGCCTTTGGAAGTGGAATCGCGGCAAGCGCTGTTTCGAGGTCCAGGGTGCCGAAACCGAGGTGATTCCCGAAGCAGAGGCGGGTGCCGAACCCATTCACACCGGTCGCCACGTCCCGGTTTACCACAAACTTGGAGTCTTCAGAACCCGGTGGCTTCGTTCGGTGATGCATCATGTCCTCGAGAGCCTCCCGCCGATTTCGGTAGTGGAGAATCTGCCGCCCGCCACCATCCGGCGTCACCAGCTCGCGCCACGGGGCGTCGCCCTTCGCCGGGCTCATTTTCCCGCCGAGGATGCGGACCTGGATGAATATAACGCCAGGCGGGCTCCGTCCCAGCGCCGGCTGATCTTCGAAGAGTTCTTCTGGTTGCAGATGGCGCTCGCCCTCCGCCGGCAGGATCGACAAGCCGCGCCCAAGGGACCCCGCTTCGAAGTCGATGACCGGATCCGGGGAATCGCACGCACGATCATGCCGTTTACTTTGACCGGGGATCAGCGGACCGCCCTGCGTGCCATCGTCTCGGATATGACTTCGGATCATCCCATGCATCGTCTCTTACAGGGCGACGTCGGTTCGGGAAAGACGATCGTCGCGCTCCTCGCGGCGGTCGTCGCCATCGAGAACGGTTATCAGGCGGCGCTCATGGCGCCCACGGAGATCCTCGCTGAACAACACGCGCGCAACGTGATCCGGCTTCTCCAGAAGACCCCCTACCGCGTCATGTCACTGGTCGGAGGACCTCGGACCCGGGCGCGTGCCCAAGCGCTCGCGGCGATGGCGGCAGGGGAGATCGATCTGATTATCGGTACCCATGCCCTGATTCAGGAAGGGGTCGAATTCCACAAGCTCGGTCTGGTGATCATCGACGAGCAGCACCGGTTTGGGGTCCTCCAGCGAGCCCAGTTGATGCAGCAAGGACGGTACCCGGATGTCCTCGTGATGACGGCCACTCCTATCCCCCGCTCCCTGGCGATGACGCTCTACGGCGACCTGGACGTTTCGGTGATCCGGGAGATGCCCCCGGGCCGGATTCCGGTGCAAACCGCCGTTCGATTTGAGGAGGCTCGCGAGAAGGTCTATCGATTCGTCCGCGAGGAAGCTCGTGCCGGGCGGCAGATTTACATCGTGTATCCCTTAGTGGAGGACTCGGAGAAACTTGATCTTCGCAATGCCACTGAGGCGGCCGAATCGCTTCAACGGCATACATTCCCTGAGTTCAAACTCGATCTGCTTCACGGGCGGAAGAAGCCGGCGGAAAAAGAGGCTGTGATGCAGCGATTCCTGGCCGGCGAGATTCAGATTCTCGTCTCCACCACGGTGATCGAAGTTGGGGTCGACGTCTCCAATGCCTCGGTGATGATCATCGAGCACGCAGAGCGTTTCGGCCTGGCCCAACTGCACCAACTGCGCGGCCGGGTCGGCCGCGGTTCGGCAAGGGCCTACTGCATCCTGATGAGCGAACGGAACCGTACCGAGGAGGCCGCGGCCCGACTCGACATCATGGTCCGGTCCAACGACGGGTTCGAAATCTCGGAGCGGGACCTCGAGTTGAGAGGCCCCGGCGAGCTGCTCGGAACTCGCCAGTCGGGGATACCGGTGCTCCGCCTCGCCCATCTCGTTCGCGACCAGGATCTGCTTCAACTCGCCCGCGAGGAGGTCGAGAGGATTTGTCACGGCCGGTGGAAGAGTCCGGAGGTGAACCGGCTGGCAGCCATGGTCCGCTCGCACTCGAGATATGGGCTCGCAATGGTGGGTTGATCAGGCAGGTTCCACGGGCATCTGGGCACAAAGGAATCGTCCCGAATCCAGAATCATCTCGAGTGGTTCGGCCGGCGGCGCTACGAGAACTGCCGCATCGGGCCCGTGCGGCAGTGTGCAGGCCATGGCCCCGGCCCAACCTCCTAGCGAGATGCCCCAGACACCCACCGGAACCCGATAGACCGAGCGGAGCGCCCCAACCAGTTGATAGCTGTCGGCGACCGATTGCCTGAAGGATTCGATCGTGCGGGCTACCGCTCGGTTCATCTCCGCCTGATCACACCACCCTTCACCTTCGTCCTCGACGTCGCTGGAACATCACTGAATCTGCACGGCGAACGCCCGCACATTCGTCAGCACACTCGTGCGAAACAAGTTAATCCTTATGTAGTACCCATTGCTGCAGAAATCGAAGGTGTGATTGAAAGTGCCGAAGTTGGTGTGGACGCCGCCCGCATCGGTGCTGCCTACACTCGCCACGCTTGCCGTGGTACCAATGTTGGCACCCGTCAACGGCATCCGAAAGAGTGTGGCGGAAACACTCGTCAACGGGGAACCATCATCGGTAACAAGCCGGAGGGTGTTCCACGAAATGTTCGAGCCGCACGCCGTATCCGTATGATTGATCAGGCTGACTCTCAGCGATGCCGTCCCGGTCTGACCTGAAGCAAACGTCACGAAGGCGCCGGAGTTTTCGACTCTGTTGGAATCGGCCAGTTCAACCGGAACGGACGAGAGGACGAAAGCCTGATGGTCGGCGAGAACAAACGAAGGTACTACCAATGTAGCCACGAAGACCCACAAAAGCCGGGACCTTACCAATAGACTATTCACGTTTTCCTCCCTGTTTGAAACCGGTTCCTCCTACGAATGGAGTCAGCGCGGATAACGCTTGAAGCAGATCGCAAGGCGGAGTAACCCGTTTGTGGCCTGATGAGAGCGCCCCTTGCGACGGCTGCAAGCTCGCGAATGAAATGCTGCTCAACCAAAGCGAATCAGGTTCTCACCCGGAAGCCTACATTACCCTGTCGGGCGCAGTCAATCATTGTCCCGTGACCGCCGCTCATGCCCTTGAACACACTGGAGCGGCTGTGCTCCGCCAGGCGGCGGATGGCTGCTCTGACTTGCGGAATCGACCTCGCTAAAACGAATACAAGAAGGCCAGCAGTTCCTTAGGTGCGCTTAACGCGATAATCTCTAGTTGAGCCGGTTGCTTCTGTCAAGATCGGCGTCGTATCATCGGCGCGGTGCTCCACTAACGTCATGAAGGATTCTTCATGAGCTCCTCCTTCCCTCCTTCGCTGCCCGTTTCACGATCCTTGGACATCGTCGGATTCGGATTGAATGCCGTCGATTACCTGATCACGGTCCCCCACTACCCTCCCTTCAATTCGAAGGTCCGCTTCCTGGACTGCCAGACTCTGCCCGGTGGCCAGGTAGCCACCGCGATCGCAGGTCTCGCCCGATTGGGACTCTCCACGAGATACATCGGCCAGGTCGGTGACGACGAAGCCGGAATGCTCCAAATCGCATCCTTAACGAATGAAAGGGTGGACACTCGGATTCGGGTCGTGGCCGGCGTGCGGACCCAGACGGCGTTCATTCTGGTCGATCGCAGCACGGGAGAAAGAACGATCATCTGGGACCGGGACGACCGGTTGAACTTCGACCCTGATGCGCTGTCGCCGGAGATCATCCAATGCGGCCGGGTGCTCCATCTGGACGGACATGATGTGCCGGCATCGATCCGCGCCGCCCGGTTCGCGCGGGAAGCCGGCATGCCCGTCGTCATCGACGTGGACAATATCTACCCCGGAATCGAAGAACTGCTCCCGCTGGTCACTTGCCTGATCGGTTCGGCCGAATGTCCCGGGAGAATGACCGGCGAACCGGATCTCAGGAAGGCGCTCGGCATCATCCAGGCAAGATTCGGAAACAGGCTGGTCGTCGCCACGCTGGGACGCGAGGGGGCACTGGCGCTTGAGGAGCAACGATGGGTCACGTCACCGGGCTTCCTCATCGAAGCCCGTGACACCACCGGGGCCGGCGACGCCTTCCGGGCCGGGTTCATTTACGGCCTCATCAAGGGGTGTACCCTCGAGGACGCGCTTCGATCGGCCAATGCGGTCGCCGCGCTCAATTGTCTCGGCACCGGCGCCCGTGGCGGTCTTCCAAACCGGCAGGAACTGGAGACCTTCATCGCGGGACCCTGCCGCTTCTGGCCACCCGAAGCGGGATCATGAGAGAATGGAAACCGGAGGCAACCCCGACATGACCATGCATACCACTCTATCCCATCACATCAACGGCCGCTGGCAGCTGTCCGCCGCCACGGAGTCGCTGGATGTCCTAAATCCCGCCACCGGCGAATCCTTGGCTCGAGTGCCGCTTGGAACCCAGGCTGAAACCAGTGCGGCGATTGAGGCCGCCTCAGCTGCCTTTCCCGCGTGGCGGGCCACGCCGCCAGAGGACCGCATCCAGTATCTCTTCAAGCTCAAGACCTTGCTTGAAGAGCACTTCGAAGAACTTGCGCGATTGATTACGATGGAGAATGGCAAGACGCTGACCGAAGCCAAGGCTGAAGTGAGGCGCAGCATCGAAAACGTCGAAGTCGCGTGCGGCATTCCCACCCTGATGCAGGGATACAACCTGGAGGATGTGGCCCGCGGCATCGACGAAATCATGTTCCGGCAGCCGCTGGGTGTGGTCGCGGCGATCACGCCGTTCAATTTTCCGGTCATGGTCCCTTTCTGGTTTCTGCCCTATGCGATAGCTTGCGGCAACACCTTCATCCTGAAACCTTCCGAGAAGGTGCCGCTGTCGATGAATCGGTTATTCGAGTTGATGGACCAGCTTGGACTCCCCGAGGGCGTCCTGAACATGGTCCACGGAGCCAAACCCGCCGTCGACACGCTTCTCGAACACCCTGCGGTACGCGCCATCAGTTTTGTCGGCTCCACCCCTGTTGCCCGGTACATATATGCAGAGGCGTCGCGGCACGGCAAACGAGTCCAGGCTCAAGGCGGAGCCAAGAATCATGTCGTGATCCTGCCCGACGCGGACATGGAGATGACCGCTCAGATCATCAGCGACAGCGCCTTCGGCTGTGCCGGCCAGCGCTGCCTCGCGGTGTCGGTTGCAGTGACGGTCGGGGAGTCGCATCGGACCTTCACCAAGGCCATCACCGACCTCGCGGCCTCCATCAACGTGAACTACGGCCTCGAAGAAGGCGCGCAGATGGGACCGGTAATCAACTCCGGGAGCAAGGCGCGGATCGAAAGCCTCATCGGGAAAGGCGCTGAGCAGGGCGCGGCGTTGCTGCTCGATGGACGCCACGCAAAGGTCTCCAAGTACGAGAAAGGGAGCTTTGTCAGGCCCACGATTCTCGACCATGTACCCGCGGACGGCGAACTCTCGAGAACGGAGATCTTCGGTCCGGTCCTAAGCCTGGTCAGCGCGGAATCGGTCGACCAGGCACTGGGTATGATCTCGAGAAACCCTTACGGCAATGCCGCCTCCATATTTACCAGCAGCGGGGCCGCCGCTCGCAAATTCCGTAATGAGGCGCCCGCCGGGAACGTCGGTGTGAACATCGGCGTCGCCGCACCTATGGCTTACTTCCCTTTCAGTGGATGGAAGGATAGCTTCTTCGGCGTGGTGCATGGACAGGGGCGTGATGCGATCGAGTTCTACACGGAGAAAAAAGTGGTCATCGAACGCTGGCCCCGCGAGTGGTCCCGCAAATTCTGAACTTCCTGTTCAGTCCTTGAACAAATTCCTGGCTACGAACCAGATGTTCTCTTTCCGCTCGCGCAGCCTCCGGTAGAAATAGGGCGCCCATTGGGTTCCGTAAGGAACGTACACCCGGAGCTTGTAGCCCTCCCTGACCAGCCCGGCCTGCGTCGCGGTGCGAATGCCATAGAGCATCTGAAATTCAAATTTCTCCCGCTCAGCGTGGTCTTCCCGAACAAGCGTCTTGACGCCCCCAATCAATTCATCGTCGTGGGTGGCGAAGCCTGAAAAAGCGCCATCGGCGAGCAGTGATCCGGCCAACTCAAGGAACCGGGCCCGGATCTCGGGTATCCGCTGAATGGCCATTTCCGGCGGCTCCTTGTAAGCGCCCTTGCACAGTCTTACGCGCGCCCGAGCCTGGTTCAGTTGCCGAATATCCGCCTCGCTTCGGTGCAAGTAAGCTTGAATCACGACTCCGACGTTCTGGTGACCGCCGAAGAGCCGGAAAAACATGTCGAGTGTGCGCTGCGTATAAGGCGTTCCCTCCATATCGAGGCGCAGAAAGTTGCCGACGGACGACGGATGCTCGAGTATGCCCGAGACTTGGTCGTAGCAAAGGTTCGGGTCGATATCGAGTCCGAGTTGTGTCAGCTTGAGCGAGACATTGGCCTCCACGCCCGACTCTGCAATGCAGTCGAAGAGCCGCAGGTACTCGGCCGTCGATCGCAACACGTCTTCCTTCGTGGAGACATGCTCCCCCAGAAGATTAAGCGAGGCGCTCATTCCCGATTGATTGAGTTCTCGAACAGCGCGAATCGCCGGTCCGACTTCTTCACCGGCGACGAAACGCCGGGCCAGAACGAACAGGCTCATATTCCCGATCGGACGGGGAGGAACGGCTTGCAGGCCGCGGCGTCACGATCCACGAATCGGATTATGGCTTCACTCCATCGGCACGGTCAATGTCCGCTTTCGAAGCCCCTATTCTCCGCACGCCCCAGAAAACCAGGAAGACGAGACCCGAGACCAGGATGCCGATCGAGGGCGGAGCGAGCGTCCCCCATCCCCTGCCGCCGGTGGCCAGGTGCGCGAGCCCGGCGGCCGTCACCGCGAGCAACATCGCGGTGACGGCATCGGGCGCGCGCGGTGCCGGTGAAAAGAGCCCCAGGACCAGCGGCATGAACAACGCCACGACCAGCAGACCGTAAAACAGGGCTATGGCGCCAATGATGGATTGCAGATACTGGGCCAGCAGGATTCCCGCGAGGCCGCCCGCGAGCGCGGCCCATCTTCCGGCCCGCAACAGTTCTTTCGAATCCGCCCGAGGCCGGAATACCGACCGGTAGAGATCGTTGCTCCAGGAAGTGGACAACATGAAGAGGATGGCATCGCAGGTGCTGATCTCAGCTGAAAAGACGGCGGCCAGCGCAAACATCCCGAGCGGCAAGGGCAGCAGCTGCACCATCACCGTGGGAAGCGCGTCCTGCGGATCCGTGAGGTTTGGAAAGTGGACGAAGGCGATGATGCCGAGCAGCGCCGGCACGGCAGCGAACAGGAGGAGACCGATCGCATTGAGTCCGACACCCCATTTCACCGCCGAATCATCCCTGGCCCCGAAGACTTTCTGAAGCAACCCCGGGGAAATAAAGAAGGACGGGGTCAGGAGAATAAGATAATTCACGATCCACTTTGGTCCCGCGCCGAACGGGCTGAGATAGGAAGCGGATTGCGCCTCCTCCACGCGCATCGAGGCCGCCCGCTCCGCAATCTGGGTCCACCCGCCCGAAGCCTGAAGCGCCCAGGCGAGAGCCGCGAAGAAGCCTGCGAGTTTGATCGCCAGTTCCACGCTGTTGACCCGCGCCGCCGAGTGCAGCCCGCCGGCGGCGAAATAGATAATGACGACGATGCCTCCCATCCAATAGCCGATTTCCCTGGAAATTCCGGCCACCACATGGAGGATGATCGACACCCCGACGAGCTGAGCTGCCAGCAGGGCCAGCGTGCCTAACCAGAGGAGGGCTGCCGCCAGCAGTCGCACCGATCGGTTGTAACGCCATTCCAAAAAATCACCGAACGTGAAGAACCCATGGCCCAGAGCCAGTCGCCGCATCCTCGGCCCAATCACGAAAGCCAGAATAAGCGATCCGAGTCCCGCGGAGCCGACCCACCACCAGGCGGATAGCCCGTATTGATAGCCCAGTCCGGCGGCTCCCACCGTGGACGACGCGCCGATATTGGCCGCCAGCAGGGTTGAGAAGAGGAGACCGGGACCCAGGCTCCGCCCGGCTACGTAAAAATCGGCCGCGCTCCTGACTTTCCTCGAGGCGATCACGCCGATGCCGATCAGAAGCAGGCTGTATAGCAGGAGCAACCAGAGGTAGCGGTTCATTGAGTTCGAGGCGGGCCCGAGCCGCTATCCTGCGGCCGCCCGCATTTTCACAGGTTCGATGCTACCCGCTACTTCGGCTCCGCTGAGAAGAGATCGTTGTGGCTTGGAAGGCCGGGAAGGCCCGCGGCTCGGAGGATGGCGCGTACGATCGCCTGGGCAACCGCCTCGGCGGCGAGCGTGCCGATGGTGGTCACGAAATCCGGAGCGGACACGGAAGCCGGGGTCGTTAACGTTCCCGTGGAAAGCGCGAAGATGGTGTCGCCGTCCCAGGGCGTATGGGCAGGATTGATCGCTCGCGCCAGGCCGTCCTGCGCCATCTGCGCCACTTTGGTGATCTGGGGTTTCGTGAGCTGAGCATTGGTAGCGACCACGCCGATCGTCGAGTTGCTCCCTTCGAGGGGGGATCTCCCTGGAAGTCCTCGTCTCAAAGCATCCACGGTGTTGATCAGGCGCTTTCCGTCGGGCGTCCGCGCGCCCGCCAACAGTTTTCCTGTGGCCGGCTCCACGACATCTCCCATCGCATTCACCGTCATCAGGGCACCCACCACGAGACCCGAGTTGAGTTTGATTGCGCTCGTCCCCACGCCCCCTTTCATAGCGAAGGCGCTGCCAAACATCTTCCCGACGGTCGCGCCGGCCCCGGCGCCGACGCTCCCTTCGGCGACGGTTCCGGAACTCGCGGCCTTGCAGGCCTCATATCCCGAATCGCGATCCGGCCTGATCTTCGGATCCCCCACACCGAGATCGAAGAGAATGGCCGCCGGGAC
>JACQTD010000101.1 GCA_016210985.1 Acidobacteriota bacterium
AGACACGGGCCGCGGCCTCAGGAGTTGAGTAGAGGTCAGAGGTCAGTGGCTAGAGGTCAGTGGCTAGAGGTCAGTGGCTAGAGGTCAGTGGCCAGAGGCCGGTGGTCCGGGGCTAAGGAGTGTAAGGTGGAATGTCGGGAGGCATCCATCTGCAGGCGATACAGGTCCCTAAACTGCGGATGATGGATTGATCCGTACCCATTGGTTGAATATGAAGCAGCCCGTCACTATGCCTGACCTTCATCTGGTAAACGCTGGCTACCTAGCCACTGACCTCTGACCCCTGACCTCTGACCCCTGACCTCTGACCCCTGACCTCTGACCCCTGACCTCTGACCCCTGACCTCTAACCACTGAAGTTCCTCAGCCGGTCCCGAAAATCAAGGTAGGACACCATTGTTCCGGTCAGGTAGGCCTTGAACTCGGCGCGCCGGTCCGCGCCGATGACGGTCATGCGACGCAGCTTGAAGGGGTCATCTCCGGAGGTGACCGGCCCCCGAACGGTTGAAACTCCGCCTTCGAATCCGGCCTCCTGAACGAGCGACGCCACTTCGGTATTCATATCCCCGTAAGGATAGGAGAACAGCGTGATCCGCAATCCCAGGTCATTCTCGAGCCGGGATCTTCCCTCCAGGATCTCCCGCTGTTGATCGGACCGGGTTAAGCGGGTCAGTTGTCGATGCGTGAGTCCGTGGCATCCGATTTCAAATCCCGACCGCGAGAGCTGACGCAGCTCCTGCACCCCCATTAACGGGCGCCGGGGCAGTTCCATGCCCTCTCCTTCCCAGTAACAGATTCCCTTACGCCGGTCCCCCAGGACGAAGAAGGTCGCCGTGAAGCCGTATTCCAACAGCAGGGGTGCTCCATGGGTGAATTGGTCGAGGTACCCATCGTCAAAGGTCAACGCGACAGCTCGTTCGGGCAGAGGCTGATGGGAAGTCAGGCAGGACAGAAGCTGATGGAGCGACACCCCTCGATAACCTCCCTCCCGAATCCATCTCAATTGGTCCTCGAGCGGCCTGCGGGCGGGGACCTCGTGATAGGCCAGGATGCGCGCCTGATGCGGTGAGAAGCGCGGCACGATTCGATTGAGGCACCAGAACGCAGACGGCTTGATCAAGTCCGCCCACCGGCGGTTCACCATCGCGAGGATCCCCCCTGGCCCAATCCGGGTTTCTCGCAAACGAGGACCCAGCCGATGGTATTGGTGGGCTTAAACCAGCGCCGGTCGACGGTCAGGAAGAGCCGGTCTACAAACCCTTTCAACCAGCGGACGAGCCGGCGTCTCGATCGCAGAATCGACAGATGGGAGGTCAAAACAAAGCCCACCAGCGCCGCCGTTCCTCCCTGAGGTCGAATTTCGAGAGTCTGGAATCCCGCGCCCTCGGCCAGCAGCAGGAGCGCATGACGCGAGAACCGGAAGTAGTCGTGGGGCTCATTGTGCGGCACGCTGAATTGCGGGGCCGAAACGATGAGCCGACCCCCCGGTTTGAGCACCCGGAGCGCCTCATGAAAAAAGCGCTCGGGAACCGGCAGATCGTCGAGGACCTGGGTACACAGCACCGTGTCGAATGAGCCGGTGTGGAATGCCAGCTCGTCGGCGGTGGAGATGACATCGGCATGAGTCCGGCCTTCGGCATAAATTGGAAGATCCGCGCCGATCCAATCCGAACATCGGTTCCCGAAGTGGTGCAGGTAAGGCTTATCGTTACATCCCACATCGAGCAGTCTGCCTGTGAACGCCCACTCCACCGCAATAAGGGCATCCAGCAGGACACGGCGATGGATGAGGAACTCAGGCCCCAGGCACGGGGGTCGCTTCGACGTGGCGACCCGCGATCGACGGGTCATGGGTTCTGGTAAGCGCTCACCGAGTCCTATCCGATCCGGCACGTTACCCCCGTTGGCATCCTGCTCCAGCGAGCGGATTCGATTCCAGTGCGTCGCGATAGATGGTGGTCAGCCGCGTTCCCATCACCCGGCGGTCGAATTCACGCTTGGCCCGGGCCTGCCCCTGCATTCCCATTCTCCTCCCCAATTCGGGATCGCCGAGCAGCTGACGTAACGCGCAGGCCAGTGCCCTCGGGTCGTTCGGCTCCACGAGCAGGCCCGTCTCTCCATGCCGGTTCACCCAGCCTACGCCCGAATCGAGCCGGGTGCTGATCACCGGCCGGCCGCAGGCCATCGCTTCCAACTGGACCAGCCCGAACGCCTCGCTTCGATTCGTGGACGGCAGAACGAGCACGTCTGAGGCGTAATAGAGCGCCGGTAGATCGTCCGCCGCCACCTCACCGAGAAAGTAAATCGGGTTTACCGCCTGGTCGCGAGCCGCCGAAGACTCCCATACCCGGCGCATCGGCCCGTCGCCCGCGATCAGCAGCGTAGCGTCCACTTTCGACATCGCTTCCAGAAGCACCTCCACTCCTTTGTACTGGACGTGTCGCCCCACGAACAAGACCAGCGGCGAGCCGAATCGCTCCTTCAGCGTACTGGCCTGCCGGAGAACATCCGGGCTCCCGCCGAATCGATCAAGATCGATGCCGAAGGGAACTACGGCACACTTATCGAGAAACGGCGATAGCGAGGGTGAGTGCCGCAAGTGATCGGGGGTCGCCACCAGAATGCGCGCCGCGTGAGCTAGAAGCAGCCGTCGAAAGGGTCCGTAGCCCCGCACCAGTCGTTGCTGCCTCACGATTTCGCTATGGAACGAGACGATCAGACTTCCGCGGGGCCGCACCGCCAGGTAGGTGAGCGTCGCCAGCGGGTTCGATTCGTGAAGATGGATGACGTCGCCCGCGAGACGACGCATCCACCGTCCAAAGGAGGGACAAACCGATGTGGCCGCCAGCGTGCCCAAGCTGGCAGCCCGCGTCACCGGGACGCCCCGTACCACTTCGTGCCGCGTGCGATTCTCAATATTGGCCACGAGCACCCGTACGTCCGCGCTCGGGAGAAGCGACTCGCTGATCGATTCGAGAACCGTCTCGATCCCGCCCCTTTGCGGCGGATAGAACTTGCCCACCTGAAGGACTCTCATGGACGCGCGTCCGGCGGCATGTCCCGGGCGACCCGGCGGTAGAGGCCCGCTATCGTGCGGACCTGCTGATGAATCGAAAAAACCTTTCCGACACGAGCCCGCCCGGCCTCCCCCATGGCTCTGCGCAATTCGGGATCCCGCAGTAACCTGGACAGGGCCTGCGCCAGTTCCAGATGATCCCCCGGCTTTACGATCAGACCGGTCTTCCCGTCGACGACCACCTCGGCCACCCCGCCTCCCGAGCTGGCCACCACGGGCAATCCCGCTGCCATGGCCTCGATGAGGACCCGGCCGAACGGCTCCGGTTCCGTGGACGCATGAGCCAGGATCAGCGCCCGGTCCAACACGGGCCGGATGTCGTCCAGCCATCCGCGGAACACGACCCGTTCCGTTAAACCCAAGTCCCCGCGAAGCGCCTCGAGCGATCCCCGGAATCCGCGATGTCCGCCGGTCTCATAAATCTCATCGCCCACGATCTCGGCACGAAGCGTGGGGAACTCGGGCGCCAGGACCGCGATAGCGCGGATGAAAACATCGTGCCCCTTCCAGGGAGCGAGCGCTCCGATCATCGCGATCGAGGGCCGGCCGGTGAACCGTCCCGCCTTCCCGTTTTCCTCAGGTCGAGGAGCGATTCCGTTGTGTACGACTTCCACCGGTAGCCCCGCCGGCAGGTCGCGCGCGACGGCTTCCGAAATAGCGACGAACAAGTCGGCTGTTTGACCGGCCACCAATCCATAGAGCCGGCCAAAGGCGCGGCGTGAGGGAAAGTCGTGAACGTGCCATATCTGCGGGACGTCGACTGAAGGGCGCATGAGCAATGCCACGAGCTGGGCTTTCCATCCGTGCGCGTGGATCAACTGAGTCTCCTCTTCTCGCGCGTACGCGGCGGTCATGGCGGCTCCCCGGCAGAAGCGGACCAAGCCGGGTAGGGCCTCCACGTAGTCCGTAAAACGGCTGTACCTCCCGAGCCGTGAGATGCCCCCCAGCTCCGGAATCACCCGTACGCGCGCGGACGTACCACCCGACAACGCCTTCACGAGCGGACCATCCGCCGGCAACACCACTGAAGATCGGAAGGAACCAGG
This sequence comes from Acidobacteriota bacterium, assembly GCA_016210985.1. Classification (GTDB taxonomy): domain Bacteria; phylum Acidobacteriota; class Blastocatellia; order HR10; family JACQTD01; genus JACQTD01. The sequence goes on from JACQTD010000101.1 coordinate 4,123, forward strand.
GTCAAGCCGTTCGACGAGGTCAAGCAGAACGCGTTCGGCCCCGCCGAGCTGGGCGGAAGGAATCAAATGCAACACCCTCAGCATCGTTGGCCGTCATGGAGTTCGCGGTATACTTCGGCGGTTCTCCTTGCGGTCTCATCCCAGGTGTAGCGCCGCGCCCGGGCCTGCGCCCGGGCGGCCCCTGCCCGCGCGCGAGACGTATCCTGCAGCGCCGCGGTGAGCGCCGCGGCGAAGTCATCCGGCTTTCCGCTCTCCGCTAAAAACCCATCTCCCTGCAGTAATTCCATCGTCGGACCAAGTCGCGAAGCCACGATCGTGGTTCCGGCCGCCATCGCTTCCAGAATGGGCAGTCCGAATCCCTCGTAACTTGACGGGGAGACCAGCGCGACGGCCGCGTGGTAGGCCGCCGCGAGCATCTCCGGGCTGACTTCAGGAATCTGCCTAACCCGCCGGGCAATGCCCAACTCGCCGATCAGGGCCTCCTGCGCCGGAGTGAAGGTGCCGCCGAGCTGCACGAACAGCAATTCACCCCTGTCGTGGGCCCCGAGTCCCACGAAGGCCCGCAACAGCGTCTCCAAACCCTTTCGCGTATCGCAGCTTCCTACGTGCAACAGAAAATTCTCAGCCCCCTCCGCGCACAGGCGTCTTCGGAGCTGCGATATCTGCTCCGGATCGGGAGGCGTAAAAAAAGCGGCATCGACCCCGAGTGGAATCAGGCGGAGCCGATCCGACGGAAACTCCGTGCGGACCTTCATCTCGTCGAGCATGAATCGCGAATTGACGATGATCAGGGCGCAGCGAAGCGCGTGTCGAAGACTCCGCCTCAGGAGCCAATTGCGCAGGTGCTCCCGCACGCCGCGCGCCGGAGCTTCGATGACCTGCAACGGGAAGAGATCATGCACCGTGACCACACAGCGACGGGGATCGAGTCCGTCAATCACGTGACCGTACGAGTGGTCGAGCACGTGATAGACGTCCGCCCGCTCCGAACGCACCCGGAACGGGTAGTTCACGTAACGGTCAAGGTAGCGGCCGGGTCCGGGTCGATCCGGGGCGCGATCGCCGGACCATTCGCCAAACCCCGCATCCGCCCGCGTCAGCTCCGCGCCCGCGAGGTAGGAGGGCAGATACTCCCAGAGCCTCGATGCATAGAGGTCCATGCTCCGCCATCCTTCCTGTCGCAAATCCGGGACCGTGGCCACCTTCATACGCATTCCTTTCTCGAAAGCCCGCAGGGCGGTTACGAAGCATCCCCAACCTTAGCCAGAATGACGGCCTGCCGCAATATCGGCGATCATGATCAGGGTCAACACGCTCTCGGAGTGGACTCATTTCTTTCGTGCCTCCGGTCTGGGTGTAGCGCGGAGATTCAGTTATTCCCTGCTGGACGCGATTGAGGGCGGCTGGGGCGTGCGCGTCCGCCGCGCTGTCGATCGGGCGCTGGGACGCTGGCCGCAACTGGCCTTTGGAACGATCTATCTCCTCCGTTTGCCCGCTTGATACAAGAGGTTTTCCAGTCGCGGCGCGATGCGCCGGTAATCAAACCGTTCGCGGGCCACGAGGCGATTGCCCTCTCCCAGCCGGAGTAATTCCCGTTCGTCCAGGACGGTGTCAATGCGTTCGGCCAGGCGTTCCGGATAGCGGGGGTCGTGCGAGCCTTCGAACTCCAGCAACATGATTTCAGGCAGGACGCGGGCGGCCTCACCAACCCGCGTGGCGAGAATAAATTTTCCGGCGGCCATGTACACGGGCAACTTTCCGGTGGTCCGGGCTCGCCCAACTTCGTCGTTGGTCTGGGTAGAGAGACAGACATCGAGGGCTGAAAGGTATCGAGGCAGTTGTTCGAACTCAACGCGGCCTTCGAAAGTGATGGCATCGGCCACACCGAGCTCTTTGCAACGCCGCTCCAGCGACGGTCGGCCATCCCCGTCCCCGATGATCACCCCGCGCACCGCCCGGGTTTTCAATAGGGCCAACGCTTCTACCAGGTCCCAACCGTAACAGAGCTCCATCCGACGGTTCCAGGTCAGGCTTCCCACAAGCCCCACGACAAGTTCCTGGTTCGGAGCCCAGCGCCGACGGAGATCCAACGCCGGGTCTACTTCGAAGGCGTCCACATCAACTCCGTCGGGAAGGCAGTCTACCCGGCCGCTCACCATCCCGCGCAGCATCGCGGCATGGTCCAAGCCCCGGGTGACGATCCCATCCGCGATCGCCAGCGACCACAACTCCAGTGCGGCCGTCAACGCAAGCGCCACGGCGCCTCTCCGGCCCATCGACTTGGCGAGGGCATGGATTTCATCCCCGGTTTCGATGAGCAGCGGACATCCCGAAAACAGCTTGTAGACGCTTGCGGCGGCCACGCCGGGAACCGCCATGTCGAACACGTAAATGACCGCCGGCCGAATGCGCCGGAGGCGGACAAGCATCCGGAGCGCCGACCCCGCGCGGCCCGTCCCCCGGAAAGCGAAGGACGGCTCCAATCCTCCGCCGAGCAGGCGTGCCAGTTGCCGCGCCCTGTCACCGATCGGAGATTCAGCCGAAGCGTTGACGACCAATGCCACTCTCATCGTAGTCCCGTGAGGCACACCGGCACGAGCCGGGAGGAGCGGCGCATCATCCGGCGCGGCTCCCGCGGCGCCCGTCGAGGACCTCCTGGTAGACCCTCATCGTCTCCCGGGCTGCACGCGACCAGGGGTAGCGCTCGATCTTTCTGCGGCCCGCCTCCGCCATGGCCTGTCGCCGGGAAGGATTCGCCATCAGATTTCGCACCGATTCGGCTAGCCCATCAACATCTCGCGGCGAATCCAGAACGACCGCGTCCTGACCGGCCTCGATCAACTCGGACGCGCCTGCGGCTCGCGTGGTGATCACCGGCAACCCGCATGCCATGGCTTCGGAAACGACCATCCCGAAAGCGTCGTAAACCGTGGGAAAGATAAAAACGTCGGCGGCGGCGTAGTAATCTACGATATCGCCGGTCGGGGGACGAAGCGACAATCTCCCCTCGTCGCCGTACGCGCGTGCGTACCGCCGGATCTCACGAGTGTTTGACCTGCTGACACAGACCAGAAAGAGATCGCTTACGCGTGCCAGCAGACCGGCCAGGGCTTTCGCCGACTTGCGCAAATCCCCGACGTACAGGCCGGTGAATTTCTCCCGATCAAGCCCTAAGGCACGCCTCATGGCCGGACGCCGGCGTTCGCAGCGGATCGGGCAGAATTCATCCAAATCCACACCGTGGTGGATCACATGGACACGCTCCACTCTCCGGTAATGCAGCGCGAGTTCGCGCCGCACCTGCTCCGAGACCGCGATGACCACAGGAGCTCGTCGATACCACCATCGCTCCACGTGTTGAAGGGCCGCGGAACTGATCCTTTCGCGCAGGCCCCAATCGCCCTCGCCTCGCCTCGCCGTCCTCCAAGCCCCCTGACAGATGTGGGCGCTGACCACGTCGGCATCGAGCGCGGAGAAGCCTTGGGCATGTACGATGTCAAAATCGGCCCGCGATGTTCCCGCGAAGAACGGGAAACTCAGAATCGTGGCGAGCGCGGATGCGCGCAGCGACCGGACGCGATGGAATCGAACCCCATCCGGGAGCCGGCCGTGGAGCGTGTTGGCGAAAACATGCACCTCATGTTCGCGTGCGAACGCTTCGGCGAGCGCGGATACGTAGCGGCTATGCCCACCGGCGCGATCGAAATCGTGAACCAGGAGTGCAATCTTCATGCCCGGACAACCCACCGTACGCGTCTCCGGGACGCGGGCGCCGGATGCCAGGTCTCGGACCGTTCACGCTCGTGCAGAAGGGTCATCTTGTAAATCGCGCCCAGGAAAAACCACCAGAGCATGCCCTGCGGAATACTTAGAAACGGCGAGCCGACGAGCGTCCCGATACCGATCATCACCGATCCGCCCAGGATCGCCAGTGCGAGCTCCTCATTCCGCGTGTTGCGCAAGACATGCAACCCGCGAAAGGCGCCCCGGATCGCGGTGAGCAGCACGTAGCACAACATGATCAGTCCCACTACCCCCATTTCGACCATGATGCGGCCGAAGTCACCGTCAGAAAAGACCATGCGGAAGTGAGGGTAACCGCCGACGAGAAAGAACGGCACACCGTGTCCGGTGCGGCCCAGACCCCGCCCCAGCGGCCATTCCAGAAGATGCCCAAAGCCGGTGACAAAAGGCGCCGAGAGCCGCTCCATCAGCAGGTCCGGATCAGCCAGCGAGGCGAACCGATCGGCCGCCCGACCCTCCGTCAGGCCAATGCCCAGCTGGATGCCGACATAGATCAGCACCATCGCGATCAGGTAGACCCGGATGTTGCGCTTGTACCACCAGAGCACGCACAGGCCGATCACCATCATCGCGAGCGCCGCCCGTGTCCCCGTCAGCACCAGACTGGTGAGCATCGGGAAGATGGCAAGGACCAGCAGGATCCGGGTCCGGGTTCGAAGCGCCTTGCTCACCGACAGGGTCAACGCCAGGAAACTGGCGTAGGCCATCATGTCCCCAAATGCCCCGGCGGAAACGAATGTCGAAAATATCCGGAATTCCACCTCGCCGGTCGTGGTCGCGTAAGTTGAGTAAAGGTGCCGCCCGACGGCGATCTCATTCTCGTCGAGCACATTTTCAATTCCGGCCGTGTATTGATAAAGGCCATAGAAGCTGGTCAATACCGCGACCAAGACGACGAAGAGAAGGTACACCTTGACCTGCCGGGGAGATCGAAAGAGATCGAAGGCCAGGAGGAACGAAATCGAGAAGAGACACCAGCCGCGAAACGCGGAGATCCCGACCCAGAAAGGTATGTCCGGATGCAAGACGTAGAGGCCGCACACGAAGTACATGGCCAGCAGCAGTCGGGTTAGCGGTGTGGACGGAATGAGATTCTGATGGTTTCGGATGCGGGTCGTGAGCCAGAAGAACAG
>JACQTD010000099.1 GCA_016210985.1 Acidobacteriota bacterium
CGCCTTATAGGCGGAACTACCAACCCTTCGCCCCTCAATGAACCTGGTCGCCCGAAGATCCGGCGGCCGGCCTGACCGAATCTGCGAGTTTAATCTGATCATCGGCTGTGGTCGTGGCGGGCAGAGTCTCGGTCGACAACCGCTGGTCATACGCCGCGCGGATGAAACTGGCAAAGAGCGGATGGGGCTGAATCGGTTTGCTCTTCAGTTCCGGATGAAACTGGCAGCCCAGAAACCATGGGTGATCCTTCAACTCAATCATCTCCATAAATTTCCCGTCCGGCGATTTTCCTGAGAAGACCATGCCCTTGCCCGCCAGCGCCTCCTCATACTCCGGATTGAATTCGTAGCGGTGGCGGTGGCGTTCGGAGATCTCTTCATCACCGTAGACCTCGCGAGCCAGTGAATCCGGCTCGAGCAGACATTGATAGGCACCCAGCCTCATCGTTCCGCCCATCTGCTCAACGCCGATCAGGTCCCGGAGTTTGTAGATGATCCGATGGGGGGTATCGGGGTTAAATTCCGTGCTGTCGGCGTCGGTCAACCCGCATACATTCCGGGCAAACTCGATACAGGCGCACTGCATCCCCAGGCAGATTCCAAAGAAGGGGACGTGCATCCTCCGGGCATACTGGATGGCGCGGATCATGCCGCCGATGCCCCGCTTGCCGAATCCACCCGGCACCAGGACACCGTCCACGTCATTCAGTTTCTCCTGCCATTTCTCGTCGGTGAGCAGCAGATCGGACTCGATCCAACGGACATTGACCTTCAAGTTGTTCGCCTGCCCGCCGTGCGCCAGGGCCTCATGGAGGCTCTTGTAAGAGTCTTCGAGCTGGACATACTTGCCGACGATGCCGATGGTCGCCTGGTCGGTGGGGTTCCTGATCCGGTCGACCATGCGCTGCCATGGACCCAAGTCGCAGACGTGGGCGTCGAGGCCCAGTGATTTGACCAACAAATTGTCGAGTCCCTCATGTGAGAATTCGAGCGGAACCTCGTAAATCGACTCGACATCCCGGGCGGTGATGACCGCGTCCGCGGATACATTACAGAAGAGGGCGATCTTGGCCTTGAGCTCAGGTGGAATCGGCCGGTTCGTGCGGCAGAGCAGCACGTCGGGCTGAATACCGATGGTCCGCAATTCGCGTACCGAGTGCTGCGTCGGCTTGGTCTTCAGTTCACCCGCCGAGGGGATGTAAGGGACCAGCGTGAGATGAATGAAGATCGCGCCGCCTCGCCCTACCTGATTCCCCAATTGCCTGATGGCCTCGAGGAAAGGCTGTGACTCGATGTCGCCTACGGTTCCGCCGATCTCCACGATCACGACATCGACGCCGTCGGCTACCCGCGTGATGGCGCTCTTGATTTCATCGGTGATATGCGGAATGACCTGGATCGTCTTGCCCAGGTAGTCGCCCCGTCTCTCCTTCTCGATGACCGAAAGATAAACGCGTCCGGTGGTCCAATTATTGTCGCGGCTCATCTGGGCATGGGTGAACCGCTCGTAATGGCCCAGATCGAGATCGGTCTCGGCACCGTCGTCGGTGACATACACCTCGCCATGCTGGAAGGGCGACATGGTGCCGGGATCGACATTGATATAAGGATCGAACTTCAGCAGGGTCACCTTCAGCCCGCGCGCCTCCAGCAGGCACCCGACGGAGGCCGCCGTGATGCCCTTCCCCAAGCTCGATACCACTCCGCCGGTGATAAAGATGTATTTAGCCATCGTGCCTCCTCTGTGCGAAGATCGTGCGCACCCTCTCCAAGTCCCCCATCGTGTCAACGCCGATCGCCTGCGCGGGCAGGGGAACCACCAGAATGGGAATACCGTACTCCACAGCGCGCAATTGCTCGAGTGATTCCGCATGTTCGAGCGGCGTAGGTTCGGACCGGCTCAGCCGCAGGAGCGTCGACCTGCGATAGACGTAGAGCCCGGTGTGCTTTCGAAAGAGCGCCAGCAGGCCGGGTTCCATCTCCAGCGCCCGGCGCAGACCGCCCGACCGGGCGACCGGGTCACGCGGCCAGGGAATCGGCTGGCGGGAAAAATAAAGGGCAAATCCGTTCGAATCCGTCACCACCTTCACTACGTTCGGGCTCAGCACCTCCTCGATCGATTCCACCGGCGCCGAGGCGCTGCTCATCTGGAGGGAGGCGTCGCGGAGCATCGGATCCAACGCGGCGCGGATCGTACCGCCCTCGATCAGGGGCTCGTCGCCCTGAACGTTGATGATGACCTCGGCATCGATCCGGGAGGCCACCTCGGCCACCCGTTCGGTTCCGGTACGGTGATCGGGAGAGGTCATGATCGCCTCGGCGCCGGTTCCGAGAACGACGGCCGCAATCCGTTCATCATCCGTGGCGACCAGCACGCGATCCGCGGCACGCGATTCAAGCACCCGGTCCACGACCTGGCAGATCATGGGGCGGCCGTCTATTTCAAGGAGGGATTTGCCGGGCAGCCGGCTCGAACCGAAGCGCGCGGGTATGATCGCGGTCACGCCCGATGAATTCACGCCGGGGGAGAATAGATCAATCCGAGGGAGGGGTCAAACGATACCGGACCATCGCAGAATCGTGTAAGCTTCCCGCGCTGGTTTTCAAAGTCCCAACGGAGCGATCGCATGACGCCATTCCGGCTCGATGAAGCCATAGCCCTCCTGGCTCGGACGACCCGGGTACTCAACGCGCTGCTCTCCGAGTTGCCTCCCGGCTGGGCGGAGAAGCACGAAGGAGCCGACACCTCTAGTCCCTTTGATGTATCCGTGTAAATCTCCCGTACGATGGCAAACCAATACCGGCAAGCCGTCGGGCCGTGGCGAGCCAACCTTTCGGTGATCAGGAATGACTGAGAAGAAGACGATCGCGATTGTGGGCGCCGCCGGCGCGCAGGGCGGCGGCCTGGCCAGGGCCATCCTGGGCGAGGTCAACAGCGATTTCCATGCCCGCGCGCTCACGCGAAACACCCGATCCGAGAAAGCCATGGAGCTGGGATCCCTCGGCGCTGAGGTCGTCGCCGCGGATCTGGACGACGAGGCGAGTCTGAAAAGCGCTTTTCGCGGGGCCTATGGCGCATTCTGCGTGACCCCCTTCTGGGAGCACATGTCGCCGGAGAAGGAACTCGCACAGGCCGGAGCGATGGCCCGGGCGGCGAAGCATGCCGGGATCACGCACGCCATCTGGTCCACACTCGAAGACACGCGAAGGTGGGTGCCGCTCGACGACCCTCGAATGCCCACGCTACAAGGGAAGTACAAGGTTCCCCATTTCGACGCCAAGGGCGAAGCCGACCCTTTCTTCACGGAACTTGGAGTGCCGGTCACCTTTTTGTTGACTTCGTTCTACTGGGAAAACCTGATCTACTTCGGCATGGGCCCGAAGCGGGGCGCGGACGGCAAGCTGGCCATCACCTTCCCCATGGGTGACCGCAAGCTTCCCGGCATCGCAGTAGAAGACATCGGCAAGTGTGCCCTGGGTATCTTCAAGCAGGGTGACGAATGGATAGGCAAGACCGTAGGGATCGCAGGGGAGCATCTGACCGGCGCCGGAATGGCGGGGGCACTGACCCGGGCGCTTGGCGAAGAGGTTCAGTTCAATGACGTTTCACCAGAGGCGTATCGCGGGCTCGGATTTCCGGGCGCCGACGATCTCGGAAATATGTTCCAATTCAAACGTGACTTTGAGCAACTCTTCTGCGGGGCACGCGACCCTGAAGTGGGCAGAAAGCTCAATCCCCTGTTGCAGACCTTCGACATGTGGCTGGCCCAGAACAAGAGCCGGATACCTCTTTGAGGTGGTTTCAGCAGAACTCACGGCCTCTGGACCGAGCAATCAGCCGGAGCCTTCTATGCGAATCCATTCCTGTCGCGTAGGTTCTAGCTGAAGCCAGGACTACAAACCCCGCTCGTAGTGGTGCCTTAAGGCGGGCCGTGCTGAAGCCAGACCACCGCCTAAAAGGCGGAACTACGAACGGGTTAGTAGTTCCGCCTTAAGGCGGGCCGTGCTGAAGCCAGACCACCGCCTAAAAGGCGGAACTACGAACGGGTTAGTAGTTCCGCCTTAAGGCGGGCCGTGCCGCAGCGAGACTTCCGGCCGCAAGCCAGGACTATGGATGGCGGTCAACCTGGACGAATGGCGCGATTTTCCTGAACTTCCGCTCGCTCATGCCCGGAATAAGCAACAATTGATCGATCCGTTCAAATCGATTCAATTGTCTGCGCAAAGCAATTATTCTATCGGCCATGACCGGACCAATTCCCGGAAGCCTGCAAAGCTCGGTCCCGGTAGCGAGGTTCAGATCGATCAGGGCGATTGCAGCGGCACCGTCCTCGATCGAGATGGATGTGGCGGGGGCGCCCGTTGCGGCCTGCTGCCCGAACAGATGGCGACAAGCCGATGCCACCATTAGCAGCGCGCCCATGGCCAGCCACTTCTTCATCGGGCGCCGTGGAGCCTGATCCTGAATTCGTCTCCGGTCATCCGGAACTCGGGTCTGAGACCTGAATGGTCCTGCGCGTTCTTCAACAGGGCCGGAATGCCTCCATGAGCGATTTCCAGTCCATAGAACCGGCTCTTGAACACCGCTTTCAGGCGGGGATAGAGGTTCGAGACGACTCCGCAGTAGAGCGGCTCCAGTCTCCGCCCCTCGGTCCGCGAGGGATTGCTGATTTCGATGCGGTCGTCGAAGATCCAAAGCCGGGTAACGCCGTCCCGAAGACTGTAGTCACGGTGAAGAAGGGCATTGGCGAGCGCTTCCAGCACCGCGGGCTGCGAGAAACTGGGCCGGGGGGGCACGGGCGACGTCCGGTCGTGTGTTAGGGTTGGGGATCGCGCGTCGGTCGAGAGCGTGGCATACCTGCGTATGAACTGCAGAGCCCGTTCGTAGACGGAAGCCAGATTGCCGATCAGCTCCAGGCTTTCTACGCTCGCATCCTCGCCGGTGAGACCTCCAATGCGGGTCGCGAGCATGCCGGCGCGCGGAAACCGCTTCTCCACGCTCGATCTCTTTCCAAAGAGCAGCAGCCCGGCGAGCGTAGGCACAACGTCGTGTGTGCGTTCGGTTGCGAGGCTGAGATGGCGCTGGAGCAGTTCCGCCAGCGGATACTCGCGTGCCTCGAAATCCGAAACCGAACCGCCCCGCAGCTCCCGTACATAGGACCACAGGAGCGCTTCGTCGATGTCATCGAGCGTGGCGCCGTCAACCGGTATCGACTCGAATCCGACCGACCGGCGCGGGTCATACATGTCGCTGATCTCTTCGAGCGTGGCTTCACGCTTGACGGAACCGACGCGAACGTAGCAGCGTCGATCGCTCGAGAAGTAAGGGCGGCGGGTCCCTGTAATCTCAAGGGCTACGATGCGCCGACCATTGTCGAAGCCAAGCTTGTCGATCAGGGGCCGCAGCGGAGGCTGGACCCTCTGCTGGCAGATCTCGACCAGCTGCTGCTCGAGACGCTCAGGATCGTCAACGCCCTCGACCCGGCGCTGGTCATTGACGCCAAAAACGATGAATCCGCCGCCGCAGTTGGCCATGGCGATGGCTTCCGCCGCTACGGTCTCCGGGTTGCTGAGCCGAACCTTCAGCTCGACATAGCTGTCCTCACCACCACGGATCATCGCCAACAGTTCGGTGCGGTCTATGGTGAGATGGTCCTGGTAGTGCCGCCGCTCGAGGAGGGATCGCTCTGAGGTCGGGAAGGGGCGGCCCGGGTGAGATCTTCTGCGCATCAGGCGGGTCAATCCAGCTGATAATTCGGCGCTTCTTTGGTGATGATCACGTCGTGCACATGGCTTTCCTGGAGACTCGCCTGCGTAATCTTGATGAACTCGGCGTTCTCATGCAAGTCGTGAATCGACTTCGATCCGCAATACCCCATTCCGGCGCGCAGCCCTCCCACCAGCTGTTCAACCACCGCGGCGACCGATCCTTTGTAAGGCACCCGTCCCTCGATGCCCTCGGGAACCAGTTTCGATTCCGGCGTCCCGCTATCCTGTCCGTACCGATCGCTGCTGCCCTTGCGCATGGCCCCGATCGAACCCATGCCGCGATAGGCCTTGAACGTGCGGCCCTGGTAGAGAATGGTCTCGCCGGGACTCTCCTCGGTGCCGGCGAACAGCGAGCCCACCATGACGCAGTCGGCGCCGGCCGCCATCGCCTTCGTGACATCTCCGGAGAACTTGATGCCGCCGTCGGCGATCAGAGGCACGTGGGCATCCCGGGTGGCCCGGCGGCATTGCATGATCGCCGTGATCTGCGGAACGCCGGCGCCGGTGACGACGCGGGTCGTACAGATACTGCCCGGACCCATGCCGACCTTGACCGCATCGGCCCCCGCCCGGATCAGCTCGCGGGCGCCTTCCTCCGTCGCCACATTGCCGGCGACCACATCCAGGTCTGGAAACCTCCGCTTCAATTCACGCACGGCCTGCAGCACCCGACCGGTGTGCCCGTGCGCGGTATCAACGACCAGCACGTCCACCCGGGCTCTCACCAGCTCGGCCGCCCGCTCGCAGTAATCGCCGGTAGCGCCCACCGCGGCGCCGACCCGGAGCCGTCCCAAGTCGTCCTTCGCGGCATTGGGAAATCGAATCGCCTTCTGAATATCCTTCACCGTGATGAGACCCTTGAGCCGGTTCTGGCCGTCGACCACCAGAAGTTTCTCGATACGGTGCTTCTGCAGCAGCGCTTTGGCCTGGTCCAGCGTTGTTCCCACCGGCGTCGTGACCAGCGGGGCCTTCGTCATGACCTCGCCCACGCTGAGGTGAAGCCGGGTCTCGAACCGGAGGTCGCGATTGGTAAGGATGCCCACCAGGTGGCCTGCGGTATCGACGATCGGTACGCCGGAGATGTGGTAACGCGACATCAGGTCAAGCGCTTCCGCGATCGGACGATCGGGCGTCATCGTAACTGGATCGACGATCATCCCGCTTTCCGACCGCTTCACCTTGTCGACTTCATCGCGTTGGGCCTCGATGGAGAGGTTGCGGTGGACGGCGCCGATCCCGCCCTGTTGCGCGATGGCGATGGCCAGATGTGCCTCGGTCACGGTATCCATCGCCGCGCTGGTGACCGGGATGTTCAGCCGGATATGGCGCGAGAAGAGCGTGGCCGTGTCCGTCTCGCTCGGCAAGACATCGCTCTTGCGAGGGAGCAGGAGAACGTCGTCGAAGGTGATTGCTTCCGAAGGGTTGATTTCAGCCATGAGCCTCTTCGTAATGCATGCTCGCGTTGAGCTGGGACCCGAGTCTACGTTAGCGTTTCAGCGGGCGTCAAGAAATCCCGGTCTCTGACGCTTATACTTGCCTTTGCACCGGCTCTGCAGTTCGCTAAGATGACCGGGACGCCGACTGGCCAGAGGCTGCCGATGACCCTGAAGTCCCAGCTCCAGTCCGACATGACCGAGGCGATGAAGGCGGTGATGGGCAAGTTCGCTGGTCAGAATGTCGATGGTAAACACGTCAGCGAAAGGGTGCGGTCCCGAATGGTTGAAGGTAGAGGATCTCCATGACCTCGCTCAGCCTGGTCAAGATTGCGGCGGTCAGGATCAGGGTGATGATCCTGGACCGGTGGCTTCCACGCTGCCCGCGGGGCCATCACTCAGACCCAGGCGCTTCAACGAATGCGCCGTCGGGTAACCCGTCGCATCGATACTTTCGTGTGTTTGGAAAGCCCGCATGGCGGCAATGGTCGCTTGGTCGTACTGGCCGGTAGCCGGTTCCTGAAGATGACCCCGTGAGATCAGGGCATGCTGAATCTCCAGCACCCGGGAAGAAGGAATCATGGAACCCGGCCGGGTCGCCTTCCGCGCTGTTCTACCCCTCCGATGACGGCGGCTTGCAGCGGACTTCGTGCGCCGCCGATTCGACCTGGCAGGGGCGGTCGATGCCCGTCTTGCCCTGCGTGAGGTTGTGGGCTTGCGTCCTTTGCCCGTCTGGAGTGCCCGACCGGCGACCGCGCTCGAGGGCGAGGCCGCCTCGACATCGAGCGCCGAAAACGGCATCAGGAGAGCCACAAAGAGTACCGCGATGAGGCGCCTCTTCTGCACGCCGGAAGAACACCTGGCTTCCTAGGGTACGCTGCTGGACAGGAACACGTGACCCGCGGTATTGCCCAGCCGACGGGGCCGGATGACTTCGAGGACCATCGGATCCCCCCGCTTCAAATCTCCGAGCAGGGTGCGAAAGTGATCGGGATTCAGGACATCAATCCGGTTCAACCGTATGATGACGTCGCCGGTCGCCAGCTCCAACTCATCCGCAAAACCTCCCTCCTCGGTATCGGCGACAACGACGCCCCGGGACGACTCAAGCTTGAGCACCGACATGACGTGGGCTGACGGTGCCTCGAGTTTGGCGCCAAAACCCTGCTTTCGGAGCGGGAACTCCCCTTCGGAAGAGTTCTCCTTTTTCTGTTCATCGGCCGGCCGGCTGGGGGTAGGCCCGCTCGGTCGTGGCGGCCTCAACCCGACCTTGACCCGGGCGACGCCCGCCTTCCCGTCGCGGATGTACTTGATGTCAACTGACTGGCCGATCGAGGTACTGCCGACTCGCCGGCTCAAGTCCCTGGGACTCCGCACCGGTTCCCCGTCAAAGGCAATGATGACATCTCCGCTCTTCAGGCCGGCCTGGGCCGCGGGGCTGTCAACGTCGGAGAGATCCTCCACAAGCACCCCGTTCCCGTCCGGTATCTCGAAGACGCGGGCCATTTCCGGCTCCATCGCCCTCATCACGATGCCCAGGAATCCTCGCTCTACTTTTCCCGAGCTCATGAGCTGGTTGTATATGCTGACGATCATCGAGGAGGGGAGCGCGAAACCGATCCCGTTGTATACCCCGCTGTTGGTGGAGATCTGGGTATTGATGCCGATGACCTCGCCGCGC
>JACQTD010000093.1 GCA_016210985.1 Acidobacteriota bacterium
ATCCCATAGACGGTGGAAAGGCCGAGCCCCGTTCCTTTGCCCTCTCGTTTGGTAGTGAAAAACGGGTCGAAGATCTGAGACTTCGTCTGGGCGTCCATGCCATGACCGGTGTCGCTCACGGTCAGCAGGACGTAATCCCCGGGCGGGACATTGGAACCGGCGCCGACAGCATCGCCGGCTAGCGTCACGTTTTCCGTCTTGATGGTCAGCCCACCTCCCTGCAGCATGGCGTCTCGGGCGTTCACCGCGAGATTCATGATGATCTGCTCCATCTGGCCGGCGTCGGCTTCGATCCGTCCAAGGGCAGGATCGAGTACCGTGAGCAGGTCAATGTCTTCGCCGATGATGGGCCGCAGGAGATTCTTGAGATTCAGTATCGAATCATTGAGATTCAGCACTTCGGGCCTGAGCACCTGCTTGCGGCTGAACACCAGGAGCTGGCGCGTGAAGATTCCGTACCATCGATTCGGCGCAGGGCCGCAGCATATCACGGAGGGTTTCGCCTGTCGTCAGCGCGGTCGCCACTTCGGCGCTCAGCCTCGACAGCAGGACGCGCTCGTTGAGCGATGCCTCCGACTGCTTGAGCTGAGTAAGATCCCTGACAATGGCCATAACATGGACCTGATCATCCACCCTCAGGGATGAGAGCATGATGTCGGCCGGAAACTCGCTGCCGTCACGGCGCCGGGCAGGTAAATCCATGCCCGTGCCCATGGCGCGAATCGTCGGCGTTGTGCTGGAGTTAGCCAGGTGCTCCCGATGTTGGTCGCGAAATCGCTCAGGGATCAAAGCCTCAACGTTTCTGCCGAGCATTTCGCCCGGCCCATAGCCGAAGACCTCACCCGCTTTTTCGTTGGCGAAAACAATTTCGCCCGACATGTTGAGCAGCAATACGGTGTCCGGCGCAGCCTCCAACAGGCCTCTGAGTCTCGCCTCACCTTCCCGAAGCCGCTCGTCCGCCTGTCGCCGTTCCCTCCGCAACCGCTGCTCGTCAAACGCGCGTTGAACGGCGATCCCCAGCCGGGCGAGGCGGTCCTTCAAAACGTAATCGGTGGCGCCTTCGATAATCGCAGCGACGGCCAAGTCCTCGCCTACCGTCCCCGACACGATGATGAAGGGGATGTCGAGGCCGCGCTGTTTGATCAACCGCAGCGCGCTGAGACCATCGAATCCTGGAAGCCGGTAGTCGGCGAGAATCAAGTCGGGCGGCGGTTCGAGCGCGTCAAGAAAATCAGACTCGGTCTCAACCCGTTTCCACTCCAGGTCGATGCCTGAACGGCGTAATTCATGGAGAATCATCTCCGCGTCGGCCAGCGTGTCTTCCAGGAGGAGCACGCGAGGTTTCAACGATGGAAGGCCCATCTCCTCATCCGCCGTCGGGAATCGAAAACCGGACCGAGCCCCGCTCCGTGAACTTTATGGCGTTGTTCATCGGATTGATCGGGATCTGGTTCAGCGCGCGGCATGTGATGCCGGCGGCTTCCTGGGCCAGCTTCCCCGGCGCCACGAGATCGTCCAGCGGAAGCCCCTCTACTCCAATGGTCCGGAAACCGAACAACTGCCGGCCTCCTGTTGAAACTTTCGATTCTGAGCCATAACAACACTGCCTTCCATTGCTCCCCCGAATGCCAAGGGTTGCAGACCCGGGTTTCAATCACCTACTGCATGGTCCAGGAGATCAGGTTCCGCATCAGGGTGCGCTGTTCTTACCGGATCTCCTCCGGGAGGCGCCAATAGGTCGGAAGCGGTTTATGTTAGTCGCGGGGCGAGAGCGCCGTCAATCCATCGGGCGTCCGATGAAGCTAGTCCAGGCCCATCCTTTTCAGTTCGGCCTTCAACTTGGCCAAACACCTGCCCCGCGTGGGGCCGATGCTCGAGACCGGGATGCTCATCTCCTCGGCGATGGCCTCGTAAGTCCAATCGTCCTTCTCGTAGAAGAGAAAATGGAGCAGTTTCCGGCAACGCTCCGGCATCCGTTCGAGTCCGGTGCGCACGATATGCTGCCGCTGCAGGTGCATCAACAGGTCTTCCGAAATCCCGGCGGATTCGGCCAATTGAGGGAGGTCGAGTTCATCATCATCGAGGGAAACGCGGATCCGGTCCTTGCCCGCCTTCACCCGCCAGCATTCCCGGGTTGTGGTCGTAGCGATCCAAGCGACCAGTTTCCGCTCATCGCGAAGGGTCTGAAGGTTTTCGAGCAGCCGCAAGCAGACGGTCTGAAAGACATCGGCGGCATCGTCCGACGAAAGACCGCACTTGAAGGGGATCGAGTAAATCAGGCGTTGATGCCGGCGTATCAGCTCTTCCCAGGCCGGGCTGCTGCCGCGCAGGCAGCCGCGTATCAGGTCGAGGTCGTCCCTTGGAGGATGGTCGGTCAAGTCGGCTTTGTGCCGTCCGGCCTCTTCATCATTGGACGGTATCGTTCCAGATGACGGAATCATCGATCGACACCGGCGAAGCATGGTGATGGATCAACAGCCACTGATCCTCCCGCCGAAGAAACAGATTCGTCGCCAGCGCGAGCCCTGAACGCACGCCCTCGGCGGTGTAGGAAGAAATATTCTCGGTACACACCACGATGGCCATATCGCCTTGCACTTGGATCGAGGCCTGCGTCACCGCGATTTTCATGGCCTCGGTACTTCGGAAGATGTTCTCCCAGCTGTGACGGATTCCCGGCCAGCCTTCAATCACGTCCCATCCGGGATGAATGCATTTCACCCAGCCCTCATGAAGCCACACTCTGTCCATCCGCTCCAAACTGAGCGCCTGCAGGGCCTCGTAGAAATCCTGGTTGGCTTTTTCCAGCGCCTTGATCTCGTCCATCCGCTCCGCCGGTACGGCTCCACCCGAACCCAAGGCTCCCTTACTCATCCTTTCGCGTCAAGCGCTGGAGGAACTCGAGTCTCCATGAGGCCTCCTCAAAACAGCCGTGTGCCGTGATGGTATCCACCTGGGCCTTCCGGCGCGCGCCGCGCATCTCCATGCAAAGCTGCCGGGCCTCGACGAGCACAATAACCCCCCGCGGTTGCAATAACTCCACAAGGTGGGTACATAGCTGACGTGCGAATCGCTCCTGCAATTGGGGGCGGCCGGCAAAGTGGTTGACCAGACGGGCGACCGAACTGAGGCCGAGAATCCTTCCGTCGGACACGTATCCGATGTGAGCCAGCCCGAAGAAGGGTAACAGGTGGTGGACACAGAGCGAGTGAAACTCCACACCCCGGATCAGGATCATGTCGCCTGCGGCCGAGGAACCGTCGAGCACGGTGACCGTCGGCGGCTCATAGCGTTCAGGTCCACGCATGAGGTCGAGCAGCAACTCGGAGACCCTCTCGGGCGTCTGAGCCAGCTCAGGATCCTGCTCCGCGGAAAAACCAGCCAGTTCGAGCAGCGAGGCCACGTGCCGAGCGATTTCCTCCGCGCGTTTGCCATCTGTCACCTTAGCCACCCGGTCATGATTCTCGATTTTAGATTTCGGATCCCGGATTGTCGATAGGAGAAGCCTGAGAATCGAGCGAGAGGACAATCGTCTCGGACGGCGAACGGAGAAGGTATTGGATGCCACGCCAGGAGATCCGGCGGGAAAAGGCAGACCGGCAGAAGTTGTATAGGAAGAGGAAGTGGGCAACCGGATACAAGAGGTCGTAGGCAAGCCGCACACGCAAGGTGGTTTGGGCGACTTCCGGAACCATTAACCGAACCGCGCGCAGTCTGAGTTCGGATCTGATCAGTCCGGCCAGATAAATCAACATGCCCGTCACCGCCGGCCAAAAGATGGACTCACTCCGGATTATCCGGTCGATCAGGATCAGGATGCTCGCGGTAAGCGCGGCGCAGAACAGGAGATTGGCCACCAAACCGAACCCCCAGAGGCCGGGTGCATAAACGCGTGTGATGACCATCTGCCGGGTGGTGAATTCGAGCAGGTCTCTCCAGGACGTGACTCCAACCGACGGAACCAGGCACCGCGGCACAAACCGCACGGAAAGGTCCATCGCCTTAACTTCGCGGGTCAGCACGAAGTCATCTGAGACGGACCCGTGCCACTTCTCTGCTATCGCGGCGCGCTCGAAGGTCTCGCGCAGGATCGACATCGAACCGCCCCAGGCGAAGTTTCGCTTGTGTGGACCCAGGGCAGTCACGATGCTGGCATTCCAAAGCGATTGGATGAGCGAAGGCCATGAGCCGCTTGCCGGCAAGTACCAGCGATACCCGGTCGAAGCTCCGACGCCGGGTTCGGCCAGAGGCGCCGCCAGACCCCGCAGCCACCCGGCGGAAGGCTGCGCGTCCGCATCGAGGAAAATCAGCGCCTCTACAGCTGGATCGATTTTCTGGAGAGCGCAGCGCAGGTTGTGGATCTTCTGCGATGAGGAGTCGGTCGTACCCGCCTCCAGCAGCCGCGAGGGAGGATGATGACCGGACTTCAGGATACGGGCGACGAGCTCCCAAGCCAGATCACGGGAAGACTCCGCGACGAAAACGACCTCGTAGGCGGGATAGTCCTGACTCAAGATCGCGTGGAGAGTCGCTTCGAAACCCTCCTGCGGCCCCTTGAAAGGCACAATTACTGCCGCGCGCGGGCTGAACTCCGGCACCGGAGCTTCAAGCTCCTTCCGAACATACGCCAGGTATCGGCAACCCTCGCGCAAAGCCACCAAACCTTGCAGGAGGGCCAGTACCGCGAGGACGGTAAAGAACATTTTTAGGGTTCGTCTCCGAAAAGTGCGAAGCCAAGGGGGAGGTGAGGAGGCCGCCTAGCGGCCATTGAACTCAGGCCGGCTTTTCAAAGCCGGCACCTGGAGTTTGTACATTCTGTACCTGGCTACAAGCCGCGGGCCCAACCGCCTTGATGCCGGGTGGCAAGCGAAGCCACGACGTCGCCAAATGCTTGGTGTTGCCCGATGCGACCTGCAACCAAAGGCCGCTTTTATCATCGCCACATCAGAATAGGCCTAATCCTTCACGCTTCCCAACATGGAGTCGTGGAGATTACACTACGCATGCCGGAGCCCCGCAAAATCAACGGGCTCCCAGCGCGGCGAGCGCGACCGCGGATGAGACACGATGGAGCTGAAGATCCTGAGATCCCTCGATCGCCTGGTCGGCCAGCGACTGAACGGACGGGACGGAGCCGGGTTCGAAGAGTAGCTCACAGATCTCCCGCACCTGCCCGGGATGCAGGCCCTCCCCGGAGAGAAGTACGAGCGCGAGTTTCGCGTCGGACGAGGCCAGCTTGTCCAGGTAATAGACCAGACTCCGATGAATCTCATCCGTCAGGCTGTCAGGGTGTAATTCAGCAGTCCGGAGCGAAATCAGCTCCCCGCTTCGCGCGAATATGACGAGTAACTCGTCACCTTCCGTGGCCATCAGCACGCGGTCCCCCGGAGCCGGGTTCATGAACAACCACGCCGCCTCCGCAAGCTGGCCGGGGACGACCAGTCCCGGATGAAGGCCCGCAGCGCGGAGAGGCTCCTCATAGGCGGCCTGAACCTCGTTGCGGACCGCGGCCGTCAGGAACCTCGCGCCCAGCGCATCATCGGTCAGCCGCTGGAACGAGACGGTAAGATCATCGGAGGCGACCTCGAGCATCCGCTCAACCTTGAATTCCAGGACCTCCGCAAGTTCAGCCCGCTTGGATGGCACTTCGTCGACTTGCAGAATCATCATGCGTGACGCGTGACGGGGCAGGGATACCGACCATTTCTTCTCGCGCTTCAATCCCGCCCGTTCGAGCACCTGATGAACGGATGCGGCCAGCCGCTGGGGATCCTTGACATTGGGCCCCTCAAAACTTGGAACGATTAACCCTTCCGGAATCGGTTCCATGGCATGCCGCTGAAGCACCAGCCGTGAACCCTTGCGTTGAACGGAGACCGCGGCGATGCGCCGGGCTTCGAAGGCGAGCGCCCGTCGGGGAAACTCCGGAACCAGGAAGAAGTTGGAGAGAGAACCGAGAATCGATTCGATTTTCATCCGCACCTGCCCTCAAAGCTCACTGTAAGGCTTGCCTTCGAGCGATTGACCTTCCGCACCGCTCTTCACATCCCGGATCCCCGGCTGGTCCGGATTGAGCGAGGGACTCTCCTCCCGAACCTCCTGCCAGGTTTCCCTAGACTTGGAGATGGGATCTTCCGGGATCTCCCGCAGGTAACCTGCCTCAACCATCTCCTGTAACGACTGCGGATACCGGCCGCGGTCCGCGGCAAACTCCTCCATCTGATGTCTCATCGTGTAGAGGTTCTGCTTGAGTACGGACTCCCTGGCATTGGCAATCACGGAACGGTAGGCCGGTATGGCCACCGAGAGCAGGACCGTGATAATGGCAAGTACAATGATCAACTCGAGCAGCGTGAATCCCCTGACGCTGGAGCCGAGGAGCCGAGGGGCCGAGGGGCCGAGGAGCCGAGGGGCCGAGGAGCCGAGGGGCCGAGGGGCCGAGGAGCTGAGGAGCCGAGGGGCCGAGGAGCTGAGGAGCCGAGGAGCCGAGGGGCCGAGGGGCCGAGGGGCCGAGGAGCCAAGTCGGTGGATCGTGCACCCGTAACTCATCCGCACCCTCAACTGTCTGACGTCAAATTCCATCGAACCCTCCATCACTCATCACTCATCACTCCTCACTCCTCACTCCTCACTCCTCACTCATCACTCATCACCAATCCTTATACTTCGTGCCATCCAGCGCGACCGCGTCGCTGAGCGAGTGGACATCATAGACATTCCCTCCACCCCAGCTCTGAGAATTGGGTTCATCCTGGTAAGCACGGAACCCCCACTCGGTCTTGCCCGTAATCGGATCGACCGGAATTTTCCGCAGAAACTTGAGCTTCCGATTAGCGCTGCCCGAGGCTTGAACGCCCTCCACCAGCACCTCCAATTTCGCCGGATAACCCTCGTCGAAGGCGTTTTGCTGCAAGCGGCTGATCAGGCCCAGCTCAAAAGCGCGGTGGTACCGGTCGATCGCGGTTCGCATCTCCCGCAGTGCGCGTCGCAGTTCGACTTCGCGCTCTCGTTTTATGGCATTCCGCGCGATCGGGATGGCGGCCGCGGTGAAGATCGACAAGACCGCGATCGCCACGATCAATTCGAGTATCGTGAACCCGGAAGCGCCCCAGGCACCGGTTCTCACTCTGTTCGCAGGAAATACCAAGGGCGTTTCACCTGGCCTCAATAATCAGAGGCGTAGAAGCGCAGAGTGCGGTACGGCCGTCGGCCAGCATGAGCCGACTCGAAGCGTCATCGAATCGGATCGCGGCGGAACCGGGGCTGACCACATCGAAATGGACCACCGCCAGCCGGCCCCGGCTTGTCCCGGCGGCGGCGCCACCCCTTCCGGGTTTCACATGAATGAGCAACCGACCTTCTGGATCACGCCAGGCCGAAATCTGGGCAGGCGTGCCCGGTGTCTCGAGCATACCCCCGTCTGAGACCTCGCGAACCCGCAGCACCTTGGGATCGAAGTCGAGTGCAAGGAGACTCTCGCTCAGGCCGGATTCACCCTGGGCCATGACTTCGAGCTGCATCGAACCACCCGCCCTGGGTTGCGCGACGTCGGCGTGCAACAGAACCTGGATTCTGTGGTCGGGCGGTGATCCTACCGGTACGGAAGTGGAAACGAGGGTCGCGCCGGCCGGGCCGACCGGGGCCGCCGGCAGTATGGCACTGATAAGCTTACTGAAGGCATCGGTGCGAGCCGACGATTCGGGAATCGGCGACGGCAACACCCGGGCCGTGGTGGTCGTAGTGGTCGTGGTTACGGGCGGGGCCGGCGTGCCGTTCCGTGCGTCACGCTCCTCCAGGAAAAGCTCGATGGTGGTTCCGGGCCCGCCGCTCATTTGGGTGCCTGCGAGTTTCGCGAGCCGGTCATGGTCGCTGATGTCGGCCGCGCGGACGATATGAGGCGTGACCGTGATGATCAGGTCGGTCGTGTCATTAGTGTTCTTCGGCACGCTGAAGAACCGTCCGATCACGGGCATGAAGCCGAGCACGGGAAGGCCGGCCCGGGATTGTCCGGCGCGCTTCTGGGCAACGCCGGCCATCATGGCGGCCTGGCCCGTCTTCACGGTTGCAAAACTCTTGAGCGTTCGGGTCGTGATCGTCGGGGTGAGCGAGGCCACCGAAGAGGCCGCCAGACTGGAGGATTCGATCTGCATCTCCAGCTTGACGTCATCGTCGGTGTAAATCGTCGGGGTAATCTGCACGTTCAACCCCACCGGCTGGTATTCAATCTGGGGTATACCTCCATATAGACCGGTGGCCGCCGATCCGGTACCCGTCCCCGGCGTACCGGTACCCGTCCCCGGCGTGGTCGTTCCGCTGAGGCCGAAGGGTAGTGAGGCCGTCTGGATCGGTACGCGCTGGCCGACATTGGCGGTGACCTGCTGGCCGTCGAGCGCGTGCACCTGGAGACTATCGACCAGCCGGCTCGTCCCGCGATTCTGGAGCAGGCGGATCACGCTGGTCGGTATCGCCAGGGCGAATCGTTGCGATGTGAGAATCTGACCTGCGGTGACGCCAAGAAAATTTAGCGTGGAGGGCGCCGGTACGGAGCTGGATCCCTGGCCGAGAAAGCCGTCGAAGAGAAGCTGGTTCCCGATCTCCACCGTGTCGCTGCGGGAGACCTCGTAGATGCTCACGTCGATCAGCACTTCCGGTTTGTTCTTATCCAGCGCGGAAACGACCTGTTCAGCCAGTTTCAGACTCTGGGGAGTCCCGCGCATCGAGACGGCACGTAGATCCGGAAAGGGCGAGGCGAAGACCTTGTTGCTGAAGAGAATCGCGATCTGCGAGACTACCTGCTGGGGATCGGCGTTTCTCAGGTAGAAGGTCTGTATGCTCAGGTCCTGAAGCTTGTTGCGATTCTGAAGATTGTCCAGAGCGACGATGATCGTATTGTCGCCGGCCGTGGTGAAGAAGAGGCCGTTGGTCTGCAGGATGATGTCGAGGGCCTGGGCCTTGGTGACATTTCTCAGCTCGATGCTGAGATCCTTGTCCTGAAAGGAGTTATCGAACGCCACATTCAGGTCCAACTGCCGGGTCAGGGAAGTGATCACCGCGCGGAGCTTGTCGCGATAGGAGATCACTCCGGCGGTGTCCTTCTTGCCCTTCTCTTCGCCGGCCGGACCTTCAGACGGCGCGGGAGGACGGACCTGGCCTTCTTGGCCGGGATCCCCGCCGCCATAAGGTCGCGCCTTAATCGGCACCGTGGTGATCCCTTCGATCTGGCGCTGCCGATCGAGCGCGCGACGGGCCAGATCCTTGGACAGATCATTCGTCGGATCGAACTGGTAGGCTCGACGGAAGGCATTGTAGGCTTCCTCGAAGTTGCCCTGTTCCATCAGTTCCCGGCCCTTCCGAACCAGCATTACGGAAGCCGAAGAAGAGGTGCGACGCAAGGCGATCGTGTATTCCGGCTTATTCGACTCCTGAGCCGCCGCAAGGAGGTACATCTCGGCGGCCTCATCGAGCTTGCCCTCCGCCTCCAGCTTCTGCCCGGCCTGGAACGCCTTCTTCCCATTTCCGGCGGCCGCGGCGACGCGCGCCGGCGACGGCAGGCACGCCGTCCCCACCAGAAGCGCCAGCATCGTCCAAGTGATCCAGTTCCGCTTCGAATCCCTTTGCATATTACCCTCTCGTCTCCTTCACTTGTTCGTGACCGCTCGCCCGGCGCGGCCGCCCGTCCCCGGAGATTCCGGGGTCATTCCACAAACGTGACGCGGTTGATCTCGCGCAGCGTGCTCACCCCTTCGATGACCTTGCTGACGGCGGAGTAGCGGAGTGAGCTCAACCCCTCGGCGCTGGCTGCCCGGCGGATTTCCGATCCCGGACGGCGCTCGATTACCAGTTCTCGAATATGATCGCTCATGCCGAGCAATTCGTTGATCACCGTGCGTCCGCGATAACCCGTCCAATTGCAGGCGTCGCAGCCCACGGCCTCATAAATCTCAAGACCGGGAACCTTGTCGGGATCGATTTTCGATTCCAGGAGTTCCGCGCGGTCGGGAGCATACCGGCGACGACAATGCTGGCAGACAATGCGGACCAGACGCTGGGCCAGCACGCAATTCAATGCGCCGACGAAATTATAGGGCTCCACGCCCATGTTCAGGAATCGGCCGATCACGTCGATCACGTTGTTGGCATGCACGGTAGTAAAGACCAAGTGGCCCGTCAGGGCCGACTGGATGGCGATCTGGGCCGTCTCCGAATCGCGGATTTCGCCCACCATGATCTTGTCCGGATCGTGGCGCAGGATCGAACGCAGACCCCGCGCGAAGGTTAATCCCTTCTTTTCGTTTACTTGAATCTGCGTGACCCCGTGCAGTTGATACTCGACCGGATCCTCGATGGTGATGATCTTGTCTTCCTCGTTGCGGATCTCGTTGATGGCGGCATAGAGCGTAGTCGTCTTGCCCGAGCCGGTGGGGCCGGTGACGAGAAACATGCCGTACGGTTCCTTGATAAACCTTCGGACTTTGTCGAGTTCCGCTCCGCCGAAACCCAGGACCATGAGCTTCAGCTCGCGGAACTGTTCATTGATCTGTTCCTTATCGAGGATTCGAATCACCACATCTTCGCCGTGAACGGTAGGCATCACCGAAACCCGGAAATCGATCGTTCGTCCCCGCACCCGCACCCGGAACCGGCCGTCCTGCGGTATCCGACGCTCGGCGATATCGAGCTCGGACATCACTTTGATTCTCGAGATGATAGTCTGGTGATGCTGGATGTCGATGGGTGGGCCGGCCGGATAGAGGGCTCCGTCGATACGGTACTTGATGAAGACATCCGACGTGCGGGTTTCGATGTGAATGTCGCTGGCGCGCCGCTCGAGCGAGGTCAGGATGACCGAGTCGATCAGCTTAACGATCGGGCTCATCTCCTGATCGCCGGTGAGCCGATCGAGGTCGAGATCTTCCTCGCCCTGCTCGGTCTCCTTGACCAGCGAGACCCGCAAGTGTTCCGTGGCCTCATCCAACACGCGCTGCGAGGTATCCCCGCGGCTGAGGACCACGTCGATGGCGCTCGGCGTGGCCACCGACAGGCGCAGGCGGGAGCGCAATCGGGAACGGATTTCGTCGATCTTGTCGAGTTCCGAGGGATCGGCCACCGCGATGTGGAGCACCTGGTTGTCGTCGCGGCCGATGGGGACGAAACGGTACTGGACCATCAGCTCGACCGGCAACACGTGAAGAAGTTCCTGATCGAGTTTCGTTCGGCTGAGGTCAATGAAAGGCAGGCGATATCGCGCCGCTGCGTGACGTGCCCGCTCCTCCTCGACCTCCGGATCCAGCACGGCCGCGGCCGACCCGTTTTCGTCGCCGTTCCGCTTGGCCAGACCCGCAAAACTTGGATTCTCGCTCATACCTATCCCTTGACCCCTTGCGAGGAGATGAAGCTGAATAGCGGCAGGTACATCGCCAGGAGCACGAAGACGACCAGTCCGGCCATCAGGATCAACACCACCGGCTGGATCATCCCGGTCAGTTGATTGAGTTTCAGTTCAAGCTCGGCGTCGTAGAAACTGGACAGTTCATCGAGCATCTCCTTGAGACTCCCGGAGCGTTCGCCGACGCGGATCATATCGAGGGCCAGCGGGGGAAGCCATCTGGCGTGCTCGAGGCTGTCGGCGAAAGCCTCTCCCTCCCGAATCCGCTGCAATACGGTGGCCGACGCCTGCCCGAGCGCCTTGTTGGCGATTGTTTCGCTCGCAATCCGGTAGGAATCGACCAGGGTAATTCCCCCCTGCAGCAGCGTCGCCAGGCTTCGGGCGATCTGCGACGTCGTCATGTCGCGAATAATCTGGCCGATCAGCGGAGTCCTGAGGAGCATGCGATCGATCGCTACCCGGCCCGAAGGCGTCTTACGCCAGATCCAGGACGCCAGGATCACGCCGAGGAGCGCCGGACCGGCCCAGATCATGTTCTTCTGCACGGCTGTGCCCACCGTCAGCACCACCTGGGTGATTGTGGGAAGTTCGGTTCCGAAGTCCTGGTAGATCAGGGCAAATCGGGGGATGACGAATCCGGTCATCAGCCCGAGCAGAATGGTCAGCGCGCTGATCAGAAAGATGGGATAGCTGATCGCCTGCCGCACCTTCCGCTTCAGCGCGACCATCTGCTTGCTATAAGCGATATACCGGAGCAGCACCTCGTCGAGGTTGCCCGATCGTTCGCCCGCAAGCAGCGACGCCGTGTAGAGCTTGGGAAAGATCTCGCCCTGAGCCTCGAACGCCTCGGACATGGGTGTGCCTTCACGAATCCGGCCCTCGATGTTTTTCAGCACGTTGCGCAAGGCCAAATTCTCCTGGCGGCGGGCGAGCATCGTGACCGCCTGAAGAATCGGCAGACCGGCCCGGACAAGGGCAGCGAGCTGCTGGTTGAAGTGGAGGAACGCCTCCAGCTTGAACCGCCGCGGGTCACTGCGTAGAAACCTCCCCGAACCTCCCTCCTGCGCGATCGAGAAGATGTGGTAGCCCTCGCGTTGCAGGCGGCTTTGAAGCTCGCTGCTTGCGGCGGCTTCCATCTTCCGGGTGATGATATCGCCGGCGGGCGTTCCCAATTTACAGGTATAGAGTGCCATGGGGATCCGGAGAGTCTATGGGCGGGGCGTAGTCGGAACCGGAACCGGCCTCTGGCCGATGCCCTGAAGTGGGGAGTTCGGACCCGCCTGCGTGCGCGCTCCGCCACGGGACCGCACCTGCTGGATGAGTTGCGCCAGCGGATCGCTAGGGAAGATGATAGGGCTCAAGAGGGCGTTCAACCGCGCGTCCTGATTGGCCGCCGGCTGATTTCCTAATTCGGGGATGAAGATGAATGCCCATTCATCATAGTTGTCGAGGGTGTCGTAAAAGACGCGGACACTTTCCCGCTTGCTGAGGCTCACCACGCCGAGCATCGGCTTGACGGCGATCCCATTCTCATCGAGCGTTTCGCCCAGCGTCTGGGAAGCGTTCGTTCCGGCAGCGGATAATCCCTGCCGGCCGGTGGTCTGGCCGGGTTGGCCGAACGTCGTGCCAGGATTCCCGAAATTCGGTTGTCCGGGAAAAGTGGTCTGCTGCGAAGGCATCCCTATGCCCGTCCCCATGCCGCTCGAAACTCCTCCAACGGCCGGTTTGACGGCCAGTCCGGCGCGGTTCTCGTCAGGATCGTCCGAGCGGTCTCCCAACCCCTTCGTGACCACACCGGTATACTTCGCCAACATGGCGTTCGGGACCTGACCGACACTTTGCATGTAAGCGTCGAGAAAATCTTTGATGACCGGATCGTGAAAGCGAACCACCCGCCACTTCCCCTCCCCTTTGGCCCCCACTGACATCGGATCCTTAAGCGCCGACGGCCGGATGAATCTCAGTCGCCGATTCCCGGAAGTCAGCACTCCTTCGCTCAGCTGTTTGAGCGATGCGGGCCAGCGCTGGACCTTGGTCTGATAGAGCGCAACCCCGTTGACGATCGCCTGCCCGCGAAATAGCATCTCTTCCTCTCGCTCGCGCTGGACATCCCGCATCACATCGGGGAGATACCCGGTTATGAAGATGAGCATCACCGTCAGTGCGCCGAGGATCATGATCAATACGTAGCCATCCTGGCCCCGAACGCCTGCTCTGCGATTACGGTGGGAACGCGGACAACCCGCCGTCCGCCCTTCGTTTTCAATTCCGATCAACCTCATCATCTCCCCG
>JACQTD010000094.1 GCA_016210985.1 Acidobacteriota bacterium
GAACTCAGTTTTGCCGAAGCGGATTTCATCGCTGAACGAGACGGCTTTTATCTGGCGACCGTCGGAGAAAACGGCTACCCGTATGTCCAGTTTCGCGGCGGCCCGAAAGGCTTTCTGAAAATGCTGGATCCGAAGAAGTTGGCGTATGCGGACTTTCGCGGCAATATGCAATACATCAGCGTCGGCAATCTGAACGGCAACGACACAGCAGCTTTGATCTTGATGGATTATGCGAATCGCCGACGATTGAAGATTTTCGCGCACATCGAAGTGGTCGAAGCCGAAGACGCGCCCGAACTGATCGCGCAACTGCAGGACACGGCTTACAATGCTCAAATCGAACGGGCGATGGTCTTGCACGTCGAAGCTTTCGACTGGAACTGTCCGCAACACATTACGCCGCGTTACACCATCGAAGAAATCCGTGAACTCAACGCGCCCTTGAATGAACACTGATCAAAAAGACGACAGGTTTTATTGGAAGTCTTCGACGGTCAGGCCCGGCGGATGATCTGCATAGCTTGGGTGGAGATTGCCGGTTACGCGGATCTTCTTCCCGGCAAGGCCGGCACGTTTGCTGAGCTCCACGGCCCGGGCTCCACCCGCGAGAACGAACGAGTGCTTGAGGCCCGGAATGTCCAACTCGAGGAACTTCCCCCTCTTGGAGAGGGTCCCAGCAGCGATCACCATGACCTCTCGTGCTGTGAAGCCCGCGTCCTGGATCGCCTTAGGGATCAGGGCAGGGTCGAATGATTTTCCCTGCTTGGGGAGCACTTGCCCCTCTCCCTTCACCAAATTCACATCGGCACGATCAACGCCATCCAGGCGTTGCAGGGCCTTTTGGGCCCCTTCCGCTCACAAGCCTCATATCATGCCGTCGATTTTGACCGTGGCCTTCTGCACCTGGGCGGACACCGGCACCGCAGAGAGAAGGCTTACGAATACCAGCAGAAGCCATTTGGACTGTGGTCGGGTTATCTTTCTCATGATCATCTCTCCGAATAAGCCTGATACTTCGGGATCTCATGGGCAGCACCTAGAACAGGTACCGGAATCCGAAGACATAAGTCGAGTTGGGCTCCGGCTGTTTCCCATTTAGCACACTGACGGCCGGAACCGGCGAGGAGAACTCAACTAGAAATCTTCGGCTCAAAAAGTATTGAATTCC
This sequence comes from Acidobacteriota bacterium, assembly GCA_016210985.1. Lineage (GTDB taxonomy): Bacteria > Acidobacteriota > Blastocatellia > HR10 > JACQTD01 > JACQTD01. Next base: position 1,169 of record JACQTD010000094.1, read on the forward strand.
GGGTGAAACCGAGAGCGTGGTCCCCCCGGTGTGGAAAACCTCTCTCCCCCGGTTGCGGGCCTGGCCGTGCCATGTGCCGTTGAACTCCAGGATCAGATACGCTCCGTTGCGAAACGCTCGGTCGTAAAGCTTGCGGAGCCAACTGGCGCTGGGAGAGGCCGGGTCCCGAGGAATAACAAAGAACGCCGGCACGGCGTTAAACCTGGCAAGGTCTCCCGTTGATATTCCCCGATTGTTCTCGGTAGCAAACGTGTATTCAAAGTCGCCAGTGAAAACATATTTCAGGTTCATCGCCTTTTGGAAGATCAAGCCGCCGGTGTACCCAACGGCCCCGGTCGAGAACCGCCGGGCGCCCGTGGGCACCTGGAGGCCAAAAACTCCCGAGAGGCGTGTCAGCCCTCCTGGAGTGTTGCGGCTGTAAAGCCCATCGTATTGGACAAACAACTGCGTATCACCCAGACCGTTCAAGTTTTCATGTCGTTCGTCATTCCCCGTACGGCTAGTCACGCCCACTTTCACGTAGGGCTGAGCCACGATGACCATCCATTTCGGGTAGAACCCGTAAACAAGGGCAAGCACGGGCACGTACTGGCTAACCTTGACCGACTCTCCATCAGCTCGAAAAGACGCGTCCCTGACTTCGACAAATGATCGAACTAAAGTCGCGCGATTAAAAAGCGTTCTTGCGCTCGGGGCCACAATTTCCTGGGCGCGCAGCGGCGGGTTGGCGACGCTCAGGCAACCGAAGATCAAAGGCAGGAGGGTCACGCGTCTCATCGTCATTCGGCGCCACGCCGTCCCAACATCTGCGGCGGCTTGCCTGCTGCTCAGCGGTTGAAGTATCCGCGCGTTTGCATCCAACCGATTCCCCACATGTCCACGACCAGCGCGAGGCTGTAAAGCAAAAGTGAGAGCCAAAGAATCCGGCGGTTCCACCGCGTAGCCGTCGAGCAGGCGCTCTCCCTGCCAGCGTCTGGAACTTCGCAGACCTCGCCCTCGGACGGGCGTTGAAGAGCGTAAGCGAAATAAAAACCCGCGGCTAATAGGATTCCCCCGGCCAAGAACAGCCACGCAGTATACGTGGCCAAATCTTCCCAGCCCGGTATGGTCGTGAAAAAAGTGAGCACGCTCGTCAACCCAAAACCGAGCAAGACGAGCAACGCCGGCAGGGCGCAACAGACCAGCGTCGCGAACGAAGTGAAGAGTCCAGCGTAAGCCGTCACGACCTCCCTCACGCTGTTGCGCCGCACGTCGCCGACCACCTTGGTAGGTAGGTTTTGTGGAAGCGCGTCTTCCTTCATTTCCAATCGATTCATATCCGCACTCATTCTCTACGAAACTTACGGGACCTCATGCTGCCATGCTACAACTGCAGGCCGCTCAGATCACGACGCTGAGCGGCCCACAGCCGTCTGAATCAAGCGACTTTGAGCATCGTTGCTGCCTGTGCTTCCATTGGTTTGCCCTGAAAGACAACCACCCCGTCAACGACGAGGGTGGGCACGGCGGTGATTGCGTAGCGCCGCGCCTGGTCGCAGCAGACCGTATCGGTGCACGGCCGTTCGATGACTTCACAGCCGCAGCTTGCGACGGCTTTCATCACCAAGTCAACCGTCTCGTTGCATATCGGACATCCGGCCGTGAAGATTTCGATCGTTCTCTTCTTCGACATGGTCAACTCCTTGTGAGAAAGATCGCGAGGAGCTTTCCCACTGACAACATTCACTCTAAACTCTCTCCTCGGGTATAGAGTCAAGTACTCCTTTTCAGCTTCAGATTAGCGCACTGTCTGCACGTTCACGCCAGCAGCCTCCGCGAGCTTGCCGATCAACATTGGTTTGGTTCTCACCTTGCCCCCACGACGGAGATGGTAGACCTTGTAGTCGAGTACAGGGTCAAGTGGATCAACCGTCTCTTCCAACGCGAGCGTTCCCATGCGACAGTTCATCGAGCTCACCCCGCGCAGCAAGAGAGCTTGGCGACATCCTTTTCAAAGGTCAGAGCTGCAAGCTTCAGTCCTTCGACCATGGTCAGGTAAGGGTGGAATGTTTCGATAATGTCCCGCACGGTCAGCCCAAAGCGGATAGCCAGCGTCGCCTCTTGAATCACCTCGCCGGCTCCATCCGCCAGAACGTGAGCCCCGAGGAGTCGGCCCGTGTCCTCTTCGGCGACGAGTTTGATGAGCCCACGAGTATCGCGCGCCGCCAGCGCCCGAGGCACGTCCTTCAGATGCAACACCGAGGTTTTCACCATCAATCCTTTCTCCCGCGCCAGCGCCTCGGTGACATGCCGGGCGCAGCCATCGCAAGTCATACCGTCAACGCGTAAACTGATATGCGTTCTTTCAGTCATTTTACCGTCCTCCTTAAGTCTGCTCCCATTCAAGGCGGCCAAATGATTTAATCAACTCAACTACACATGTTCAACCTGACCCTCCTTGGACCTATTCAAATACGAGGGTTGATCTGATTTCAGTCGCTCGGGCGAGCATGGCAGCAAGTATGCTCTGTCGGCGCCGAGGTCACAGTCTTCGGCCGCCCGCTTAATGCCGCGCGAATCTGGGTTTTGGAGGGCCAGCCGCGCATCTGGCCGCCGTCCTGGTAAACCCGGCAGCCGAATCCGACACCCTTGTTCACCGCATCGGGCCCTTCGAGGTCAACGCCGTCAACCTGGATCGTGGGCGAGCCCAGAAAGCCCAGCCGCTCCGCCTCCTCGGGCGATGTCACTTGGACTAACTCGATGTTTACCGCGAGCCGTGTCTCAGCAAGCGCATCGCGCAGATCGCGCAGGGCATGTTCATAAGAGGGGCAGCCATCAAAATAGAGCAGTCTGATTCTCATCGGTTTCTCCCCCCAAGATCACAAACTGGCTCGAAAGCCAATTGCATTCACGGCTTGGATCATTTGTGCCGGGTTGATTCTCGCCGGATCGTATTTGACAGTGGCTTGTTTGAGCTCCAGGCTGGCGTCGACCGAACGCACCCCATTCCGCTGCTTCAGCGCCGCTTTTACGTTCGCCACACATCCGGCGCAGGTCATGCCGTCGACCTTAAAGGTCACCGTAGAGAAGTTTGTCGCCGGCGAAGGGCTGGATTGTTGTACTGAAATCTCCGCTTTGGGCTGTGCGCTCTCATGACCGCGTAGATGGTGATCGATGAATGCGCCCGGATCGACTGAAATCGCCGCTTTGGGCTGTGAACTTCCATCGCTTGCCGCTGTGCTGCTCGCAAGAAATACGCTGGAGTAGTACGGGAAAGCGGCAATGGCGGCGACCAAAGCAGTGACGGCCCAGAGCGCGATCTTGTTCCAGCGTGCGGCGCCTTGCACCTGACAACTCCCGTCTTGACACACGACTTCGCGCTTCCGGTAAGTCACATAAAATGCGCCGGTAAGTAGCAGCGCCGTCAAGCCAAGCAGGTAAGGCCGGAAGCCTTCAAACATGGCCGCTGCCCCAAACGTGCCTAACCCAAGGAGGACCGTCACGAGCGGCCCGAGACAACACAGGCTTGCGGCAATCGCTGCCGCTACGGGGCCTGCCAATACAGTTTTATCTTTCATCATTTCGCTCCTATCTTCACCCTAAATGCTTCTTTCCTATCTTCAGCTCACTCCACAGGCCTCACCTCTTCGATCCCAGCAAAGAGCGTACACCCTGGAGTTAACTCTAAGGTCAAGTAGATACCACCTAGGCCGGCCGAAGACAGTTATTGCAACCACACCCCCAGGTTGAAACGCGAGAATCGCCGGTGGTCAATGAATGAAAGCGAAGAGGCAGTCTGGATTCATCAGACGCTGGTTCTGTGGTTGCGATAACTGAGCCGATCCGAGCGGGCCATTAGACTTGAAATCATGGAGCATGATTCGGTGCGACAACGGCCTCCTGCCGAGCTGGCATACCATCACCGGCTGTGTGTCTATATCACTTCGGAATGCACTAGCTGCGAGACCGCGGTATCGATGGCGGAGGAGATCAGGGAGCGCTTCCCGCAGTTGGTTACTGAAGTCATCGACTTGGACGATCCCCGGGCCCGGAAGCCTGGCCTAGTCTTTGCTGTCCCCACCTACGTGCTGGATGGACGCGTAGTCAGTCTCGGAAATCCTCGTCGTGAGCAGATATTTGAGATCATCATGACGACGCTGGATGGGAAGATGACCGGCTGAAGCCAGCATCGCCAGCGGTTTGGGGGCAAACACTTGCTGCGATGAGCGGCTGATGTCACTATTGAGCCGGGTCGCACTTGCGAGGTTCACGAGATCGATGTGCGGTATCCGCCGTTCCATGGAAGCATGAAAAGGAGGAGTCATGGAAAAGAAGTTTCTGTCAACGCTCTCGAAGCTGGTCGGCGGCGGCCATTCGGCGTCCGGCCAAGCGCGCCCGGCGACCATAACCGCTGACACGGCGGCGCCGGGTCAGACGGGGCCTACGAGCAAGATTGCCTACCTCACGGCCATGCGCATTTTCCGGGATCTCCCTCCCGAAGAGATGAAGAGGATTGAGGCCGCCACGGTCATGACGACGGCGCTGAAAGGCAAAACGATCTATTCTCCAGGAAAGACCGGTGAAGTGCTTTTCCTGCTGAAGAAGGGCACAGTGCATCTCTATCGCCTTTCCTCAGAGGGACGAAAGTTTATTGTTCAGACCGTGGCCCCGATGACCTTCTTCGGGCAGATGACCAGCGTCGGACAGAACATGCAGGATCTGTTTGCCGAAGCGGCTGAAGAGTGCTTGGTGTGCGTGCTGGGAAAGGCCGACGTGGAGCGGCTGATCCTTTCCAAACCGCAGGTCGCCTTGCGGATGATGGAGGAGATCGGTCAACGAATGCAACACCTCCAAGAAAGACTCGGCGACAGCGCCTTCAAAGGGATACCGGCGCGTGCCGCTTCGCTGCTCCTGAAGTTATCCAATGATGGCGAGCAGTTAATCAAGGGCTTGACCCACCAGGACTTGGCGGACATGCTCGGGATCTACCGGGAAACGGTGACCAACGCATTGGATGACCTCCGGGATGACGGCCTGATAGAGATCGGACGAAAGGAGATTTCGATTCTCGATCGCGAGAAACTCCGCGAAGTAGCCGAAGAGGAGCTGTTGCGAAGGCGGTGACCACGAGGAATATATGAGCGGCGAGTGCGATTGTTGTGAGTTGAGACGTGTCCGGGTGGAGAGTCACGCGTGTCAGGTCCTGAAGGTGAAAGCGATCCCATGATCAACCCGTACGACAGCATAGCTCGCGTCCCCGCTCCCCCAATCCTCTTCGACATCCCGGACGATGAGTTCCGAGGCATTAATCAATCGCTCGAATCCTCGGTCGTTGCCCGGGGCGAGATCCTCTATATGCCTGACAAGACGGGAGAGGCTCTCTTCCTGGTGAAACAGGGCTCCGTGCACCTGCTTTGGGTTACGCCTGAGGGACGGCTGCTGATCGTAGGGACGGTACGTCCGATGATCTGCTTCGGCCATATGCCGCACCTCGGATGGTTTATGAATGATCTCTACGCGGCGGCGGCGGAAGAGTCCCTGGTGTGTGTGATGGGTCGAGCCGATGTGGAGCGGCTGATCCTGTCCAAGCCCCAGATCGGGCTCCGCATGATGAGTATCAGGAACCTAAAGGACCAAATCCAACCGTGAATTGCATCACCCGTCACCGCGGGCAAACGAAGCCAGCTCTGACTCTCTCGGATCCTGGACCGCCGGAACTCATTTTCTTCGGCATTCGCCGTCTCATTCAGGGCCCATCCTTCGCGCATCGGAAGCCGACATTGTTGAAGCTGGAGTCCGGCGGGCTCTTGCCGCGGAACCCGATCCGGTAAGCGCCGCAGTAGTTTGGCGAACAGAACCACGATCCGCCACGCGCGACTCGCATCTCACCCGACGACGGCCCCATTGGATCCTTAGGAGGACTCCGCTTGTAATAGTCCTCTGAATACCAGTCCGCGGTCCATTCCCAAGCATTTCCAACCATGTCGTACAAGCCGAAGCCATTGGGCGTAAAGCTGGCCACCGGGGCCGTGTAGTAATAGCCATCTTCCCGCCGGTTGTCGCTCGGCCAGGTACCCTGCCAGAAGTTCGCCACCGGTCTTCCGCCGGGCTTCAGCTCGTTTCCCCAGGGATAGATCTGGCCTTCGACCCCGCCTCGCGCGGCATATTCCCACTCGGATTCCGTCGGGAGCCTCTTTCCGGCCCAGGCGGCGAACGCCAAGGCGTCATTCCACGACACATTCACCACCGGTTGATTCATCCGATCGTCGATATTGGACTCGGGACCGAACGGGTGACGCCAATCGGCGCCATCCTCGGCCTTCCAATCCTTCTGACCCTCCCGGAAGATCCACGAAAACCCGTTTTTCTCCGCGTCCGTCTTGTAATCAGTTGCTTGAATGAAGTGCGCGAACGAGGCGTTGGTCACCTCGGTCGCATCTATGTAAAAGGGACTGAGCGTGACCCGGTGCACGGGGCGCTCGTCATCATCCCCAACCTTATGCGCAGGGTCAAGGATTCTCGCCTCTCCGCGCGCGGTCCGCTCAAGCGCCGCGGGATGGGAATGATGTGTCAATGATGAAGCGGTGCCCATGAGGAAAACGCCTCCCCGCAGGAGCCGCATTCCTTTATCCGCGGAATTCTCCGTATGACGGTTCGACGCCCAACGCCCTCCGATTCCCACAACCGGGAGCGCCACCGTGACGATCAGGAAGAGTAGATAGGCAGCTCGCATTTTGTCGCCATCAATTCGAACGCAGGTACGCGTAGTCCATTTTCGCCTGCGCGTGGCAATCCGCGCACATCTTCATCTCTTGGTTGTTTCCCTTGCCAGTGATATGACCTTTGGCATCGGTTGTCACCCAGAGCCAGCCGTCCTGCGTCTTTTCCATCGCGAAGACAGTCCCTTTTGCTCCCGGCTTGCCGCTCTCATTCGCGTAGGAATCTTTGACGAGGATCGCGCCGACCGGAAAGCTGGCGGCGGCCCCACGGATGGCCGATTGCGCGGTGGTGTTGGTATAACTCGTGACGAACATACCTCCATGCGCCTTGCTCAGGAGCGGTTTCGTGTTTACCTTGGGCCATCCGCGGTGAGAAGTGGCCGCCACATAAACCTCTCCTGATGCCATTTTACCTCCGCAAGGGTTGCAGGGGTTCTGTGCTTTCTTGGCACATGGATTGCATGGATTTTGTGCCTTCTTCTGGGCGCACGGGTTACATGGATTCATGGGTTTCTCCTGGTCCTGTTTTCCCGTTTGATTCGGTGTAGCCAAGACGCCGGGCGAGGGAAGCGCGGCAAGTGTCGCACCTAGCAGAAAAACGGTCACTGCTCCAAGTTTGAGTTTCTTGAGCTTGATCATAAGGGTCTCCTTTCATGTATTCTTGTTTCGGACTCCCCGGCGGGATCCTTCCGCGGGCTGTCCCCGCACACCGACAAGCACTTTGCGCGCCGACGGACGGCGCCCTCACTTGTCGAAGGTCATGAGCATATCTAAGGGCGTATTATGCTGTCTGTAACAGCGATCACAAACCCGGTAGAACCCCAAGGGAAATTTCTTCTTCCAAGCCTTCTCCCCGCAATCCAGACGAGAACTTTCGACACATTTAATATGAAATCGAGTTTTACTCGAACTTATTCCCCGCCAGATAGACCCGTCTCCTTCCTTCTCCCCTTTTTGGGGTTCTTCTCCAAAAGTGTGAAAGCACTTACCTCATTCTTGATGATGATGATTCCATGACACTCTCATCGGGCCGCGCTAGTGGCCACATGACTTTAGCCCGGCTTTTAAGGCCGGGTTCCAGACAAGATTAGTTCTCGTCGCGTAGCGACGA
>JACQTD010000100.1 GCA_016210985.1 Acidobacteriota bacterium
ATCGTGATCATCGAGGAGGAGAAGCGCAATACCGCTTATCAGGAATCGGGCCACACCATGGTGGCGTTGAAATGACCGCACACCGATCCGGTGCACAAAGAGACCATCATTCCCCGCGGCATGGCCCTCGGGCTGACCCAGCAACTGCCCGAGTCCGACCGTTACATGCACACGCGTGAATACCTTCAAAGTCAAATCGCCGTGCTGATGGGCGGCCGGGTGGCGGAAGAAGTCTTTCTCGACAACATGACGACCGGCGCGAGTAACGACCTGGAGCGCGCCACGGATCTGGCCCGGAAGATGGTATGCGAGTTCGGCATGTCCGAGCTCGGGCCGCTCACCTACGGCCGGCGGGATGAGCAGATCTTTCTCGGAAAGGAACTCGTCCGCCACCAGGACTACAGCGAGGATACGGCGTTACGCATCGACGGGGAAGTCAAGCGCATCGTGCTCCAGCAGTACGAGCGCGCGCGCGCCATCATCCTCGAGAACCGCGACGGACTCGACCGGCTGGCGCTGGCGTTGCTCGAGCGTGAGACGCTGGACGGGCTCCAGGTCCGGCGGGTGATTGCAGGTCTGCCGCTCGATGATGAGAGTCCATCGGCGCCCCCCTCGGGCACGCTCGAGGCCAAGCCGAAGCCCCAGACCGAACCCACGGTGCTCAATCCCATGATTCCACCGGTACGCGGGGAGAACACCGCGCCGGCCTAGTCTTGTCGCGAGTGAAATCGCGCGAATACCTTTCCCGGATTCACCCCAACTGGCCGCGCCTGGCGCGCGTCGGCGCGGTGGCGCTGCTGCTCGTACTGGCGCTTGCGTTGGCACGCTCCTATCGGGACCAGCAGGGGGGCTTCTTCCGCCGTCCCGCCGGTTCGACCCCGGCGCCGCGCCTAAGCCAGCGTATCGTCTCGTCCAGCGAGGGAGTTCATCGTTTCGATCTGCACGGGGACAAGGCCCGCTTCCTGCTAAATGCCGCGCGGGATGATGTCTTCGATGACGGGCACCACGAGATGTCGGACGTGACGCTCGAGATTTATGGGGCCGTCGGTATCACTCAGGGACAGGTCAAAGCCGCCTTCGCCGTCTACGATCCGTCACGCGCGGCGGTGACCTTCGAGCAGGGTGTGCAGGCGACGACCTCGGACGGCCTGTCGCTTCGGACCGAGCGGCTGGTTTATGACGGTAATACCCAGGTCATCAGCACCGGCTCGCCGGTCGAATTCGCCCGCGCGAGCATGAGCGGATTTGCGGTCGGCGCCGAGATCGCGACACGGCGCGGAAGCGAGCAGGTCACCCTGCTCAGCCAGGTCCGCCTGACCATCGAACCGAAGGCGGTTGAACCCGCCCCGCCCCGGCTCCAACCCATACACGGACGCTGTGGCCGGGTACTGTACCGGCTCGATGAAGCCATCGTCCACTGCTCGGGCGAGGTGATCTTCAATCAGTCCGGAGAGGAGTTGAGCGCGCGCCGCATGGAGGCGCACTTCGACCTTGACCATCGGCTGCGCAGACTGATGGCGTTCGATAACGCCTCACTGGTTTCGCGCCTCGAGGACCGCATTTCCGACGTCCGGTCGGAGCATATGGAATTCGATCTGGACGAAAGCCAGCGTCTCTCCATGGCGGTGGCTTCAGGCGGCGCGCGAGCGCATCGTCGCGGCGCCGGGCAGGATGCCGAGCTGACCGCCGAACGGATCGAAGTCCGGTTCGCCCCCCTCGGATCGACGCCGACTCAGATTGTGCCCTCCCTGTTCACCGGCCGGGGAGGCCGGGTGGCCGTCCGGCTGCGGGCGGCGGAGAGGCCCGCCGCCGGCGCCGCGTACGGACGGGGGGCGCAGGCCATCTCGTCGCCGTCGGAGAAACTCCTGACGGCGAATTCGGTGGAACTCAGCTATCGAGGGGACCGTCACCTGCTGGAAGCTGCGCGGGCCCAGGGCGACGCCGTACTGGTTTTGACGCCGCTCCTGGTGAACGCGGCGTCGGATCGCAAGACGATCCGGGCTCAATCGATGGAACTGCGGTTCTTCGAAGATGGCAACCTCGCCCGTTCGTTTCATGCGCGCGACGGGGTGAGGGTGGAATTCGAGCCGATGACGTCCGAGGGCGGCCGGTCATCCCGGGTGACCATGAGCCAGGAGCTTGAAGGGGAGATTGACCGGCAATCGCAGGAGTTCACCGAACTCGAACAACGCGGGCGATTCCGCTTTGTTGAAGGCGAGCGGAATGCCCTCAGCGAGCGGGCCACTTACAGCTCGGCTACCCAGGTGATTCGACTGAGCGGAGGCGAGCCGGTCGTTTGGGATGCGCTCAGCCGAACCCGCGCGAAGGCTATCGAATTGGACGGCGAGGTTGGGGAGAGTCGAGCCGCGGGGAATGTCATTACGACTTATTATGACCGGAAGTCCACCGGCCAGGCGGTGCCCTTCCTTGAGCGCGGTTCGCCCGTGTTCGTTGCCGGGGAGGACCTGAAGGTTCACCACCGTTCGGCGCTGGCGGTTTACACCGGTGGCGCGCGAGCCTGGCAGGATGACAGTTATGTCAGCGGGGACCGTATCGAGCTGCATCGGCAGCGTCAGATGATGCTGGCCTCGGGCCACGTCCGTTCGGCCTTTTATCGCGCCGCCTCCGGCGGAACCCCGCCGGTAGCGGAAGCATCGAAACGGGCGGCCGCCCCCGCTTACGCGACGGCCCAGCGCATGACCTATCTCGATGCCGATCGGTTGGTGCGGTATGAAGGCGACGCGCAGTTGCGGCAGGATCTGGAGCGGATCTCCTCCGACCGGATCACGGCCTATCTCAATCGCGATCGCGCCGAGCTCGATCGCGCCGTCGCGGAGGGCCACGTGTCGATCACCGAGCCCGGACGCAGAGCCTACGGCGACTCGGCGCACTACCGCGCCGACTCGCGCACCGTTACGCTGCAAGGCCGGAACGCGCGGGTTGAGGACGAGCGCCAGGGCGTAACCAGAGGGCCGCAATTGACTTTCATTCTGGGCGATGGTAGAGTCGCCGCTGGTGATGATCGCGGCTCGCGCCCGGTAAAATCAACGCGGAAAGTGGAGTGATCACGTCTGACCGGCCTTTAAGTTTGGTGGATGGTGAAGGGAACGGTAATCAGGAATGCGGCCGCCGGTGTATGGAGCGAAAACGAAACGGATGAGTTCTCCAGCATCGCGGCTGATCGAAATGCACCCGGGTCAGAGCTTCGCGCCGAATCGCTGACGAAGAGTTACCGTCGTCGCCGCGTCGTCCACCGCATCTCGCTCACCTTACGCCAATCCGAAATTGTAGGCCTGCTCGGACCCAATGGGGCCGGTAAGACGACGACGTTTTACATGCTCGTCGGTCTGGAGGCGCCGGATTTCGGCCGGATCGCGGTCGGGGCCGAGGAGATCACCCGGATGCCCATGTACCTTCGCGCGCGGATGGGCATCAGCTATCTGCCCCAGGAGCCTTCCGTTTTCAGGAAACTGACGGTCGAACAGAATCTGATGGCGATTCTCGAGACCCTGCCGCTCAGCCGGGTTGAAAGGCTGCAACGGCTGGACGAACTCCTCGACGAACTGGGCATCAGCAGCGTCAGGCGGACGATGGCGTACGCGCTGTCCGGAGGCGAGCGACGGAGAACCGAGATCGCGAGGGCGCTGGTGCTCGACCCGCGGTTCATCCTGCTCGACGAACCGTTCGCCGGTATTGATCCCCTGGCCGTGCTCGACATCCAGCGGATCATCCGGCATCTCAAGGTCCGGGGCATCGGGGTTCTCATCACCGATCACAATGTCCGCGACACGCTGGAAATCACCGATCGCGCCTATATCATCAATGCGGGCGAGATTTTTCGGGCGGGCACGCCCCAGGCGCTCGCCGATGACGCCGAGGTCCGTCGGGTCTATTTAGGGGAGCATTTTCGACTGTAAGCATGCCGCTCAAGCTTTACACCAGTCTTTCGCAGCGGCTTGTGCTGACCCCTCAGCTCAAGCAGCGGATCGACATGCTCGCCATGACGAAGCTGGAGCTGGTCGACGCGATGAACCGCGAGCTCCAGGAGAATCCGGTGCTGGAGGAGTCGGTCGAGGCGGTTCCATCGAGTGACGAACTGCTGGCACGCACCGAAGAGGCCGCGGAACCTCCCACCGCCTCGGAGGTGATCGGTGAAACGGTCGCCCAGGAGACGGAGAAGCCGGCCGATCCCTTCGATCAGATCGACTACGGCTCCTTTTTCGATGACTACCTCGATCCCGGATACCGGACTTCGCAGGTGGACCACGACGCGGAGGACGAACCCTCACTGCTCGAGAAATTGACGCCGGATCGGACGACGCTGGCCGACTATCTCATGGAGCAATGGCAGTTCCTGTCGGGCATG
>JACQTD010000095.1 GCA_016210985.1 Acidobacteriota bacterium
GCTCTGAGCCGCCGGGCGCAAAATGTAGAAACTCCAGGTTCCGCCTTCAGGCGGAATGTTCTGCCTCGGCAAGGCCCGCCTTATAGGCGGGACTACGAACCTGGGCCCCCTAAACCTCCCCCGCAAGCGTCCTTCTCAGTTCCGGCTCGCTCTCGCGATCAACCAGGGCGATCACCATATCGCCGGGCTCGAGGATGGTCTCACCGCGAGGGATGATGGTCGAACCACCCCGCTGGATCGCCACGATGTTGCAGATCACCGGAAACCCGACGGCGCGGAGCGGTTGCCCTACCACCGGGCTTTTCTCGTCGAGCAGATACTCGATGATCTGGATTTTGCCGCCCTCCAGATGGAGCAGGGTTCTGAATCTCATCGTCGGCAGTTCACGCTCGATGACCTGCTCGATGATCGCCGTGGAGCTGACGGTCGTGTCGACCCCTAGGGTTTGCATCACCGATTCATTCCGCGGATTACTGGCCCGTGCCACGGTCTTGGGCACGCCGAAAACACGACGGGCAATCTGGCAGGCAATGAGGTTGTCCTGATCGCTCCCGGTGACCGCGACGAAGACCCGGGCGCGCGACGCCCCGGCCGCTTCGAGCACCGGTACGATCGATCCATCACCGACGATCATCGGGAAATCGACCCTCGGCGCGAGCTGGGCGACCCGCGTCGGATTCGATTCCACCATGGCGATCTCGTGGCCGCTGTCGTAAAGGGACCGCGCCAGGTTGATCCCCACTTTTCCCGCGCCGATGATGATGATGAACTTGGAATCGTCGACGCTCCCGCGACGGGTTTCCGGAGGCGCATAAACCGGCGGAGCCGGCGCACGCACTCCGACAGGTTGTCCCGCCAGCTCATCGACCCTGTCGACGATGCCGTCGACGGCCGTGAGCGTGGGACAAACCGTGAGCAGTTGCGGATCATGGCAGGCTTCGGCATGGCTGGGTTCATAGACGCGCGCGATGGCCCGGGGCACATTGAAGATCGCTCGAGCCACCTCCGCGGCCATCAGATTCACATTGTCGTCGCGAGTCACAGCCAGCAACAGGTCCGCGCTTCCCATGCCGGCGGATTGTTGAACTTCGACATCGATTCCGTTTCCCTGCACCAGGCTGATCTGCGCGAGATTCGCTGCCTGACCGAGGCGGATGGCCTCCTTGTCGATCAACGTGATCTCGTGCCCGCGTGGGATGAGTTGCTCCAGCGTGCGGCTGCCCACCCGGCCATAACCAAGGATGACAATCTTCATCGCTCAGGCAACCTCGCGCCGGCGCCGTCTGTTCCGGACCGCTTGCGGTGGGTGGAGTGTGAAAATCAACGCTGCAAGCCGGGCGGATGAGGCCATCAACGCCGACGCTTCTTCACGACCGGCTTCGACGCAGGCGGGGGTGCAGGTACCGGCTCGGGAATCGAGGGCGTCAAGCCTTCCACGGAGGCTACGGATGCGCGCTTCAGGCCGATGTCGAATCCCACCACGATCAGCACGGCGACCAGCAGCACGGTAACCAGCGTATAAAGCGTCAGGAGGCTTTCGCTCTGGATGAGAATATACGCAATCCCTAGCAGGACCGCGATTCCAATGATGCCCTTGAGACTGAAGTTCTGTCTTTCGTTCTGAGTAGCCATAATTCCTTCGAGTATTGGAGTCGGCCGCTGTTTCCAGGAAACCGGCCCTGGTTAATTAGCGGGCTCCGCCGCGGCTCCGGTCAGAACGAGCGCCCCTGGTACCTCCAGCGGAAGGCCTTCCGACCGGGTTACGAAAACCGCCGCGGAAATGTCGCCTGAAACATTCAGGACCGTTCGGCACATGTCGAGCAGACGGTCGACGCCGAGTATAATAGCAATCCCCTCCCCGGGCACACCGACGGTTTGAAGCACGAGAATGAGCAGCGGGATTGAGCCGCCGGGAACGCCGGCGGCGCCCACCGCGGTCAGGACGGACATGACCACCACGATGGCCTGCGCGCCCAGGCCCAGCTGAATCCCGAAGACCTGGGCAAGGAAAAGTACGGTGACGCCTTCGAACAAGGCCGTTCCGTTCATGTTCATAGTCGCACCGAGCGGAAGGACGAAGCCCGCAATCTGGCGCGGCACCCCCAACTCCTGTTCGGAGACCCGGATGGTCGTTGGAAGCGTAGCGCTGCTGGAGCTGGTGGAGAAGGCCGTCAGCATCACCGCGCGAATGGAACGGAAGAAGTGGATCGGATTGAGCTTCGCGAAGATCTTCACGAGCAGCGAAAGTCCGATGAACTGGTGAATCAGCAGTCCCGCGAGCACCGTGGCGACGTAAAGGCCGAGCTTTGCGAGCAAGTCGAAGCCGAATCGGGATGTGACGCTGAAAATCAGGGCGGCGACGCCGAAGGGCGCCAGCTTCATCGCCAAGTCGATAATCACCACGGTCACATCCAGGAGGCCCTCCAGGAACGATATCAGGGTCCGCGATCGCTCCTTATCGATGCGGGTGAGGGCAACCCCGAACAGGATTGCGAAGAAGATGATGGCCAGCATGTCCCCTTCCGCGGCGGCCTTCAAAGGATTGCGCGGGACAATGTTGACCAGGGTCTGGATTCCGAATCCCGTCTGTCCGACCCGGGTGATCGAGTCCTGGGCCTGTCCCTGGTAGGTCAATAACAACCGCTCTTTGATTTCGCTGGGCAACCCGTCGCCGGGCCGGATCGTGTTGACGAGCGTCAGACCGATCCCGGCCGCGAGGAGGGTCACAAGCAGAAAGTAGAGCATGGTCTTGGCCCCTACTCTGCCAAGGCGCGACAAATCGCCAAATCCCGCGATCCCCAGGGTCAGCGACGCGAAGACCAGCGGGACCACGATCATGATCAGCATTCGGAGGAAGATCTGTCCGAACGGATCGGTGATGTAGCTGACAATCCACTCGACCGTCCTGGTTCCACCTGCCAGCAGATTCGTCGTGACACCGGCCGCGGCCCCCAGCATCAGCCCGACGAATATCCGGTTGTGGAGGGCCATGCGGCGGGGGGCGGAAGAACTACTCGAGGTCATCAGAAATCACTGCCCGGGAAGCCGAAGGCGGGGCTCCGAGCCACTTCCAGGCATAATATACGGGAATTCCCGTCAGCACGATAATCAAACCCGGCCACGTGTAATTCGGCTTGTGGATTAACAACTCGACCAGGATCACCGCCGCCGCCACGATGTAGGCGGCGGGAACGATCGGGTAGCCGAACGCCTTGTAGGGCCGGGGAACGTCCGGCTTCGTTCTGCGCAGAATGAAAATCCCTCCTACGGTGAGCACATAGAACAGCAGCGCGGCAAAGACGACATAGTCGAGCAACTCGCCGTAGGTACCCGATAAGGTGAGCAGGGCCGCCCAGATTCCCTGAACCAGCAGGCCCTTGGCCGGAACTCCCCGGGTGTTCAGGCCTCCTACACCGCGGAAGAACAGGCCGTCGCGCGCCATCGCGTAATAGACCCTTGCGCCGGCGAGAACCAGGCCGTTTTCGCAACCAAAGGTCGAAATCATGATCGCCACGGCCATGATCGCGGTGCCGCTCTCGCCGAAGATGACCTGGGCGGCGGCCGTACCCACACGATCCTCGGCCGCGTGCTGGATGCCGGCGAGCGGAAGCACCGAGACATAGACGACATTGGCCAGCACGTAAATCAACGTGACCAGACTGGTACCCAGCGCCAGGCTTAGCGGGATGTTGCGCCGGGGATTGATCACTTCGCCGGCGGTGAAGGTGATGTTATTCCAGGCATCCGACGAAAAGAGCGAGCCCACCATCGAAGTGCATACCGCGGCCAGCAGCGCCGCGCCCATCAACGATCCATCCTGCAGCGCCGGCGTCCAGAAGTCGCTGGATTGGATGGCCGCCCCGTCATTGCGGCCGATCAGCAGGCCGAGCAGAATCAGGCCGAGCAACGCTCCGACCTTTGTGATCGTGAAGACATCCTGCACCAGCTTGCCGGTCCTGATTCCGTTGCTGTTGGAGTAAGTAAGGAGCGCGATGACGATGATGGCCACCGCCTGTTGCGTCGACAACGATAGCCCGAGGTTGAAGCCGCCGAGCGAGATCTTCCCGAAATCAAAAAAGAGATGCTGACCCGAAACCTGAGGAACCAGCACTCCAAGGAACTTGGCGAAGGCCACCGCGACCGCGGCGATCGTTCCGGTCTGGATCACCATAAAGAGGGTCCAGCCGTAGAGGAATCCCCAGAGCGGGCTGTAGGCTTCCCGTAGGTAGACGTATTGGCCCCCCGCCTTGGGCATCAGCGCGGCGAGTTCTCCGTAACTGAGCGCGGCGCTGATCGTCAGGATTCCAGTGATCACCCAGACCATCAGGAGCCAGCCCGGCGAGGCCACGGTTCGGGCAATGTCGGCCGAGACGATGAAAATACCGGATCCGATCATCGATCCGGCGACGATCATCGTCGAATCCGTCAGCCCGAGCGCCCTTACGAACTTTCGATCTTCCATAAACCCGATTCACGCAGCGGCGCGGAGCCGCCGAGGATGGCGATGCACGGTCCGGTCGTTGCGCTCCGCGGCTCCGCGGCTCTGCGTGGTACACCACTCGCTAAAGAAAAAGCGGCGCGAGGACGAGCGTGATCGTGCTCAGCAGCTTGATCAGCACGTGCAGGGAAGGTCCGGCGGTGTCCTTGAAGGGATCGCCCACGGTATCTCCGACGACCGCGGCCTTGTGCGCGTCGCTGCCTTTTCCTCCGTACACTCCGGTCTCGATGAACTTCTTGGCGTTGTCCCAGGCCCCTCCGCCGTTATTGAGCGTGGTGGCAACAAGGATGCCCGCGATCGTTCCCACCATCAGCAGCGCCGCCACGCTCTCGACCCCAAGGGTCGGCTTTTCGAGAGTTACGCCCAGGTACTTGAAGGCCAGACCCACCACGATCGGCATGCCGACGGCGAGCAGACCAGGAAGCACCATCTCGCGGAGCGCGCCCCGGGTTACGATGTCGACGGTGCGTCCATAGTCCGGCTTTTCGGTGCCCATGAGGATGCCGGGTTTCTCTTTGAACTGCGCGCGCACATCATTGATGACATAGTAAGCCGCCTTACCCACCGCACGGATCGCCAGCGCTGAGAAGAGAAAGACCAGCATCGCCCCGAGCAGGCCGCCGATGAAGACTTCGGGCTTGGCGATGTCTACGCTGTGCATCTCTACGCCGTAGTTGCGTACTTCATCAAGGTACGCGGTAAAGAGCAGGAAGGCCGCCAGCGCCGCTGATCCGATCGCATACCCCTTGGTGAGCGCCTTGGTGGTGTTCCCGACGGCATCCAGCCGGTCGGTTTTCTTTCGAATCGCCTCGGGCTGCTGGCTCATCTCGATGATGCCGCCGGCGTTGTCGGTGATCGGTCCGAAGGTATCCATCGCCAGGATAAACGCGCAGGGGCCGAGCATCCCCATGGTGGCCACCGCGGTCCCGAACAATCC
>JACQTD010000098.1 GCA_016210985.1 Acidobacteriota bacterium
GCCCACGCCGGTCACCGTCCAGGAGATTCTGGACATTTATGACCGAACGCATGACGACCTGATCCGGCGCCTGCGCGCGTTGGACGCGGCCGCCTGGGAGAAAAAAATCCCATTTCTCTATCAGGGACAAGAAGTATTTACCGAAACTGGGTACCAGCATGCCTGGATCACTATCTTCGATCATGTCCACCACCGCGGCCAGCTCTCCACCTATCTGCGACCCATGGGCTCCACCGTACCGTCCATTTACGGACCCAGCGCGGATGAGATGTCTTAAGTAAAGAAAGGGGACACGGATCCACACGGAGAAACACCGATCGTGATCCGTGTTTCTCCGTGTGGATCCGTGTCCGTCCATGTTTGTCCACCTGCATGTCCATTCCCATTTCTCGCTTTGCCGGGGTGTCGACTCGATCGAGGACCTATGTGCCGCCACCGCCCGGGCACGTATGCCCATGCTGGCCCTCACCGACACCAACGGCGTCTACGGCCTGGTTCGATTTCTCGAGACGGCCAAGGAGCATGGCCTTCAACCGCTGATCGGTGCGGAGCTTCGCACCCCGCAGGTACGCGCGGTGCTCCTCTGTCGCTCGCGGCGAGGGTACGAGCGCCTGTGCCGGATCATCTCCGCGCGGCACCTCGAGGAAGAGACCTTCTCGCTCGAACAATCGTTGCTCGAAGATCGATCCGACCTGGTGGTCCTTAGCGCCGACGTGAAATTGATCGCGGCGCTGGCCCGCAGATCGGGCACGGACCGGCTTTACGTCGAGATCCACCCCCGTGTGGCCAGTCGTCGCCCGATCGAATTCGCCCGCCGGCACGGTCTTCCGGTAGTGGCTACCGGCGACGTCTACTTTGTTAGCCAAGCCGGATGGAAAACGCACCAGGTGCTGCGTGCGATCGACCTGAATACCTGCTTTTCCCGCCTGCCCGCCGCCGCAGACCGGTCAAACGCCGACGTGGCTCGTCCCGATCAGCATTTCCATTCCCGGGCAGAAATACTCGACGCTTTTCCACACTATCCCGAAGCCGTGGAGAACGCCGGACGCATCGCGGAAGATTGCGCCTTTGATCTTGAATTCAATCAAATGATCTTCCCCCGGTTCCCTCTTCCACCGGGCGAAGACGACGCGTTCACCTACCTGCGCGGCGAATGCTACAGCGGCGCCGCAACCCGATACGGCACACTTTCCGACCCGGTACTCGAACGGCTCGAGCGCGAACTGAACATCATCCGTATCAAAGGGTTCGCCGAATACTTTCTGGTCGTGCAGGATATCGTGCGCCGGATGGACCGGACCTGCGGCCGGGGATCGGCCGCGGCGAGCCTGGTCGCCTATTGCCTGGGCATTACTCATGTCGATCCCATCCGCCACAATCTCTTTTTCGAACGATTCCTGAATGAGGGACGGAAAGACCCGCCCGACATCGATGTCGATTTTGGATGGGATGAACGCGATGACGTGCTCGACGAGGTCTTCAAGAAGTACGGCGAAGAGCGTACGGCCATGATCTCCAACCATGTTACCTTCCGCGCCAAGGCCGCTGTGCGCGAAGTCGCAAAGGTTTACGGCCTGCCCGAAGGCGAGATTAAGACCATCACCGATCGGATGCGCTGGTTCTGGGACGCGCCGCAGCTCTCCGAGACGCTTACCCGAAGCCCGGCCTTCAGGCATGTCGATTTCCGCGCCCCTTGGCCGGAGATTCTCCAGCTGGCCGAGCGGCTCGAGGGGGTGCCCCGCAACCTGTCGGTCCACTGCGGTGGTGTCGTGATCGTCCCTGACGCGGTCACCCGCTACGTACCTGTTCAGCGCGCGGCCAAGGGCGTGCGCATCATCCAATGGGAGAAGGATCAGGCCGAGGATGCCGGCTTGATCAAGATCGATCTGCTTGGCAACCGCTCGCTCTCGGTCATCCGCGATGCCCTGCAGGGGATCCGGGAGCATCACGGCGTGGCGATGGACTACGCGCGATGGAATCCGCTGGATGACCCGAAAACCCAGAGCCTGCTGCGCGACGGCGACACCATGGGCGTCTTCTACGTCGAATCGCCGGCGATGCGCCAGCTTCAGCAGAAGACGCGGCGCGGCGATTTCGATCATCTGGTGATTCACAGCTCGATCATCCGGCCGGCGGCAAACACCTACATCCGTGAGTACGTGCACCGGCTTCGCGGTGGCGCCTACCGCTCCTGCCACCCGCTCATGGATGAGATCATGCACGAAACCTATGGCCTGATGGTCTACCAGGAGGATGTTTCGAAGATGGCGATGGCCATGGCGGGGTTCAGCGCCTACGAAGCCGACGATCTGCGCAAAGTCCTTTCGAAGAAGAACAAGCAGCGGCGGCTGCAGGACTACCGGGAGCAGTTCTATCGCGGCGCCCTGCGGCGGGGCGTCACACCGGAAGTGGTCGATGAGATCTGGGCGATGATCATGAGTTTCGCCGGCTACAGCTTCTGCAAGCCCCACTCGGCTTCCTACGCGCTCGTCTCGTTCAAATCCGCTTACCTGCGCGCTCACTATCCGGCCGAGTTCATGGCCGCGGTGATCTCCAATCAGGGCGGCTACTATTCAACCTTCGCTTATGTCAGCGAAGCTCGAAGGATGGGGATCCGAATTCTTCCGCCCGATATCAACCGGAGCGAACGGCACTATACCGGGTGTAGCAATGAGCTACGCGTAGGCCTGATGCAGCTCCGCGATCTGAAAAGCGCAGCGCTCGACCGCATCCTCGAGGAACGGCGACGCGACGGGCCTTTTGTCTCACTCGAAGCGTTTCTTACTCGCGTGAGGATCGACCCTTCCGATGTCCGGGTGCTGATCAAAGCCGGCGCCATGGACGCGATCGCCTGCGGCGCAACCCGACCCGAGCTGATGTGGGCCGCCGCCATCTCGGCGGCCCGCCGCAACCGGGCCGATGATCTGAGCGGCACGCTCTTCCCCCCCTCAGGCGCTACCGCCATCTCTGCGTCCGACGAGTACGACGAGGCCACGATGCTCAAACACGAGCGGGAGACGCTCGGATTCCTCGTCAGCCGTCACCCGCTCACACTCTACCGGAGTCAAATTAAACACTCCTATGTCCTCGGGCGGGATCTGCACCGCTATGTCGGCAAGGAAGTGACGGCACTGGGATGGCTCGTGACCGGAAAAGTGGTGACCACCAAGGACGACGAGTTCATGGAGTTCATCAGCTTCGAGGACACCACGGCGCTCTATGAAGCCACCTTTTTCCCCGGCGTCTATGCGCGGTTTTGCCACATGCTCAGCCACGACCATCCCTACCTGCTGCGCGGCAAGGTCGAAGAGGACTACTCGGCTATCACCTTAACCGTCTCGGATGTGCGCCGCCTGGCCTACGATGAGGACTAACCACGGATTCACACGGATAAACACGGATGAGCCGAGTATGAAGCTGGTTCAGCTGCGAGGCTCCCGAGTTCCCACCGTCCACGGCCTGCTCAAACATGATCCGTGTTCGTCCGTGTCCCCATCTGGTCTCGTCCCCTGTATAATCCCAACCGACTCGGAGGAGGGCTGATTGAATGAGGGATCCCAGGCGAACGTGTATTTACCGATACCTATCAATAATCACCTTTATCTTGCTCCCGCTCGGATACGCGCTATCCGTTCCGGCTTCATCCCCGACCTCGAGGAGCACCGCTTCCGTATCCGCCCACTGTCAGCCGGCCCTACTCGTGGAAGCGGCATGGCTTTCGGAACATCTCAAGGAGCCCTGCCTCAGAATCGTCGATGTGCGGTCGGAAACCGAGTATACGAAAGGCCACATCCCCGGAGCGGTTCGATTCGACAGTGGGAGGCTACGAACCGCGGACAAGGAGCTCATGTTCTTACCTGCGGCGGATGATTTCGCAAAGGCGATGGGTGAGCTGGGCATCGATGCCGAGAAGCAGGTGGTGATTTACGATGGAACCGGGGGCAATTACGCCGCCCGGCTCTGGTGGGTGCTCGATCATTTCGGGCATCAGCGCACAGGCTTGCTCAACGGTGGCTGGACCAAGTGGACGGCGGATGAAAAACCCGTCAGCACCGAAGTCCCGGCGATCACCAAAGCCACTTTTGTTCCCCGCGGCGATCGCCCGACGGTCTGCGCGGCCGAGTATGTAGTGAGCCGGCTCAAGAGGCCGAATGTGGTGATCATCGACGCACGCAGTCCGGCCGAATTCAGTGGTGAAGACGAAACCGCTAAACGTGGCGGGCACGTTCCCGGAGCCGTAAATATCGAATGGCGACAGAATCTGAACCCCGATCTGACCTTTCGCTCCGTGGCCGATCTCAAGGAGATGTACACCAAGGCCGGGGTGACCGAAGGCAAGGAGATCATCACCTATTGCCATGTCGGAGGACGCGCCGCGCAGGCGCTCTTCACGCTTCGCCTCATAGGCCTCACCGGAGCCAGGAACTACTATGGGGCCTGGTCGGAATGGGAGAGCCGCGAGGACACACCGGTCGAGAAGGCGCCGACTCCTTGAGTCAACGGGCTGGACGCCCGAATGAGCTCAATCCGATTTGGCACCCTCCATCAAGAGACTCGTCATCGACACACCGCTCGAGCCGGCGGCCAGGAGGGTGTGGCATTGGCTCCGAACACTTCGCCCCAGGGAACTCTCGCCCGCCGAACAAAAGGCACTGGCCTACGACCGGTTGACCATAGAAGTGGCCAAACGGGTCTTAGCGCCCACCTCCAATTGCATCGACGTCGGGGCGCATGAAGGAACCATTCTTCGCCAGCTCGTCGGCCTGGCTCCGGCCGGGACCCATTACGCCTTCGAACCCCTTCCCTACTATGCAAAACGGCTGAGAAAAGCCTTTCCTCAGGTAAGGGTGATGGAGAGGGCGCTCAGTGATGAACCGGGCCAGTCGAAGTTTCGCTACGTCTTGAGCGCACCGCAGTGCAGCGGATTCGAGAGGCGGCCTTATGATACTTACGAAGAATGGGTGAAAACGATTTCCGTTCGAGTTGATCGCCTGGACGATCTGATCCCGGCCGAGTTCCCTGTCAGGTTCATAAAAGTCGATGTCGAAGGAGCCGAGTGCAAAGTCTTTCGAGGGGCCCGAAAATTGCTGAGCGCCAAGCGACCTTTTGTTGCCTTCGAATTGGGACATGATCCGGAATCGGTCTTCGAGGAACTTGCCGGCCAAGCCGGTTTGCGGATCTCGCTGCTCCATGACTGGCTCGGTGGCCGACCGTGCCTGGATCGGGAGCGTTTCATGGATCAGGTCCGCGGCGGCAGCTACTTCTTCCTTGCTCACCCGCAGACGGCTACTGCACCATCCAACGAGCATGAGTAGCGAAGTAGAGAGCAGAGACAGAAGCCCCCTATGAGCCGATCGCTGATCGTGCGACACTCGATTCTTGGCATTACCGTCATTGCGGCCGTCCTCCTGTCGGCGATGTGGCAACCGATACCGCAGCCGTCGACATACCACCTGTTTGCGGACACGCGCTCCTTTCTTGGAATACCGAACTGCCTGAACGTCCTTTCCAATCTACCGTTCGCCATCGTCGGCGTGCTGGGTCTGATTGCGACCTTCTCTCGGAAGGTCAGTCACACGGCCCGATTTTCCGATCCCTGGGAGCGATGGCCCTACGCAGCGCTCTTCGCCGGCGTGGCCCTCACGAGCCTGGGGTCTGGTTATTACCATCTCACTCCGGATAATGCGGGGCTCGTCTGGGATCGATTGCCGATGTCGATTGCCTTCATGGGGCTGTTGTCCGCACTGCTCGCTGAACGAGTCAGCCTTTCGATCAGCCGATGGCTCTTCGCTCCGCTCCTGGTGGTCGGCGCCGCCAGTGTGGGGTACTGGTATTGGACCGAGGGGCACAACGCCGGCGACTTGCGTTTCTACCTCTTGGTGCAATTCGGTTCCTTGCTTCTGGTCGTGCTGCTACTGGTTCTGTATCCTGCCCGTTACCGCGGAACCGGTTATCTCGCCGTCGGTCTGGCGGCGTATGCGGCGGCGAAAGGGTTCGAAATGGCCGACCGGGAGGTCTTTGCGCTCGGCCAGATTGTCAGTGGGCACACGCTCAAGCACCTCATAGCGGCAGGGGGTGTAGCCTTTCTCATTGGAATGCTGCGAGCGCGAACACGCCGGGATGATTAGGAGGTTCGGCATGAACATTGTGGTTATCGGCGGCAGCGGGCTCATCGGAACAAAGCTCGTGAACAACCTTCGTCAGCGTGGCCATGAGGTAGTGGTGGCGTCACGCGCTTCGGGCATCAACATCCTCACGGGTGAGGGACTGGCTGAAGCGCTTACCGGCGCTCAGGTCGTCGTCGACGTGACGAACTCGCCTTCGTTCGAGGACAAGGCAGTTTTGGAGTTCTTCGAGACGTCAGGCCGAAACCTCCTGGCCGCGGAAGCGGACGCTGGCGTGGGAC
>JACQTD010000112.1 GCA_016210985.1 Acidobacteriota bacterium
CAGGTACCGGACACTCCCCGATCTGGCTTTCAACGGCGTCCTTGAGAACAAATCCCTGATGGTGAGAGACGGCGCCGGGAATGTCACATTTCAAGTCGATCCAGACGGCACATCCTTCCACCGAGGGAAGGAGACTTTCGCCTCCGGCGTTGAGGCTACGGGCACGCACCCCATCTCAATGGACAACGCAGCCTTTTGCGCTCATGCAAGCGGAACAGGCTCTCCCGGTAAGGCCGAAACAGCGTTTCCTCCCAACACCGTCTTCTTCTATGGGCGTGACAATTCGGGGGGCAGTACGGCTGGAGCGTTCATCAGTGTCTCAGCAGAGAGGCCCGGCATCTATACCGAAAAGAAACTGCCTTCGCAGGCAGCGAACCAGGGAGCAACGGAAGCCATGGACGAACAGCTGGAGATTCTGGCTAAGGCTTCCAGCGACACCAGTCAGGACCTTCCAGCCGAGTTCTCCCACCTGGTTTTTCAACAACCCCAGAGCCTGCCGAGCATCTGGGGCGTCAGCAGTCTTCCTAACACCGAGGCGATCCTGGGACAGAACAGTCTCTCGACCAGCACCTCGGCCGCCATGCGAGGCGTACATATTGGCCTGGGCGTAGGGGTAAACGGACAGATTGCGAACGCCAACAGCACAGCTCCAGCCGTCTGGGGAGTCTCGAACGGAAGGGGTTCCGGACTTGCCGCCAGCATGACCGGAACCGGCGTTGGCCTTATCGTCGACCACAATGGAGCCCAGGGAAACATCGCCCAGTTCCGAAGCAACAATGTTACCGTGGCCCGGCTGGACAAGACCGGACGCGGCTTCTTCAACGGCGGCACTCAGATGGGCGGCGCCGATCTGGCTGAAGCGTTCACGGTAGAGGGGGCCGTCAGTTCCTATGAACCCGGAGATGTGCTGGTGATCTCAACATCAACTGATCGGACAGTCGAGAGGAGCAGCGAGCCGTACTCCACCCTGGTTGCCGGCGTTTATGCGACCAAGACCGGAGTTCTGCTCAGCGAAGGGAGCGTCGAAGATGCTGGCACGGAAACCGTACCGCTCGGGGTCGTGGGGGTAATTCCCACCAAAGTCAGTTCAGAGAACGGTCCGATCCACCGCGGCGATCTGCTGGTGACTTCGAGCCTCCCCGGCCACGCCATGCGCGGCACCGACCGCGATCGCATGATCGGGGCAGTGCTCGGCAAAGCGCTCGAGAACTTCGATGGACCCGAAACCGGAATGATCAAACTCCTGGTGAATGTAAATTAGCTCCCGGGACCGCGGGTCCTGAACGGACGCCGGATACGCACCTCCAGGCTGCAGCAGGGACCTCGGGATCAGACGCGCGTAGTGCGTATTGGTAGGCACGACTCGAATCGGACCCCTGAGATTTCCTGTGGAGTGCGGGGGCAGCGACCCCGCTATGGCTGGGTGTAAATCAGTTCAGGTACTGGAAAGCGCCGTCGCGCTTCGCTTGATCGGCGCACTCCAAAACGGCGTGACCTGTTACCGGTGCTTGATGAACAGTGCCACGAAACCTGCAAGTCCGGTGAGGCTGCAGAGTACCGCGAACCAATCCCCCCAGCGGGTATAGAGGGTTCGGCTTGAACTCCCGGCGCCGGCTGCCAAGGGAACTTCCCAAATCCCGGCTCGCTGGCTGCCGTATGCCCACTCCTCGAGCACTTCTCCACGCGGTGAAACTCGAGCACTGATCCCGCCGTTGGTGATTTGAAGAAGCGCCTTGTGGTTCTCGACGGCGCGCATCACGCTGTGGGCGAGATGCTGCCTCGCCATCATCCGCGAAGAAAACCACCCGTCATTCGAGAGATTGATCAACACCGAAGCGCCTTCCCGCACTGCCGTTCGTGACACTTCGGGAATCGCCGCTTCCGAGCAGATATTCGGGCCAACGCGAAATCCAGGGGCGATTTCGAGGGTTTCATATTCTTCACCCCGTGAAAAATCGGCCGCGATCCCCGGTACGTCCTCAATCCAGGGCAGGACGGACCGAAACGGCATGTACTCGCCGAAGATCAGGAGGTACATTTTCCGGTACTCCGCGGTCAGTTCACCATTCCTGTCGATGAAGACAGCGGAGTTAAAAGTCCGGCCGTCTGGAAGCTCGCGGGCCGTATTGAGTATCACGTTAACCCGTTTGCTCCGGCAGTATTCGGATATCGATGCCCGGAGCGAATCGCGCTCATCCAGCGGAATGTACAATGGGCTTTCCGGCCAGATCACGGTCAGATCCGCTCCCACATCTTCTGCAGGTCGGGCCCGACGCAGCGCTTCGGATGTCAGGGTGATCAATCCCGCCAGTGCTCTGGCGTTGGAGTCCGGATCGGCGTTCATATCGATCGGTATCTCAGGCTGGACAGCGAGAAAGGCTGCAGACGCGGTTGGCGCACGATCTCTATCCGCGATCCCCGAAGCAGCCGGAAGGTTGGCGCCCGCCAGAACCGCCACCACGGTGATCCCTACAGCTGCCGCCCACCGTAGATGAGTTCGGCAACGGCCCACGACCAGGACCGCGGTGGCCGACGCCACAGCCATAACCAGGAAACCGACTCCGCTGTGCCCCGTCCATCGGGCGAACTGAATTGCCCAGGGTTGGAAGGCCTGCGTATAGCCGAGCGAATTCCATCCAATGGAAGTGAGGGTGAGCCTCAGCCATTCGGACGGCAGATAGAATACGGGCGCCAACAGGACCAACCGGGACCCGCCCCGGAGCACCAGATCCCGCGTGAAAAAACATACGAGTGCGAAAAAGAGCGCAAGCAGAGCTGCCGCCACCACCAGGAACAGCAGGCCGAGCCATACCGGGAAACCGCCGAACTGGATGAGCGGATTGACAATCCAATAGCACCCCCACGCATAGTAAATGGTGCCGGTCACCACGCCGAGCAGGGCGGCCTTTAGCCGGCCGGGTCCGCCCCGGTCCGCCAACACCGAGAGCAACGGGGCCGGCGCCACCCAAGCCAACCACCAGAGATCGAATCCGGGAAGCGACAGAACCATCAACCCCCCGCTTGCTACGGCCGCCAGCCAGGGCTTTAAACGCTGAAATCTCGATTCTGTCGTGTGGATGGTGGAAACTGGACCTGTGCCAGGGAGTGCCACGATCCGGGAAGGCCGCAGTGCTGCTTTAAGCGAGGATCGGGCCGGCTACCGCGTCAGCCATGTAAGAACTACGCACCAGCGGGCCGGAGAATACGGCGAGGAACCCGAGTGATTCGCCGAACTTGCGCAGACTGGCGAATCGATCAGGGTGAATGTACTCAACGACTGGCGAGTGCTTAAGCGTAGGCTGCAGGTATTGCCCAATGGTAACCATCTGCGCTCCTGCCCGGCGCAAATCGCCGAGGAGGGATTTCACTTCCGGTTCAGTCTCTCCGAGTCCGAGCATGAAGCCCGACTTACAGATCACACCGTGGGAAGACTCACTCACCTCCCGCAACACGTCGAGCGAGCGGCGGTAGCTTGCCTGAGGCCGGATCTTCGGACTCAGACGCTCAACGGTCTCCATGTTGTGATTGAAAATGTCGGGACCGGCGTCAAGCACGGCATGGATCGAGGCGCGATCGCCTTTGAAGTCGGGCGTGAGCACTTCCACTTTCGTCCCCGGGCACCGGCGCCGCAGGGCGGTGATGGTGCGGACAAAATGGGACGCGCCGCCGTCGCGCAAGTCATCCCGGGCAACCGAAGTGATCACCACATGCTTCAAGCCCATCCCGGCGACGCAATCGGCCACGAACTCCGGCTCATGCGCAAGCGTAGTCATCGACTCCGGGCGGCCGGTCTCGACAGCGCAGAACCCGCACCGCCGGGTACAGGCGTTTCCCAGGATCATGAAGGTGGCGGTTCCGCGGGTGAAGCACTCCCTCCGGTTGGGGCAGCGGGCGGATTCGCAGACCGTATGAAGACCAAGGCTTCGAAATCTCGTCTTGAGCTCGTGGTCGAGGAGCGAATTCCCCTCTCGATTGACCAGCCAAGTCGGAAGTCGTGGCCGAGCTTGAGGGCGATTCACGACTATCGCTCCGAGACCACCAGAACATTGGAAACGCCATTATTCCGGAGTTCCGCGGCGACGCGCGACGCTTCATCCCGACGCGCATAGGGTCCAAGCACGACCGAATAGCTGCGCTTTCCGTCGGCCTCGCGGCGAGTCCGTGCGTTGCCGAATCCCCGGCTTCGTAACGTCGCCGCGAAGGTCTCGGCATCATCCGATTTGCCGAAGTTGGCGGCCCGAACCACAAAGGCAAGCGCCTCGCGGGGTGGCCCGTCAAGCGCCGGCCGCGTCGGTGGATCCTCCATCGTATCCTCATCGCCCGTGCCCAAGGGCGGTTCGTCCGCGCCCGACTTGGTCTCCGCCGGCGTTTCCTGAGCCGCGGCAACCGGGGGCTCGGGGACCGAGGAGGGTTGAACGCCTTGGCTGGCAGGCTGGCTCGCGACCGGTTCGTTCGAGGCCGGACGATCGGCTTGCTTGGCCGACCATCTCCCGACGAGCAGTCCGAAGACAAAAAAGGCCGCGCACATGGCCACGCCGGCCACGAACAACATCACCGATTGCCGGTTGTCGTATCTGGACTCCTCAGGCATCTCGTCTGTCTCGTTCAATTCAGGAAGTTCGTTCCGGCGGCCGGTGGAGAAAAGCCGAGAGAATCTCGATCGGAAGCGGGAAAATAACGGTGGTGTTCTTCTCCACACCGATCTCGGTCAGCGTCTGCAGATACCTGAGCTGAATGGTCAGCGGTTCCTCTGCAAGCTTGCGCGCCGCTTCCATCAGCGATTGAGAGGCCTGCAATTCGCCTTGGGCGTGAATGATCTTGGCCCGCTTCTCCCGCTCGGCTTCAGCCTGCTTTGAGATCGCGCGAATCATCTCCTGGGGTAAATCGACCGCCTTGATCTCCACCATGCTGACCTTGATCCCCCACGGGTCGGTATGCTTATCGAGAATCAACTGGAGCCGCGCATTCAGCTCCTCGCGCTTGCTCAATAAATCGTCGAGTTCCACCTCACCCAGCACCGATCGTAACGTGGTCTGGGCGAGTTGCGAGGTCGCATATAGATAGTTCTCCACGTCGACGATGGCCCGGTTGGCGTCGATGACGCGGAAGTAGATCACGGCGTTTACCTTTACCGTAACGTTGTCCCTGGTGATGATATCCTGTGCGGGAACGTCCAGCGCAACCGTGCGAAGGCTCACGCGGAGCATCCGTTGAAACGGGGTGACCACCAGGCGGATGCCGGGCGCCTTGGGTGCCGGATTGAGCCGGCCGAAGGTGAAGACCACCCCACGTTCATACTCATTGATCACCTTCAGCGTACTCAGGACCCAAAGCACGACAATCGCGATGCCCACCGTCGCGGGGGTAAACAGGGTTTCCATACTCAACCTCCCAGACTCCGGGCCTCGACGGAAGTTGGCGAGTCGGTCACCGAGGCCTGCCGGCTCGAAGATACCGACGTGATCGGCTCCACCCGCAGCTGCAACCCTTCTATGCCGATGACGCGTATCTTTTCGCCCTGGCGGATCGCTGCATCCGACCGGGCGTTCCACAATTCCCCGCGAACGAAAATCCAGCCTTCAGGTCTCAGATCCGTCTCGGCGAAGCCGATCAGCCCGATCATCCCAGTCTCTCCGGTGTGCACCTTCTGCCGGCGCGCCATTAATGCCAGCCGTAGCACCACCACCATGATCAGGGCCATCGGGATGGCCACCGCCAGCGCGACTGCACGGCTGATCTGTATGGCGGGATCAGGAGCATCAATGAGAATCGTGGCGCCCACGACCAGCGAAAGCACACCGCCCAAGCCGAGTATGCCGAAGCCCTGAACTTTGGCCTCGGCGATGAAGAGCCCAAGGGCTACGACCATGAGGACGACACCCGTCAAGTTGATGGGCAGAAGATGAAAGCCGTAGAGAGCAAGCACCAGTGAGATCAGCCCGGCCACGGCCGGGGCGATAGCTCCCGGGTGATTGAATTCGAAATAGAGGCATAGCAGGCCGATCGCGCCGAGAATAAGCGCGATGTTGGGATTCGCCAGAAACCCGAGCAGCCGCTCGCGGATCGTCCGCTCCAGGTGCACCACCCTTTGCCCCTGAAGTTGAAGCGTAACCTCTTCCCCATTCAGCCGACGCACCTTGTAGCCGTTCAGCTTCTGCACGAGTTCGTCGAGATCCCGCGCCACGATCTCGATCAGTCCGGCCTCACGCGCCTGCGCATCCGAATAAGAATGGCTGGTTCGAACGGCCGCTTCGGCCAGTTCCACATTCCGATGGCGTTTCTCCGCGATCGAACGGACGTAGGCGGTGGCATCGTTCTCTACCTTCTCGAACAGTGTCGGACTCTGTTCTAGACCTGCCGCCACCGGATGGGCGGCGCCGGTGTTGGTACCGGGCGCCATCGCGGCGACATCCGACGCCAGCAGGATCACGAAGCCGGCTGACGCGGCATTGGCGCCGCTCGGGGCAACGTACACTACCACCGGCACTTTTGATGAAAAAATCCTTTCGACGATCGACTGCATGGACGAAGCCAGCCCGCCGGGCGTCCGCATTCTCAGGATCAGTATGGGAGCGCGCTCCCGCTCCGCGTTATCCACGGCGCGGGCAAACAGTTCAGCACTGGCGGGTTGGACGGCTTCATCGAAATCGAGGACGAGCACGTCCGCTCGAGCCTCCGCGTCGGTCAAGACGACGAGCGTCAACAACAGCAGGAAGCTGCCGAGCCACTTCATATCATTAGCTAATCTAACACAAACACACGAAACTCCCCTAGGCACGAACATCGACCGCACGGGCCAAGCCGCCTGTAGGGGGCCTACAATTAGTGTTCGCGTTCGAGAATGAATTGGGTGAGGCTCTGCAGCGCAAGTCTCGAGGTGGTATCCGGCATGGCATCGAGGGCGTTCCACGCCGCCGCGCTATGAGCCCGAGCTTCTTCCCGCGCCCGGTCCAAAGCCCCCATGCCGTTCAGGGCATCCAGGAGCTGGCGGCGTGCCACATGCGTGTAATCACGATCCCGGATCACGGTGGCCACCATCTCGCGCAGCGCCGGGTCGCCGCTTTCCATCAGGTAAATCACGGGAAGCGTCAACTTCCCTTCCTTCAAATCGTTGCCCGCCGGCTTGCCCAAGGCATCTTCGCTTGAGGCAAAATCGAGCACATCATCGATCAGCTGGAAGGCCGTTCCCAAATTCATCCCGTAATCGTGCAGCGACTGGAGTTCATCGCGGTTGGCGCCGCCGAGCAGCCCTCCGATCTCAACACTGGCACAGAAGAGATAGGCCGTCTTTCGACGGATGAGATCAAAGTAGTTGGCTTCCGTCAGATCGAGATTTCCCACGTGCATGAGTTCGATCAACTCGCCCTCGACCATCTTCCGCGTCGCGCGGGTAAGGATGTCGAGCAGTCCGAAATTGCGCTCCTTCAACGAATTTTCGAAGGCCACCATGTAAAGCCAGTCGCCCATCAATACGGTGATTTCGTTGCCCCAATGGGAGTTCACCGAAGGCCGGCCACGCCGCAGCTCGGCTTCGTCAATGATATCGTCGTGCACCAGCGTCGCCGTGTGAAGAAATTCCACCACCGCAGCCATGCGGATGACGTCACGGCCGCTGGGGCGGCCGAGCAGCCGCGAGCCCAGCAAAAGCAGCGCGGGCCGGATCCGCTTGCCGCCGGCGTCCATCAGGTACCGCCCGATCTGATGAATGATGTGAACGCTGGATTGAACCTGACGTGCGAGTTCCTCCTCAACCTCGACCAGATCGTCTTTGATCAATTCGAAAATTTGTTGAGGAGTGAGACGCGTGACGGCAGGGTTCAACAGACTCGGGTATTTATTCTCCACGGTTCACCTGAAAAGCCGAGTACGACTCCCGCGGCGCAATCTATCACAGGCCTGGAGGTTACGCCAATCTTGTTCTCCGAACGCTCACAGTCCAGCAGCGTCACTCCACCTCTCAGGGGAGTCGAAACAGCGCGCGGAAATTGTCCGCAGTGATCCGGGCGACTTCCTCCTCAGCGATTCCGCGCAGCTCCCCAAGCTGCCTGGCCACTTCCATTACGAATACCGGCTCGTTGCGTTTACCCCGATGCGGCACCGGCGCGAGAAACGGAGAATCGGTCTCGATAAGTACCCGCTCGAATGGCAGGCCACAGGCGAGCTCGCGAAGCGGCCCCGCATTCTTGAACGTAATCACCCCTGAGAAGGAGATGTAGAATCCGCTTTCCACGGCCGCCTCTGCCATCCGTGCGGTTCCGGTGAAACAGTGCATCACGCCGGGAAGTTCCCGCGGCCACTCATCGCGCAGAATGGCCAGCGTATCCTCCTCGGCTTCACGGCTATGAACGATGATCGGCAGCCGACGCTCCCGCGCCAGCGCCAGCTGGCGGGTGAAGACCGCGCGCTGCACTTCGCGAGGAGAGTGATCGTAGTGATAATCGAGACCGATCTCGCCCCAGCCGATCATGCCGGGCCGCGTTGACCACTCGCGTAGATCAGCCTCCCATCGGTCGTTGTAAATCTTGGCATCGTGAGGATGTATGCCAATAGCCCCGTAGATAAACTCGTACTGCTCGACCAGTTTGAGCCCGATTTCGAAGGAGCCCGCCTCCGGAAAGCTCCCGCAGATCTCGAGCACCGCTTCCATCCCGGCACTGCGCGCGCGATCGATGACCGCCTGCCGGTCGCCGTCGAATTCGCTTGCATCGAGATGGGCGTGGGAGTCGATGAACATGCGTGCTCAGAGGTTAGAGGTCAGAGGCTAGAGGTCAGAGGTCAGAGGC
>JACQTD010000113.1 GCA_016210985.1 Acidobacteriota bacterium
GCGTAAGTCTCGGCGCGTTGAAGCCGGAAATCTCCGCTCAGGTCGATGACCCGCACCGTCGGCGGGAGTTTGGGGACTACGCTCATCGCCTCGCCATGCGGCAGCGCCAGAAAGACCAGATCGAGCTCCGTACATCCGCCGGGTTCCGGCGCGGCGCAAAAAGTCATCGGGGTGATGCGCAGCAGATTCGGGTGGACTTCCTCGACACGCTTCCCGGCATGCTCCCTCGCGGCGACCCAGCGGATTTCGGCATCGGGATGGAACAGCAGGATGCGGAGCAGCTCAGCGCCTCCATATCCCGATCCTCCCAGGATCCCTATTCGGATCTTGGCCATGCCTTAATCCGCTCCTCCACCAACCGAAAGAGGCGATCCCCGCCGTGCAGCGCGTTCGCCGCCGGCAGCCCCATTTCGCGTTCAATGAACTCGATCCCCATCTGGCTGTCGGTCACCGATCCCGACACGACATCGATCGCAATCGACCTGGACGCGAGCCACTGCTTGCCGCCCCAGGCACCGACGAAGTCACTGGCACAGAAGACCAGGGCGGCTGCCCGCCGCATGATGGCTTCGTCCTCGAGGATCGATTCGACGTTGTAGCCCCCCAGAAGGCCGTCACCCAATTCGAGAATGATCGCGTCCGGTGCGCAGCCGTTCAAATCGGCTACCAGCGCCTTGGCGACGTCCGGCAGATCGGTGACATCGACCGTGGAGGGCAGTCCGCAGTCGAGAAAACTCCGGGTCTCCACGGCGCCGTGGTCGGCCATATGTAGCGTATCGCGCAGGCAGGCCACGCCGGTCAGCTTGGCCCCCGCCACCCGATAACCCCGTCGCGCCATCTGCTTGATCAGTTCCACGGCCGCGTGCGTCTTGCCCGAATTCATGCAAGTGCCGGCCACGAGTACCAGCGGTGCGGAACCCGGCAGGTCGGATCGCGGCGCGAGCGCTCCATCCGAGAGCCGGAGCGGCCGGCCGTTACCCGTGACATAACCGAGGAACTCGGCCTCGATCGGCCCGCCCAAAGCGTGATGGTGACCGCTGCACCGGCCGATGACGCCTCCCAGATTGAGAATATGAAGCCGGTCACCGAGATGGAGCACATCGGGCACATCGCCGACAAATCCCTTCAGCGCGCGCCGGCGGCCAAGCACGCCGATGATGACGTCCCCGGGGTTGATCTTCGCTAGACGGCCGCTGGGCAGTTCAAGCTGATTGTAGGTAGCGCTATCGGTCAGCGTCCGGACCGCCACGATCGAACCCTGAACCGGAGTTCCCTCGAAGGCGAGCGTGACTTCGTCCGTCAGTCCCAGGTTCACGGTGCTGGATCCAACCTTGTCGGCGCGGATCGACGTGATGGGGAACTGCGTATCCGGCGCCACCGGCTGCACTTCCGAAGTCCCGCCGTCCTTGCTGTGCGTCGCTGTCATCGTTCGGTGATCCTCCCCGGGGAGTTGCGTACCGCTATCGGGACTCACGGGCCGCCAGTCTGAGCCGGAGCGCGTTGAGCTTGATGAATCCTTCGGCGTCACGCTGGTCATACGCATCGCTGGCTTCGAAGGTAACCACATCCTGCCGGTAGAGGGAGTGAGGCGATCTCCGGCCCTCGACCATGCATTGTCCCTTGTAGAGCTGGAGACGCACGACGCCGCTGACGCGTCGTTGCGTCTCGTCGATCATCTTGCGGAGCAGCTCAAACTCCGGAGCATACCAGAAACCGTAGTAAATCAACTCGGCGATTTTGGTTCCCAGACCGTCGCGCAGCCGCGTAACTTCCCGATCGAGCGTGATCGATTCAAGCGCGCGATGAGCCGCATGCAGGATCGTCACGCCCGGGGTCTCGTAGACCCCGCGCGATTTCATGCCCACGAATCGATTCTCCACCAAGTCTACCCGCCCTACGCCATGCTCCCCCCCGAGGCGATTGAGCGCTTCGAGCATCGCGACCGGACCGAGGCGCTTCCCGTCGAGGCCCATCGGCACGCCGGCGTCAAATTCAATCTCCAACTCACGCGGTTGATCGGGCGCCTGACGCGGAGATCTCGTAAGCGTGAATATCTCTTCCGGAGGGCCTTGCCACGGATCCTCCAGGATCCCTCCCTCATAACTGATATGCATCAGATTGCGGTCGGTGGAATAAGGCTTCTCCGCCGTCGCGGTGACAGGGATGGCATGCTTTGCGGCATAAGCGATCAACTCCTGCCGGCCACCCAAGCGCCACTCCCGCCAGGGTGCGATGACGCGAACCGAGGGCTCCAGGGCGTAGTAGGTCAGTTCGAACCGCACCTGATCATTACCCTTTCCGGTGGCGCCATGGGCGACGGCATCCGCCTTCTCCTGGCGGGCGACCTCGATCTGACCCTTGGCGATCAGCGGACGGGCCAACGAGGTTCCCATCAGGTAGCAGCCTTCGTAGACCGCGTTGGCCTTGACCGCGGTGAATACAAAGTCACGGACAAACTCCTCACGCAGATCCTCGATGTAGGTCTTACTCGCCCCGGTCTTGGCCGCCTTTTCCCGCAGGCCGTCCAGCTCTTCAGCCTGGCCGATATCGGCGCAGTAGGCGATCACCTCACAGCCGTATTCCTCCCGGATCCATCGAAGCATGACCGAGGTATCTAGACCGCCCGAGTACGCGAGCACCACCTTCTCTATCTTCTTGGTCGACAATCTCTCCCCCATTACGGCCAGACGAGCCGCTCCCGGCGAAACAGCTCCAGGATGTGTTTGATCGCCGCGTGCTGTTGATCCCGGCCTCGAACCGCCACAAAAATCGTGTCGTCGCCCGCTACCGTGCCGACGATCTCATCGAATCGATGCTGATCGATCTGGATCGCCACCGACTGTGCTCTTCCGGGATGAGTCTTGACCACCAGCAACACGTCGCCGGCGGCGTCGATATCGAGGACCTGACTCCGACGGGCGGCGGCACCGGTGGGGCGCGGTAGCCGGTAACAGCCCTTCACCTTCACAATGCCCAGCGCTTTCAAATCCCGGGAGACCAGCGACTGGTCGACGGCCAGCCCGCCCCGATTCAATTCGCGGGCGATCTGCTCCTGGTTGACGATCCGCCGACGGCGGATGATCTCCATCACCTTCTTCTGCCGCCCCTCCTTGGTCATGTTCCCTTCATATTATGAATATCTATGCAACAGCCTTGCATATATTGCCAGCATTCATCGGGATTGTCAAGCCGCGGGAGAAGTAAGAGGCTCGAGGTCAGAGGTCAGTGGTTGGAGGTTCGAGGGCTTCCATGTATCGATACACTGAAATTTAACCTAGGCCCGATCAATCGGTAAAAAGTATCGCCCAAGCGCTATCGTCCGAATTTCGCCGGGGTCCTGCTGACCTCTGACCTCTAGCCTCTGACCTCTCCTCTCTGGCCTTGGGCACCGGCTTTCAATCACGCACCATGCCCGCGAGGGCCACGGCCATCGATTGAAATAGCGTGCGACCGTCGGCGCTTCCAAGCACTTCCTCGGCCGCGCGTTCCGGGTGGGGCATCAGTCCAAGTACGTTTCGTTCCCGGCTGCAAATGCCGGCGATGTGATCGAGCGCGCCGTTGGGATTGGCTTCAGCGATGGTCTGGCCTCCAGCGTCGCAATAGCGGAGGATGATCCGGCGTTCCCGCCGCAGTTCCTCCAGCGTCGGCGGATCGCAGAAGTAGTTGCCTTCCGCATGGGCAATAGGCATGCGCACGATCTGACCCGGCCGGTAGAGGTGGGCGAAG
This sequence comes from Acidobacteriota bacterium, assembly GCA_016210985.1. Taxonomy (GTDB): domain Bacteria; phylum Acidobacteriota; class Blastocatellia; order HR10; family JACQTD01; genus JACQTD01. Next base: position 3,727 of record JACQTD010000113.1, read on the forward strand.
GGGCTGTCGGTCGATTCGACCCGAAGGGTCACCATCCGGCAGATAAATCGCAAGTCCCGATTCCGCATGAGCACGCCGGGGAGGAGGCCGCTTTCGCACAGAATCTGGAATCCATTGCAGATGCCCAGCACCAGGCCTCCGCGCTCGGCGTGCTGCTTCACCGCCTGCATGACCGGGCTGAAGTGCGCAATGGCGCCCGCGCGAAGATAATCGCCGTAGGAGAACCCTCCCGGCAGGATCACGGCGTCAGCGCCGTTGATGGTCGATCTGCGATGCCAGATGAAATCGACCGGCTGGCCGATGACTTTGCTGATGACGTGATAGGCGTCATGATCGCAATTGGAACCGGGGAATACGACTACGCCGAATCTCATTTCATGCCGCCTTCCAGAGACTTCATTCCAACTCAACGTTAAATTCTTCGATCACGGGATTGGCCAGCACGCTGGCCGCAATCTCCCTGACCATGACCTGGGCCTGTTCGGCGGAAAGCGTGTCGGCGAGAGTTAATTCGAAGTATTTCCCTTGGCGCAGGTCTTCAATCCCCTGAAAACCCAGCGTCTCCACCGCTCGTTGAATCGTCTGGCCTTGTGGGTCCAACACGCTCGGTTTCAAGGTGACGTGTATTCGCGCTTTCATGCGTCGGCGCCTCCTTCTTCTGCTTCAGGGAACATAGGTAAAGACCCGCGCAAAGATATGATCAACATTGGTAAGGTACCGTCCGGCGTCGAAGATCAAGTCGAGTTCGCCCGCCGGAAGGTGGTCGACAATCGCCGGATCGTTCTCAATCGCTTTCCGGAAATCTCCGCCTTGTTCCCAGATGGTATTGGCATGCCGCTGCACCAGGCTGTACGCGTCTTCCCTTGCCATACCCCGCCGGGTCAATTCGAGCAGAAGCGGCCCGCTGAAGATCAGCCCGCCGGAGGCGTTCAAATTTGCCCGCATCTGATCGGGGTAGACCACCAGCCTGTCGATGAGATTCGTCGTCTTGTTAAGCAAATAATCGGTAAGGATGCAAGCATCGGGGAGGATGACCCGCTCGGCTGAAGAATGCGAGATATCGCGTTCATGCCAGAGCGCAATATTCTCCAGCGCCACTTGTGCGTGCGACCGCACCACCCGCGCCAGACCGCAAATCTGCTCGCAAGTGATCGGGTTTCGCTTGTGGGGCATGGCGGAGGAGCCCTTCTGCGTTTCGGAGAAGTGCTCGGCGGCCTCCCGGACTTCCGACCGCTGCAGGTGACGGATCTCCAGCGCGATCTTCTCCAGCGATCCGGCGATGACGGCGAGCGCGCAGACGAACTCGGCGTATCGGTCCCGTTGAATGATCTGGGTGGAAATCGGGGCGGGTTTCAGCCCCAGGCGCTGGCAGACGGCCGCTTCCACTTCAGGGTCCATATGCGCGAACGTACCTACGGCGCCGCTCAGTTTTCCGTAACTGACCGATTCGGTGGCCGTCCGCAGGCGGCTCCGGTTGCGTATCGCGTCGGCGTACCAGAGCGCGCACTTCAACCCGAACGTCGTCGGTTCGGCATGCATGCCGTGGGTACGGCCGATCATGGCCACATCCTTCAACTCGAACGCCCGGCGGCGGAGCACCTCCAGGAGCATTTCAAGATCGCCGAGCAGCAGTTCTCCCGCGCGCTTCAATCGAAGCGCATTGGCGGTATCCACGACATCCGAGGAGGTCAAACCGTAATGGACGAATCGCGACTCGGGTCCGATGGTCTCGGCCAGCGCGGTGGTGAAGGCGATGATGTCATGACCGACGTTCTTCTCAATCTCCTCGATGCGGGAAACATCAATACGGGCGCGTTCCCTGATCACCTTCATGGCCCCGGCCGGAATGGTCCCGCGCTCGGCATGCACTTCACAGGCCGCGATCTCGACCCGCAACCAGGACTGAAACTTGTTCGCTTCGGTCCAGAGCGCGCCCATTTCGGCCCGCGTGTACCGGGGAATCATGGCGTAATCCTCAAACGTCCATCCATTCGCTCGGCTGGTCATGCCGGGCCAGCTTCAGCCGCTGCTCGAGATTTCGCGTAAACGTTGAACCGCGGCCGTCCATGGCCTGCAGCGCCACCATGCGCGCCACTTCGGGGTGGTTATTCGTGCGGCTCAAGTGCATGAGCACGATGTGCTCCGCGCTCCCGTCGAAGTCCTCCTGAAAGAACCTGGCCATCTCGTCGTTGGAGAGGTGGCCGTGCCGGCTCATCACCCGTTGCTTTAGCGACCAGGGGTAGGGCCCGTTCTTCAGCATTTCGAGGTCGTGATTGGCCTCCAGGACGAGGACATCCACTCCGCGAAGGTGTTGCGCGACCAGTTGGGGGATGTATCCGAGATCGGTGGCATAAGCCACCCGGACGCCGCGGGCCTCTATCCTGAAAGCCAGCGTTTCGGCTGCATCATGCGGCACCCGGAACGGCCGGAACTGGAGTTCGCCGATCTCGAAGTCCTCCTCAGCCGAGATCGTCTGATCCGCCTTCAAGGCGTCGGTTGTCTTGCCCAGATTCCAGGTATTCAACGTCGCGGGAGAGATGAAAACGGGTATCCGGAGTGACCGGGCCAGCACCGGGACGCCCCGGATATGATCGCTATGCTCGTGCGTGACCACGATCGCGTTAATCCTGGAGATATCTTCACCGATCGATTCGAGCCGGCGGCGGATTTCGCGGGCGGAGAAACCGGCATCGATCAGTACGCGGGTGGATCCAGATACCGCCAGCGTAGCGTTTCCGCTGCTGGAGCTACCTAGAACATTGATACGCATCGCGGCTTCAGCAGGCCAGGATCGAACGGTCGTGCCGGATGTTTTCCACGGCTCCCACCTCGGTCAGGGCCATGGCTTCCGGTCTGAAAATCTCCTGAGCAACCTGCTGGACTTCGCCCGCGGTTACCCGGTGGATCTGATCGAGCACTTCTTCCCAGGGTACCTGGCGGCCGAAGAGGATCTCCTGACGCGCCAGATTGCTCATGCGGGCCGAGGAGGATTCCATGCCGAGCACCATGGAAGCCTTGGCCAGTTCTTTAGTCCGGTCCAACTCCTCCTGGGAGGGAGGCTCTCCTTTCATGCGGCGAATCTCGGCCATCGTGATCTCGAGCAAGGGTGTAACCTTTTCGGGCGAGGTGGCGGCGTGAATCGCGAAAACGCCGGTGTCCGAGAAGAGGACCGGACTGGCCTCAATCGCGTAGGCGAGCCCGTGCTCCTCGCGAACGGTCAGGAAGAGCCTTGAACTCACGCCGCCGCCCAGAATCGTAGCCATAATGCCGACGGCATAGTGCTTCGGCGAGAGCAGCGACGGGCACTCCGCGCCCAGGATGATCTGCACCTGCTCCAGATGATCCTTGGGTCGGATGGTCACCGTGGGGATGGCCTGTGGCCGGGTATCCACCGGGCGATAACCATTGCCCTGATGCGCTCCGAAATACTTTTCCGCGAGTTCCACCATCTGCTGATGACGCAGGTTGCCCGCGGCCGCGATAACGATGTCGCCGGGAGCGTAAACACTCTGCCAATACACGCGAAGGTCGTCCGGCCGCAACCCTGCCAACGACTCCGCGGTACCAGATACAGAACGCCCCAGGCGACTGTCGGGCCAGAGGCCGTTGAAAAACGTCTCCGCCGCCAGATCGTCGGGCGTATCCTCCATCATCTTGATCTCCTCGACGATCACTTCCCGCTCCTTCTCGAACTCCTTCTCCGAGAAAATCGGGCCGGTCACGAGATCCGTGATCAGATCAAACCCACGAGGCAGATGTTCGTCCAGTATTTTGATCGAGTATGCTGCCATTTCATGGCTGGTGAAGGCATCCAGGTGGCCTCCGAGCGCATCGGTCTCGTAGGCGATTTCCTGGGGTGTGCGCCGGCTGGTCCCTTTAAAGAGCATGTGCTCAATGAAATGGGAGATACCGCTTTGTTCCATCGGCTCGTGGCGGGATCCGCTCTTGATCCAGATACCGGTGCTGACCGAACGCAGGCGATCCATCCGCTCAGTGATCACAGTGAGTCCGTTCGGTAAGACCGTCCTTTCTATCTCTTGTTGCATCTGCGAGATACTCTGGCGAAAAAAACTAATAGTAGTGCTGATCTACCGTACTTTCAAGCATCCGCCCGTGGCCCTTACTTTCCCCAATCGCGTTTATAAAGGAAGTCGTGATTGACCGAGCGGGTGGAGATCTTCGGAATGATCGGGGACCGGCGTTTAAACTGGGTTGAGCGGATCATGTTCATGACCCGCTCCACCTGCGACGGATCAAAGCCGCGCTCGGACATCTCGTCCAGGGGAATCCGCTTATCGACAACCTCAACCAGAATCCGGTCGAGTTCATCGTAGGTGAGCCCCAGCTCGGCTTCATCGGACTGCCCTTCCCAGAGATCCGCGGTGGGCGGTTTCTCGAGTATCGACGAAGGAACACCCAGGTGTTTGGCCAATGACCGGACTTCGGTCTTATACAGGTCACCGATCGGCGCCACGGCCGACGCCATGTCGCCGAAGAGTGTTCCATAGCCCACCAGCAACTCCGTCTTGTTGCTGGTTCCCAGCACGAGTGCCTGGTGAGCCGCAGATTGATCGAACAGGACCATCATCCGCACCCGCGCCATGACATTCCCGGATCGAATGCGGTCGGTGCCCGGACTGGTTTCGAGATAGGCATCAACCATGGGAGAGATATCGATCTTCAGGCCCTCCACGCCCAGCGTCTGGATGACCGCCTCGGCGTCGCGCACGCTTGCGGGCGTGCTGGTGCGATAAGGCATCATCACGCAGAACGTGTTCCGGGGTCCCAGCGCCTGGGCCGCGAGAAAGGCTACGACGGCCGAATCGATGCCGCCGGAAAGCCCGATCAGGGCCCGCTGGAATCCGACCTTCGTGACTTCATCATGGATGAGCACGACCAGCGCCCGCGAGGCGAGGGGCGCGTTGAATCCGCTGAACGCGGCGCTTGCAGGTTCGATCGATGGAGAACTCATTCAGTCCAATTGATATCGCTTCCGGTAGATACGCTTCAATTCTCTAAGCGTGAGATCGAGTCGCTCATCGCGCAGCAACGGATAGAGTGTCCGCGCTCTCCGGATCTCGAGCATATCGATCTCCCCGATGCAAAGGTCCTCGTCCAGCTCCCTGGCTTTGACGAGGCCTTGCCCGAAGGGATTGATCAGTTCCGACCCTCCCGAGAAGATAACGCCGTCCTCGGTCCCGGTGCGATTCACATAAGCCACGTAGAGCATATAGGCCTGAGCCGCAGATCTGGTGATCGCCTCCCAGGCATACATGCTTCCGAACTTTTCTTCTCTGCGCAATCCCCGGCCGGGACCGGCCGAAACCGCCAGGAGCACTTGAGCGTCGTCATGCGCCATCAGATAGAGAGTTGACGGGTGCCAGAGATCTTCGCAAATCAGCAGTCCCATCCGGCCAAAACGGTTATCAAATGCCCGGATGACATCCCCTGCGGCCAGGAATCTCCCCTCATCGAACATGCCATAGGTCGGCAGATAGACTTTTCGATGGATATGAACAATTTCGCCACCGCTCAGGTAACCGGCTGAATTGAAGAACCGATAATCAGGAGCGACTTCGACAAAACCACATACGACGTCGATCCGGCGTTGGTCGGTGACGCCCTTGATGGTGTCTAGAACCGCTGAACGGCCGGGCTCCAGCGCAACGTCGGGCGCAAGATCTTCGAGGTAATAACCGGTCAATGAGAGTTCAGGGAAGACCACGAGGTCCGCACCCTGATCGGCGGCCCGATGGATGAAGTCAAGATGGATTTCCAGGTTCTTCTTAATGTCACCCAGCAAAGGCTTTATCTGAGCGAGCGCGATTTGGAACTTCATCCGATCCTCGGCAGCAGACCTCGATACTAACACAATGCGAAAGGCGCTTTGAATAGAGCGGCCTTGGTATCGAAGCCATAAAACGCGGTGTCGTGAGGAATCGCATTACGTTCAATGGGAACGGCGACTATGCGAACTGCACCGGGACGCTCATCAATAACACCGCCAATAATTGCAAGCAATATGTGCTGACCGCCGAGCATTGTGTGCTCAATGCCGGAGCCGTCGCCGGTAGCTACCTTATTTTCAATTATGAGCGCCCTGGATGTTGTGAAGGGAACCTCTCTACCGACCAGCAGGCCTCCGGCGCACTCCTGCGTGCGATCTGGGCCGATACCGACATGGCGCTGCTCGAGATTACCGGCACTATTTCCAGCACTTTCAATGCCCGCTTCAATGGCTGGAGTCGATCTAACAATCCCGGCGGACCCGTCGGAGTGATTCATATCCCCGCCGGGGGTGAACCAAAAAAAGTCTCTGTGGACAACGATGGTCCGACGGCTGAGACCGATTTCTGGCGGGTCGCGGACTACGAAATCGGCATAACCAAAGATGGCTCTTCAGGCGCGCCGCTCTTCAATAATGACGGCCGGGTCATCGGTCAATTGAGTGCCGGCGTCATTCCGGACAATTGTCAGGATCAGGCATTGAACGACATTTACGGCAGGTTCGATCGCTCTTGGAAGGGAGGCGGTTCAGCCGGTACGCGGCTGAAGGACTGGCTCGACCCTGCCAATACGAACAAGATCAGCCATCCGGGAAAAGAAGTTCCTCACCCGCTGCTTCCCTGCGGCTCGAGTATCTATCCCCGCTTCCGGATAGGATTCAGCCATGATGACGTGGGAAATCGCGACGGCATCGTTGATCCCGGGGAGAAATTCGGTCTTTGAGTTCGCCTCGAGAACCCGGGAGAGGGCCGGCTCACGAACATCGTGGGCATGGAGAGGGCCCCTGGTATCCGCCCTTCTCGATGATCGTCGGAGCGCCCGTGAAGGAGAGTGTGCCGATGCCACAACTGGTCTCGATGTCGCTCGAGGGCCGGAATGCCTGGACATCGACGACCGACAGGGGCTGGTTCATTCCGGATATCGCGACGCGCAGCGACACCGTTCTTGAGATGTCCAGGAGTTTCATGGTCCCCGCGCGTTCCGTCCTGAAGTTTCGCCATCTCTACAACACGGAGAATAACTACGACGGCGGTGTGCTCGAATACTCGACCGATGGCGTCCGCTGGGAGGACGCCGGGTCGTTGATTACCGAAGGGGGCTACCTTGCCGGCATCAATGGTAAGTCTTCGCCCGGCCTGTTCGGGCGTAGCGCCTGGGGTGGCGACTCAGCAGGGTGGCACGAGGTCAATGTTGATCTCTCGGCTCTGGTGGGAAGACAGGTTCAATTCCGCTGGCGTTTCGTCAGCGACAACGATGGAGCCGACGAGGGATGGTGGATCGCAGACCTGGTTTTGGAATAGACCCGCTATAACTGCTCCGAGATCCGGCAGCAACCCGATCTCGTAATCGAGGATCTCCTGGTCATTCCAACCACCATCCCACCGGGTGGGGAAGCGAGAGTATCGTTCATGATCGCCAACCGGGGTTCAGGGTCTGCGGACGCGGCCCGCCACCGGATTCGGGTCCTCAAGCCGGACACGCTCGTCGATATTTTATTGGATACGGTGATGACGCCCATGCTGGCGGCGGGTGAAGATTGGTTCTTCAGCCGGATGGTCACGCTACCATCGGCACTGCCATCGGGACCGGCGGTGATTCGAGTTATCGCGGACGTCGACGACGAGGTAAAGGAATCGGATGAGGGCAACAATCGGGCAATCGTCCCGATTCAGGTTCCCTGAATTCCGTGATAGGTTGCCGGGCCGAGCGGAGGATGAACTACCTGTGATTGTTAATCGAAGGATTCTCAGAGGACTCAGGGTTGTGGGCATTTTCAGGAAAGGAATTGGTGCGGATGAGAGGACTTGAACCTCCAAGGGATTGCTCCCATACGGTCCTGAGCCGTACGCGTCTGCCAGTTCCGCCACATCCGCACTAGCGAGGGGCGGTATCCTAAACGCTCACCCCTCGATTGGCAAGATAGCGTTCCCGCTGTCCGCGAATATCCGCCCCCGGCGGATGAAGTTTACAAATCTCTCATCTATCAGATACGTAGATGACATGTGGTCCAACCTGTTTCCCCTCGGCTACGCCGCCATACCCGGAGAAGCGCAGTTCACCGCCAGCCGAACCCCCAATCGGGCATGGGTCCAGGCCATCCACGGCGACTTCCCGAACCCGCTGTTCACTACGCAGGACCCGTACGGCGAGCTCTTTCAGAAGCTCAATGGGGGCAATCGGGCCGTGCTCGACTGGTACTATGCTCATGGAGCCCGCCAACTGGTCAAGTCCTTCGTCACCGCTTTCGGGGAGGGCGCCGAGCGCGCTTCGTTTTCGGGAACGAACGACTCACCCCTGCTGGGATCGTTCCGGGGCTGGGAGCTTGGCTGGCTCAATCTGCTGGGCACCCTGCAGGAGGGATATCCCGAGAAACCGCAGTACTACACGTATCAGTATTTCCAGGCCGGCTCAGACCCTGCCTGAAACCGAGTCGTTTGTTACGCCGAGTGAAATCATCACGATGCAATTGGGCTATGAACCTCTCCTCCTCGAACCATCCAACACCCGGTGACGCCCTTGCAGGCATGAAATACTGGACCCGTGGCGGCCCAGAAGTTAGTATCAGCGTACTCGTGCACCGCAACGATTGGGAGATCTCAAGGATTGCTCATTGGCATCGACGCGCACGCCATCGGAAGCCGCCTCACCGGCAATGAGACCTACATCAGGAATCTTATCCCCGCGCTGGCGGAACTTGACCAGGAATATCGTTACGTCCTGTTCTTCACGATTCCCGATGCGGCGGAGACCTGGCGTAGCCGCTTTCCCAATGTGGCCGTTCAATTGGTGCATCCCGGGACTCCGTATCTTCGCATTCCGTTCGTTCTCCCCTGGCTGGCCCGGCGTCTTCGCATCGACCTGCTTCACGTTCAATACATCGCTCCGCCCCGGTGTCCGGTCCCGTTTGTGACCACGATCCACGATATCTCCTTCGAACACTTTCCTGAGTTTTTCAGACAACGGGATCGACTGATTTTCCACCGGCTCATCCGTAATTCCGCCGAACGAGCCCGGCGTGTGCTCACCGTATCGGAGTTCTCGCGCCAGGACCTGGTGAAGACCTACGGACTCGACGCTGAAAGAGTCGTGCTAACGCCCAATGGGCTCGGGCGGAACTTTCGGCCCATCCCGTCCTCCGCCAGCCGCGACGCCACGTTGGCACGATACGGGATCGCGGACCCCTATGTGCTCAGCGTCGGGAATCTTCAGCCGAGAAAGAACCTGGTCCGCCTGATCCGGGCCTTTGTCGCACTGCGCGAGCAGGATGATCGGTTCACGGCCAAGCTTGTCTTCGTGGGCAAGAAGGCCTGGCTTTATGACGAGATCTTCCAGGCCGCCCGGGCATCGCGTTTTGGCGCGGAGATCCAATTCACCGGATACGTGGCCGAAGAGGACTTGCCAGCCATTTACAGTGCCGCACGGATCTTCGTATACCCATCCATCTTCGAAGGATTCGGTCTGCCGGTCCTGGAAGCCCTCGGGTGCGGCGCGCCGGTGGCGACCAGCAACAGCTCCTCGCTTCCCGAGGTCGCGGGTGACGCCGCGATCGCTTTCGATCCGCTCGACGAACGGGCGCTGCGTGAAGCGATGGCGCAGCTGTGGCACGACCGGGAGCTGAGCGCGCGCCTGCGGATCGCCGGCCCCGATCGCGCGCGAAGATTCACCTGGCGGGAGACGGCGCGTCTTACCTTGGCCGCCTATCAACACGCGGTGGGCCTCGATGCCACCAGCCCGCCTCCCGTGGGAGCGCTCTCCTGAGCGCGATCATGAAAATCGCCATTCTGGGAACACGGGGAATTCCGGCCAACTACGGCGGCTTCGAGACCTTTGCCGAACAACTCAGCGTCCGCATGGCCGCCCGGGGCCATCAAGTCACCGTCTACTGCCGGAGTCACCACGCGACCCACCCATCTCACTTTTATCGGGGAGTCGAGCTGGTCGTCCTTCCTACCTGGCAGCACAAGTACTTTGACACCATCGTTCACACCTGGCTGTCCGTGTTCCACGCCTCGACGCGGCCCTGCGAGGTCATCCTGGTCTGCAATGCCGCGAATGCGCTGGCCGCGGGCTTTGCGCGCCTGACGGGGAAGCGTGTGATTCTCAATGTCGATGGGATCGAACGGAAACGAAAGAAGTGGAACCGGTTCGGGCGCGCCTATTATCAAGTCTCCGAGTGGCTCGCCACGAAACTCCCGAATGCCATCGTCACCGATGCCAGGGTGATCGAAGCGTACTACCTGAAGCGCTACGGCAAAGTCTCCGAGATGATAGCTTACGGCGCCGAGGTCGAGCGGCGCGCCGATCCTGAAGGGCTGCGACGATTCGGATTAGTGCCGGAGGGCTATCTTCTCTACGTCAGCCGGCTCGAGCCCGAAAACAACGCGCACATGGTCATCGAGGCCTTTAAGTCGGTGAAAACTGATAAGCGGCTCGTGATCGTTGGAGACGCACCTTACGCGACGGCTTACAAGCAAAGCCTTCGGAAGACCGACGATCCTCGAGTCCTCTTCCTTGGATTCGTATTCGGGGAAGGTTATCGAACGCTGCAGCAGAACGCCTATGCCTATGTGCATGCGACCGAGGTGGGAGGAACCCATCCGGCGCTGATAGAAGCCATGGGCTTTGGCAACGCCGCGGTGGTTTATGACACACCGGAGAACCGCGAGGTGGCGGGTGGTTTCGGCCTCTTCTATTCGTCGCCAGAGGAATTGAGCCGCCAGCTGCAGGCGTTGATCGATCAACCCGGACGTCTCCCGGACCTCCGTGCTTCAGGCCAGGAGAGCGTGAATCGGCGATACGGTTGGGATAAGATCACCGACCAATACGAACGGCTCTTCCAACGATTCGCCGCTCATTGAACGAAATGAACACACGCAGCAGGGCGGACGTTCCCTTAATCTAGGGCTTGTGAAGCCGGATGTTTCCGCCGCCGAGAGGACCTCCGGCGGTGTAGCCGTTGGACCATCGCAGCATGAAGGCGTCATTCTGACCGGGTTCACCGTTGTCCGACACATCCACCTGATAGGTAAAGCCGGCCTGATTGTCGACCTCGCAGGTGCCTTCGATATGGCGGGATGAATTACCGGTAATCGCATACCCCGTAACGCCGGTACCTTTCACCTTCGGACCGCCATGGTCGTGGTAAGTCAGGTGGCCCCATAATTCGTTCTGTTAAGCTAATTCAAGTTCATGTTTGATTCAAACCAAGATAAACGAGCGTGGTTTCGACGGATGAGCACACTGACCCATTACCCATCCCGGCGGGCGTGAATTCGAATCACATCGCCGAGATTGACGCGAATCGTGAGATTCCCGAGACCGGTTACGCGCGCCAGGGCAAGGGCTGCGCGTCCTAATGGCCGGTTAAGTCTGCTCACCCGGTCGAGGAACAGTCGGAGGCTCATCGGCTTTCCCACGCGGCGGGTTTCGATCGGCTGAAAGCCCGTGTCGCGAAGGAGCAGGGCGATCGTTCGCGGCGAAAAGAAGAAATAATGATCGGGGATCAGTTGGCGCCATCTCGGGCCGAGGATATTGAACCAGAGGGTATCGATATTCGGTGTTTCAATCGCCAGCAATCCTTGCGGTGCCAGCAAGGGATGAATCTCATCGAGCATCGCCCGCGGGGAGTCGAGGTGCTCAATGACATGGTATAGCGCGACCGCGTCGAATGGTCCTGCACTCCATCCGGCCGCTGCGATCGTTCCGGTCCGGACATCGAATCCACGCGCCCGGCCGGCCGCACACGAGCCGGGATCGGCCTCCAATCCGGCCACCTCATAACCGGCTTCCTTCGCGACGGCCAGAAACTCGCCGTCGGCGCAGCCGATCTCCAGGAGGCGTCCGCTGGCCCCGTGCCGCTGCAAGTCCTGCAAGCGCTCGATGGCAACGACCATGCGCCACTGCGCTTCAGCCGCTTCCGTCGCCGGATCAAACAATCCCAAGGCCCGGACGCGCTCCGCGAGAAGCGATGACTTAACGGCATCGGCTTCACGGAAGGTGAAATCATGCTCCCGGCTTCCCACATAAACAAAGCTGCACCCGCGGCACCGGACCAACGGGCCGTCCAGCCTCTCGCTGCTAAGGAGTAAGTCCACGTCGCCGCCGTGGCAGACTTCGCACGGCCGTTCGCGGTTCACTCGGAACTCCCCGGGGAAGGCGCGGTCGCCTCAGGTTGAGCCAGCTTCGACTCGATCAACTCAATGAACTGGCGTCCGATAGCGGTCCAGGAATAGCGGGCCTGAACCCTTTCCGCAGCTTTGTGCCCGATGCCCGCTCGAAGCGCGGAATCGCTCAGGAGCTTGACGACGACGCTCGAGAATTCACGCGCCGCATCCGCTATGAGAATATCTTCGCCGTCCCGGTGATCGATGCCCTCCGCTCCCTTGGTTGTAGAAACGACCGGAAGGGCGCGTGCCCAGGCATCGAGAATCTTGATCCGGGTTCCGCTGCCGTGGCGGAGTGGGACGACCATGACATCCAGTTGATCGAGGAACGACTCCACCTCGGCGACATAGCCGACCAACTGCACATGCGACCGCGTAGCGGCTATGCGGCGCACCGTGGCTGACGAAGACTCACCGGCAATCAGAAGTCGCGCCGTCGGAAACGCTTCCGAAATGGCCGGCCAGATTTCTTCCAGGAGGTAGATTACCGAGGCTTCGTTCGGCGGATAATGGAGCGAGCCGAGGAAGCCCACGGTCGGAGGGCCCGCCCGCTCTCGTCGCTCAGTCGGCGACCTCACGGCTGTGCCATTGGGGACGACCGCGAGTTGCCCGGGCCGGGCGAAACTTTCAAATCGCTGCCGATCGATGCCGCTCGTGGTCAGGATCAGGTCAAAGGCCGGTGCGAATCGGGATTCGATCTCACGCATCGCCCGGAAGTATCGGAACGCCGCGGGCCGATACCACCACCGCCTGGGACAGAGATAATACTGATGCCAGAGATCGCTCTCGACGTTGTGGGCATCGAGGACGGCGAGCGGCATCGATTTGAGCTCCTGGAAGAGTTCGATATACGGAGCAATCCAGGTGTGTTCGGCGACGATAAGGTCGTAGACATGTGGTCCGAGCCATGTACGTACCGCGTCCGTGACATCGGGTTCGTTGAAGCGATCGACCAGCGGGTTGACGCCTCGCAGGGCGCGGCTCAGGTTCCGGAGGACGAAGGGCAATCCAGTTGGCGGATGGACGGGCAACGCTACGACCTTCACCGTGCGGCAAATTCCGGTCAACGCCTGCGGGAGTTCCTGGGTCGGCGTTTCACTGAAGGTCAACAGGTCGGTTTCAGCCCATTGCGCGATCGCCCCAAGAAGGTGAAAGGAGCGGGCTCGGCCCCCGCTGGTCGGAGGAAACGGGAATTCCGGAGATACGAAAAGCGCTCTACGCGTCATCTGGCCGGCGGCCACGACACTCCGGGGTCGCATCTAGCTCGCGTACTGATCAAAGAGCTGGCCCCATGATGTGCTCCGGTGCGCTTCGACGACCCTCTTCCCTTTCCACGGATACCAGATGTAGTCGTGATAAAAGAACGACGCGAACACGAAGAGATAGACAAGCGGCGTGTGAAAGAAGAGTTTCTGCATCCGCTTCATCGGTCCGAACCAGAGAAAGTCTCCGACCAGGCTGGGGACATTATCGCCCACCTGAAACCCCCAATTGATACGCGATATGTCCTCGCCGACGATTTCGATCTCGTCCATTCTTCCGGCGCCCAGTCCCGCTTCATGGGCGAGCCGGATGTATTTGATCGACATGGGATCGAATCCCATGAGCTTGGCCGCCACGGCATCAATCGCCACCTGGTCGCCGGAGGCCAGGATAAGATCTTTCTGAAAAGGGATCATCGTCCGTGGTCCCGGTCCCGAACCCGCTGTCGTCCCATCCATCAGGGCAAACAGGCCGCTGTGAATCTCCTGCTGAATCGCCAGCAGGTCCACCAGCGTCTCGTGAATCCAGGTGTGCGTGTAATGCCGCCGGGTGTTGAGCAGGCCTCCGAAGGCGTTCTTCATCGCGCCGGTCGTCGTGGTGTAAATATGACACTTCACGGTGGGAAGGTGAACGATATTCTTGCCAAAGAAGTACTCGGGCAGATGGATGCCGTCGGGATACACCATGTCGAGAGCGAGCATTTTCGCCCGGGGCTGGTAGCGAACCCATCGGATGTCATCGGGAAGGAAATTGAATCGCTCTTCGATCCCGTACTTTCGATATATAGGATCGAGCTTGTTCAATTTCTCGCCTTTGTACGGATCGGTGACGACCGTGTTGTTGTGAACCGCAACCAAGTCGGCGTATCCGCGGTCGCGCAACCCGAGGACGGCGCCCTCAAGCTGCCAGGGCGTGGTATTGGCGCCAGGGTAATAAAAGTGCCACGAAATATTGTCCTTCAGGATCGTCTTCTGGTCTTTGGCCAGGCATCGATCGACTTCTCCCATGCTCATCAGCCGCCGGTAGTCCTCGAGTACACGATCCGGGCGGGTCCTTAGTACGGCGACTTTCGATCTGGTCACTGCGGTCCCCTCAATGAAAATAGATTACACCGGCACAGAAGGCGGCCCACAGCACAATGCTGATCGCGAGCGGCCGGTCCCCCAGGAGCGTGTCGGCCGGGCTGCCACCGCTGTCCCGGATATTAACCAGGTAGAGATATCGAAAGAGCCCATAGATCACGAACGGTACGCTGAAAATCAGATTCCCGCTGCCGAACTTGTGGATGGTCTCTTCCGATACGGTGTAAATGGCATAGCAAACGATCGTCGCTCCCATGACGATCGAGTTCATCTGGTCAAGAAACTCCGGACTATAATGCTCAAGCACCGGACGATGCTGCGTCGAGCCTTCGTTAAGAAGCAAGAGCTCGTGCCGGCGCTTGCTGAACCCCAGGAAGAGGGCCAGTAGCATGGTGCAGAGCAGCAGCCAATGGGACGGCAGAGCATCGATGGCCAGCGCTCCGGCGCCGACGCGCATCACAAACCCGACCGCGATCACCATGACATCAAGGACCACGAAATGCTTAAGCCTGATGGTGTAAGCCAGCGTCAGGATCAGATAGGCGCTCGCCATGAGGCCGAATGTGAGATCGAGCGCAAACGCGCCTCCCAGTCCGATCACCGCCAGAGCGACCGCCATACCCATGGCCAGGGAGGTGCTGAGCCTCCCGGAAGGGATCGGCCGCAGCGCCTTCAGGGGGTGCTGGCGATCCTGCTCGGCATCCAGCCGATCGTTAAAGAGATAACCGGCGCTCGAAAGCGCGCAGAAAATCGCGAAGGCCGCGATTCCTTTAAGCACCTGATGAGGATGCTGTAACTCGCGCGCGAAAAGGAGGGGTGTGAGGACAAAGAGGTTCTTGATCCACTGCTTCGAACGGAGCGCCTCCCAGGCGGGCTCCAAAACCGACGTGCGGCGCTCTTCGATAGTGACATCTCTTCCAGGCACGAAATAGTCACTAAAGCGAAAACCCTCATTCAAGTCAAGGACCGCGCCCCCGGTCGGACGGGACGATTGACGGGAAGGCGGGATTCGGAAAGAATCGCGCGCTTAATTCGCGCGGACTCGGCTTCGATGCAGTCCCGCACGGGTAACCATGGCAATTCAACCTACGGATTACATTTGGCTCAACGGCCGGCTCGTTCGATGGGACGACGCTCGGATCCACACCAGCATTCACACGCTCCACTACGGCAGTGGCGTATTTGAAGGCATTCGGTGCTACGCTACCGACCGCGGCGGCGCCGTCTTTCGCTTGCGCGCCCACATGGAGCGACTGTTCAGGTCGGCAGCGGCTTACAGCATGCTGCTGCCCTACCCCATCGAAGCGCTGGAGGCGGCCATCCTAGGTCTCATCAAATCGAATCGTTTGAACCATGGCTACATCCGGCCGATCGCCTATCACGGCGCCGGATCGCTCAATCTGCTTCCCAGAGACAATCCGGTCGAGGTCGCAGTCATGGTCTGGCCCTGGGCGAGCTATTTGGGCGATGAAAATATCACCCGCGGGGTACGCGCTGCCTTCTCTTCGTGGGTGAAGTTCCATGCTTCGATGTTTCCGGCCGCCGCGAAAGGCTCGGGGCAGTACGTCAACTCGACGCTTGCAGTCCGTGAAGCCGTCGGTCGCGGCTTCGATGAAGCCATTCTGGTCAACCAGGACGGCAGCGTATGCGAGGGCTCGGGAGAGAACATTTTCCTGGTTCGCCGGGGAGAGGTGATCACCAACGGGCTGGAATCGAACATCCTGATGGGAATTACGCGCGATTCGGTGCTTACCATCGCCAGGGATCTTGGCTATGAGGCGTCCGTCCGGCCTTTCTTCCCCGACGAACTCCTCTCCGCCGACGAAGCCTTTTTCACGGGAACGGCCGCCGAAGTGACACCGATCCGGCAGATCGATGACCGCATCATCGGCTCCGGTGCCCGGGGTCCGGTCACGAAACGGCTCCAATCGGTATTCTTTGATACCGTCAACGGCCGCGCGGAGCGCTACGCCGACTGGCTGACGTTCGTCTGAGAAATCGGAATGGCGGAGGAGCTGAACTACGCCTCCTCGAGCGCGGCGGCGCCGCTGACAATTTCGATAATCTGGCGGGTGATCGAGGCCTGGCGGACGCGGTTCATGTTGAGCGTCAGGGTTTCAATCACTTCCTTGGCGTTGTTGGTGGCGGATTCCATCGCCATCATCCGCGCGCCATGCTCGGACGCGGCCGATTCCAGGAGCGCGCGATAGACCTGCGTCTCCACGAATCGAGGTAGCAGCGAACCCAGGATCTCTGCAGGGGTTTGCTCATAAAGGTAATCAATCAGGACCCGAGGAGCGACGTCGGTGGAGGCCTCGGCCGGGACGCTGCTTAGCGGCAGGAGGCGATCCACGACCACGCGCTGCGAGGCAACCGATTTGAATTCGTTGTAAATCATAGTAACGCTCCGGATGTTCTGTTCGGCATCCAGAAAAGCCTCCATGAGCACACCTGCGATCTCCTGGGCCTGCGAGAACTCGACGCGACGCGCCGTGACATTGATGTATTCGGCGCGGATAGGCACGTTTTGGCGCCGGAAGAAATCGCGGCCTTTTCTTCCGATGGCGACCAGCTCAACCTCGCTGGACGCATGCTCCCGGAGGAATACCTGGGCGGCGCGAACGAGGTTGGTATTGAAGGCTCCACAGAGGCCCTTGTCCGCCGTAATCAGTACCAGCAAGGCGCGCCCGCCTTCCTTGACCCGGAGCAGCGGGTGCGCGTCTCCGGAAGCGCGGCCGGTCAAGCTGGCCAACAGGTCCACCATCTTCTTCGCGTAGGGGCGAGCGGCGACCACCCGCTCCTGCGCACGGCGTAATCGCGCCGCCGCGACCATGCGCATGGCGCGCGTCACCTGCTGCATGTTCTTGACAGCCCGGATTCGCCTTCTCAGATCCTGTGTACTAGGCATGGTTCACGCAGCGGCCGCTTTTCTGGAGCGTTCGGCTGTGAAGCGCTCCTTGAATTCCTTCACTGCGCTCTTCAGTTCACCGACGATTTCGTCGTTCAATTCCTTCTGTTTGGAGATCTTCTCGAGCAGGCTGCCTTTGCTGTTCTCCACGAAGCGGATGAGTCCTTCCTCGAATGGCTTCACGTCCTCTATCGCCAGATCATCGAGGAAGCCCTTGGTGCCGGCCCAAATCACCAGCACTTGTTTCTCTACCTCGACCGGCTGGTACTGGCCCTGATTGAGCAATTCCGTCAGGCGCTTGCCACGATTGAGCTGGGCGAGGGTAACCTTGTCGAGATCGGAACCGAACTGGGCGAAGGCCGCCAGCTCACGGAATTGCGCGAGTTCCAGGCGGAGCGAACCCGCCACCTGGCGCATGGCCTTGATCTGGGCCGATCCTCCGACGCGGCTTACGGAGATACCGACGTTGATGGCCGGCCGGATTCCGCTGTGGAAAAGGTCGGTTTCCAAATAGATCTGCCCGTCGGTGATCGAAATCACGTTGGTCGGCACGTAGGCTGAGACGTCGCCCGGATAAGCTTCGCGTCCCGGCGGGCGGCGGAGCAGCAACGAAATCTCCCGATAAGCCGCTGCGTGTTTGGAAAGATCATCATAAATGACCAGCGCATGTTTTCCCCGGTCACGGAAGTACTCGCCCATGGCGCATCCAGCATAGGGGGCAAGATAGAGCATGGCCGCCGGCTCCGATGCGGATGCCGCCACCACGATGGTGTAGCCCATGGCCCCGTTGTCTTCCAGTGTCTTCACAACCTGGGCGACCGTGGACTGCTTCTGTCCGATCGCGACATAGATGCAGATGACGTCTTTGCCCTTTTGGTTGATGATGCTATCCACGGCGATCGCCGTCTTGCCGGTTTGCCGGTCGCCAATGATCAGCTCGCGCTGGCCCCGACCGATCGGAATCATTGCATCCACGGCCTTGAGCCCGGTCTGGAGCGATTCCTTCACCGGGCGCCGCTCGACCACGCCCGGCGCCAGTCTTTCGATCGGGTTATAGGTGTCGGAGATCACCGGTCCTCTTCCGTCCTGCGGCCGCCCCAGGGCGTCCACCACGCGACCGACCAGGGCTTCGCCTACCGGCACGGCCATGATGCGCCGCGTCCGTTTCACCTGATCGCCTTCCTTGATCAGATGGTACTCACCGAAGAGCACGGCGCCGACCTTATCCTCCTCGAGATTCAGCGCCAGTCCAGCCACTTCGTGGGGAAGGGAGAGCAATTCGCCTGCCATCACCTTCTCGATTCCGTGGATCTCGGCAATGCCGTCGCCGACCTTGGTGATGGTGCCGACCTCGTCTACCGTAATGGTAGCCTGATAATTCTCAATCTGCTGCCGGATAATCTGTGCAATTTCGTCAGCTTTGATTTTTTTCATAATTCCGTTTCCTGGCGCGGCCACCCGGCGGTGGCGGGGTTCAGCGCGTCAATTGTTGTCGCAACGTCTCCAATTGGGCGCGCACCGAGCCGTCGAAAACCTCACTGCCCCATTTTGCGACGACGCCGCCAATCAGGCCGTCGTCTTCGACATAACTCATTCTGACTTTCTGTCCGGTCAATTCCTCGAATCGACGACCGAGAGATCTCTGTTGCTCCTCGGTGAGGGGCCGGGCGGTCCGGATTTCGACCAGGGCCACACCCTGCCGGCG
Organism: Acidobacteriota bacterium; assembly: GCA_016210985.1. Classification (GTDB taxonomy): domain Bacteria; phylum Acidobacteriota; class Blastocatellia; order HR10; family JACQTD01; genus JACQTD01. The sequence goes on from JACQTD010000113.1 coordinate 22,855, forward strand.
ATCGAGGTCCTTGGCGAACTCCTCGGCGATCTCGGGAAGGTTGCCGAGTCGCTCGTTAAGGAGAAGCACCCGCAGAAGGTTCGCTGTCGTCCGGGTTGGCTGCAACCGCTCTACAAGCGCCTGCAACAGTCGTTCTTTCTGAGCCCGCGGGATCGCCGGGCTCGCGAAGGTCTCTCGAAGATCGGCGTTCTCCTCGAAGAGCTCCCGGCAAAGGCCGAGTTCCTCCAGCGCTACCTGCTGATCCGCCTGTGTCGCGACAATGTCACAGAGCGCCTGTGCGTAACGGCGGGCGACCTGGCGGCTGCTCATCGCCTGATCTCCTTCATCCCATCGCCGAAATCGCTTACCAATCTGCGCTCATCCTCCTCCTTCAGTTCCCGGTGGATGAGCGATTCCGCGACCTCGACCGATTTCCTGGCAGCGAAGGCCTTCAACTCAAGTAGTGCCGCGGACTTGGCGCCGTCGATTTCCCGGCCGGCGAAAGTCTTGAGTTTCTGCATCTCGACCTCGGTCGCCGCGCGAATCCGCTCCTGATCCTTCAGCGATTCCTGTTCTGCGGCCGACTTGAACTCCGCGATCTCCGCCTGTAGTCTGGCCAACTGGCCCTCGATTTCTCTCAATCGCGATTCGACGCGCTCTTTTTTTGCTCCGGCTTCGGCGAGATCCCGGCGAATCGCTTCGACCCTCTCAGCGAGGAATCTGGAGAGCGGCTTTCGTAGCAAATAGATAAGGATCGCAGCGAAGATCAGGAAATTGACTGTCCGCGGAATCTCGGGATTCAGCAACAACAGCACAGGAGCGGCCGCCGGTAACGTCGTGTCATCCGCAAGTCCCGGAAGTTTCACGCCTCCTCCTGCGTCCTCTGGAGCGGACGGCGGAGTATCGAGGAGGCGATGGTCGCCGCGATCAGCCGGCTTTCCCGATCGAGTGTTTTCTTGGCCTCTTCAGTCTCGGCGGCAATCTCCTGGCGGGCGACCGCGATCAACCGCTGGGCTTCGTCCTTGGCCCGGGCGATCGACCGAGCTCGCTCATCCAGGGCCAGCTTCCGGCGGGCTTCAAGCATATGATAGTTGTCCGCCTGCGCCGTACGGATCGCCTCTTCATATCGCGCGAGTTTCTCGTCGCAGACCGCCATCAGGTTACGTGCCGCAGCGAGCGTTCCCGAGGTCTTCTCTTCCCGCTCGTCGAGTACCGAGAGTACGGGTTTGAAGAGCAGGCGGTTCAGTAGACCAGCCAGGAGAATGACAATCAAGAAGACGACCAGGGTCGTCAGGTCAGGAGAGAGAATGTTTCCCTCTTCAAGGAATACGAGGAGGAGAGCGAGATTACCCAATACAAACCCACGCAGAGATTAGCTATTTATGAAGCCGTACAACGGTCGGCGAAACTATCACATGCCCCAAATTACTGTCAAGACAAGCCCGATCGGGCTAGTGGGCCAGGTTGGGCCGAGGAAACGAAGATCACCCGGATGCAAGATCGGCTCCATTTGGAGTGCGCCGACAAAGCGGAGCGCTGCCCCTAAATAACATGGTCATAGCAATTTATGCGAGGAAATCGAGATTCGGCGCTCGGCTGGAATGGGTCTGTTCATCCATGGCATCAACGAGGGCCACGTCGGCGCCCGGTCTTTCCGTTTCCGCCGTTCGTGCTTTACAGTCCCAAAAAGACTGTGCTATTTTTCGTGTTTATGGATAAGGGGAACTGATCGACGGAGGGGAGGACTGTTTTACAGTGGCGTTGACGAAGGAACTCAAGGGTGAGGTCATCACTCGATTCAAGCTGCATGAGGGTGATACGGGTTCCCCCGAAGTGCAGGTGGCCTTGTTGACCAACCGAATAACCCAGCTTACTGAGCATTTTAAGACTCATAAGAGCGACCACCACTCGCGGCAGGGACTGCTTAAGCTTGTCAGCCAGCGGCGGCGTTTGCTGGACTACCTGAAGAAGAATAGGCGCGATCGCTACCATCTACTGATCGAGAGTTTGGGACTACGAAAGTAGAGTCGATTCGAGGAAGGACCTGTCCCTCCGTCCTAAGACCTCTTCCGGCCACCCGGTATCTACCGTCCTTGAAAAGCGTAACCGTCGGTGCGGTTTCACGCGAACTCGGTCAATTTTACCGGCTAGACCCCAGTAAGCGAGAGATCGGCTGGATGGCTGTGGATCAGCGTGACGCTCTATTTGGAGAGCGGATCCGATCCGGCAACGGCGCTCTCTGCAAGATTTTCTGATGCGACAAATGGCATCTCTCCCACGATTTCAGATCCGCGGCCGTCGTGGTGCATTCGTGAAGGTGAATTGGAGGAAGCATGTCTGAAAAGTATTTGTGCGATTCGATGGAGGTGGGCGGTAAGCGGCTGAGCATCGAAACCGGAAAAATAGCCAAGCAAGCAGATGGCGCGGTGGTCATTCGCTACGGCGATACCATGTTACTGGTCACGGCGGTGTCGACGCATACGCCCAAGGTCGGAGCCAGTTTTTTCCCGCTTACCATCGATTATCGTGAGAACAATTATGCCGCCGGCCGCATTCCCGGAAACTACTTCCGGCGCGAAGGCCGGCCCACCGAGAAGGAGATTCTGACCAGCCGCCTGATCGATCGGCCGCTTAGACCGCTCTTTCCGGAGGGTTATCAGTGCGAGACGCAGGTCATGGCGATGGTGATTTCCGCCGACCACGAGAACGATCCTGACGTCCTCGGGCTCACCGGGGCCTCGGCCGCCCTTTATCTCTCCGATATACCCTTCCATACCC
>JACQTD010000114.1 GCA_016210985.1 Acidobacteriota bacterium
CTCTGCTTCATCTCCTCCATCCGCACAAGATAGCGATCATAGGTGTCGCCGTTCACACCGACCGGCACTTCCCAATCAAGCTGGTCATAAACTTCATAGGGGAAGGCCTTTCGAATATCGAACTTCACGCCCGAGCCTCGCAGCAGCGGCCCGGTCATCCCCAGGTTCTTGGCCTCATCGGCCCCGATCACGCCGATGCCGACCGTCCGGCCGAGCCAGATCCGGTTTTCATTCAATAGTTGCTCGTACTCGCCGACGCGGGAAGGGAAGACTTTACAGAAGGCGCGCACCTGAGCGTCGAATTCCGGATAGGCGTCATAGAAGAGACCCCCGATCCGGAACGCGTTGGTCGTCAGCCGCGCGCCGAAGAAATTCTCGAAGATCTTGAGGATCTCTTCGCGCTCGCGGAAGGCATAGAGGAAGACCGTGACCGCGCCAATATCCATCGCGTGCGTGCCCAGCCAAAGCAGATGGCTGGACAACCGGTTGAGCTCCGTAAGGACCACGCGCAGGTACTTCGCCCTCGACGGCACCTCAGTGCCCAGCAGTTTCTCGACCGTCTCTATGTAGCAGAGGTTGTTCGACACGGCGGCGACATAGTCCGTCCGGTCGAAATAAGGTTCGATGTGGGTGTAGGGACGATTCTCACAGATCTTCTCGACGCCCCGATGGAGATACCCGATATCGCAGTCGAGGTCGACGACGGTCTCACCCTCCAGCTTGAGGATGACCCGCAACACGCCGTGCGTGGACGGATGCTGCGGTCCCATATTGAGGACCATCTCCCTTGAGCCTAACGCCTTGTCTTCAGCCGGTGAAACAAACTCGTGCATCCGCCCTACTCGAACTTCCCGGAATACTCAGTCCCCTCCTCGAAGGGCACCATGTGCAGGTGTTCACGCGTCCAGCGATTGTAACGGAATTCCATGGGGTAGTCCTTTCTCAGCGGATACCCCTCCCAGTCCTCGGGCAGGAGTAATCTGCGCAGGTCCGGATGCCCCTCGAAGCCGATGCCGAACAGGTCATAGACTTCCCGCTCCATCCAATTCGCCGCCGCCCAGACCTCCACTACGGACTGTGCGGCTTCATCGGCCGACAAGTCAACTTTGATCCGCAGGCGCTTGTTCCTCGAGAAACCATAGAGATGATAAATCACCTGATAGGGTTTCGGCCGTCCGGGAATGTGCCGCGCCGTGACATCGGTCAGGAAGTCAAAGCCGGCCACGGGATCATCGTGAAGGAACCGGCAAATCTCAACCGTCCGTTCGCGGTCGATCAGCAGTTCCTGGAGGCCGTAACTCTCGACGGCCTGATGAACCGCTCCATCGAATCGGGTCTTCAGATGTTCGATGATGGGATCGCCCTGGATCTCGGTCACAGGCGCCACAGGCGGCGCCTTCGGGGCGGGTGGCGCAGGCTTCGGTTTCTCAGCGGTCGGCTTTTGCTCCTCAGCCATCGGAACTTTAATCGGAAACAAGCGAAAGGATAGAAGATGTAAGCGCTTTTTCTAGCATAGGCATAGAGCCTTGTCAACAGGTTCGTAGTTCCGGCTTCCCCCCGGATTTTGCCGCTGCCGCACCGCCCGCCTGAAGACGGAACTACAAATGGGTGGAACTACGAGCGATGAATGATGGGCCTACAGACGGGAATGACTTGAGCGCCCTGGGAGGCGCTCAAGTCATGATGGAGATCTCGATGTGGTCTCGGAGCCCGCTCTACTGAAGAAGGATTACTGCACTCTGACTTTTCGGACCCGACAATTCCCTGAATCACTGATGTAGAGGTTGCCGAATCGATCGATGGCAAGACCCGTCGGACCCTTCAATTGCGCCTGGGCAGCCGGTCTGTTGTCGCCATTGTATCCCGCGAATCCGGTACCGGCCACAGCCGTCAGCCATCCATCGGGCGTCATTCGGAGAACGATGTTTCCAGCGAATAGCGCGATATAGAGATTTCCGAAGCTGTCGCTCGCCAATCCGTCGGGCCAGTTAATGGTGTTCCCGTTAGCCGGTCCGGGAATGGCAGGCGGAAGGTAGGATCCCTCTCCTACAATCGTCGTGATGGTGCCTGCTCCGTCTACTCGCCTGACCCGGTTACTGTTCATGGCTCCCAACATCAGCCCGGTCGGTGTCACTGCCAGTGCTTTCACATCCTTGAGGCATGCCGCCGTCGCCGGTCCGCCGTCGCCGCAATCACCTCGGCTGCCATTCCCTGCGAATGTGGTGATCGTACCACCCTGGTCGACCTTGCGTATGCGGTTGTTGAGGTAATCGGAGATGTAAAGGTTACCCGCATTGTCCATGGCTAGCGCGTTCGGGTTCTGCAGCTTCGCCTGGACCGCCGGTCCGCCATCACCGCTGAATCCGGCCTCGCCCGTGCCGGCAAAGGTGGTGATAATCCGTGTGGCAAGATCGACGCGGCGCACGCGGTGGTTTCCGAGGTCGGCGATGTAGAGTAACCTGGATGTCGAATCAACTACAACTCCTGTAGGAGCAGCCAGTTGAGCCCTTTCCGCCGGACCATTGTCGCCGTTGTACTTGGCAATCCCGGGGGAACCGGCAAAGGTCGAAATCGTCCCGAACGGCGTTACCTTTCTGACAACATGATTCGCCGTCTCGGAAATGTATAAGTTCCCTTCGGCATCAGTGGCCAGGCCGGCCAAGCCACTGACTTGCGCATTCGCGCCCGAGCCGCCGTCACCGCTATAACCGCAAGTGCCAGTGCCAGCGACAGTTGCTATGTTTCCACTTTGTTCCTCTTCCGCGCTAGTGGTCACGACGAGTGAAGGAAGGGTAATGGCCAGGAGGGTCAGAAGTACGGTGACGCTCCGGATAACTTTCAGACCTATACTTAGGCTCCTCATATTCATGAGCATTTAGACCTCCGATTTGTATGACCCCCCCGTGTTGCGACCGGACCAAATCTTACCACGAGTATCTATGAAGTCAAGAGAATTTAATGTAACACTTTATGCAGATGACCCTAAGTATAAGTATCTTCTTGCTCAGTGCTACCACGAATTTGACGCAACAAGTGTAACAGGTCCCCGTTCCAAGCGTCCTAATCCATCAGGTTTTGCAGCGAGATGTGTCAAATTATACATCCCCGTGATCTTCCATTCAAGATTTATGCCATATGAAACCGTGAAACAAAAAGCTGGATAAGAACGGCCGATCTACAGTATGGTTTTCCTGATTCGGGCCCGCTCGGATCCAATAATGATATTCAAGGCGCAGGGAGAATGACGGGCTATCCTGCTCCGACTCTTGCGGCGACTCTGGGATCCATGTGAAATGAGAAGACTGCTCCCCCCGGCACTTGCCCTCCTGCTGCTCTGCACGATCAACTCGCTGACCGGTGGAACCCTTGCGTACGGTTGCGACAGATATGAGAAGACCCGCTTCGGGCTCTTTGATCAGTGCCGATGGTACCGGTTCGACCCGTCGACCCGGACGATGCGTTTTTGCATGAGGCTCAGGCGCCTGACCGAGGGAGTGAATCCGGTATATGTCCGGCCCTTTTTGAAGAGCGGATCGACGATCGATACGATCAAGGAGTTGGAGGTCCAAGCGGTATTGCTTGCTCCGGGCAAGTGCGCCACGGCCTGCTGGACTTTCCCTTATCCCGATAAGCTCGATCTCAATCGGTTCTATGAATACACCGATTTTGAGGACGCTACCGGAGGACTCCTCGATTTTATCTGGCGCACGGACCTCATTGCAGGCGCGGTTTCCAGCGCCGAACCTTCGAGTCATGTGGAGACCTATACGTGGCCGCTCTACAACGAAACGACGCTCCTTTCAGGGACACCGTTTCTCGTCTCCACCTCGGTAGATCTGGGTGATGCGCTCCCGGGATGGCGGGTGCTCGATATGAACCCTCAACCCGGACACCCGTGGACCATCTCGCGCGGAGAAAAGCCGCTTGGATCGATCACGATTGAACAAACTAGGGATTCGCGGGAAGGGGTATCCGTGATCAAGCCGAAGCTCCTTGACGTCCTGCATGGAGACGTGATTCACGAGGTCATCATGCGTTTCCACGTGGACCGGACGCCCCCGGAAATCCTCGATGCCGGAGCGGAGGTCATCGGTGACCGCCTTCATTTCAGCCTCACGGCTGTCGATCGGCAGACGACGGTCGCGGATGCGGCCCGGGTTCATTTCTCGCTCAACGGCGGACCCTTTGTTCCGGAATATCTGGAGCCGTTCGATCCTGTTCCCAGTACCCGCGACCTTATGCTTCCCGCGCCATGCCTGCCGCTCGAGCAGGCCATCGTCCTGTCGGCGATGATCGGACCCTTCAGGTCAGGCGATTCGGTGAGCTACTACTTCACCGTTCCCGATCGGTCCGGGAACACAGCGACGACTCCCGGCTCCACCATCCTCCTGCCCTGAGTCCCAGGATGAAAAAACAAAAGGACCGCGAGACCGATCCAAGGATCGGCCTCGCGGTCCTGGTTCTCTAAACCGGTGCTACTTACTGGGCGTTTACCTTACGAACCCGGTAATTGGCCGAATCCGATACGTAAACGTTGCCCGAGGAATCAACGGCAACGGCGCTTGGACGGTTCAGCTTCGCCTGATCCGCAGGTCCGCCGTCTCCGCTTGAACCCGGCTGCGTAGGATGACCGCTGCCTGCGACGGTGGTGATGATTCCATTGGTATCCACTCGCCGGACGCGGTTGCTACCGAACTCGGCGATATAGAAGTTCCCCGACCGGTCGAAGGCCACGCTATAAGGAAAACGGATAGCCGCACTGGTCGCCGCGCCGCCGTCCCCCAATTCCTCGATCGAGAGGATGTTGAATACGCCGTTCCCGGCCACGGTCGTGATC